>NZ_PREY01000048.1:0-34995 GCF_002959955.1 Burkholderia sp. BE12 | reverse complement strand
CCGATGCCCCGATGCCCCGATGCCCCGATGGCGCGCGGGCGGGCCGGCGCGTTGCCACGTGACGATTGCGCTCGGCGTCATCGCGCCGCTCCGTGCAGCACTGCTGCCGATATTCGGCCATTCGAGTCGGATGGCTCGCAAGCGTCGTTGGCTCGAGGTGCGGGGTCGACCTGTCGGGCATCCGAATCCGGCCCCAATAGGACACTGGACGCCAGCCTTGCAGCGCATGCAAACCTCATCGCGGCGGTCCCGCAAACGTTATCGTCTTTCGAATCCGGAAATGATCTGATTTATCTGTTTCCGTCTCTTTCCGCATATTCGGCAAAACTAAACCGGAAGGAGATAGATGCTGTGTTCTAATTTCATTTAGAATCAGCCGGTTATGTTTATTGAGAGAAAGAATGCGGAGGTAATGCGGTCGTCGACGGGGAAACAAGCGGCGTCCGAAGCCCTGCAAGGCAGTGCCGACAGGCCAAATCGGCGAAATCAGGCGGGTTTTACAACTGCCAATATAAGATAGTGTCCAAGTCGGATAAACAACTCCTATGAAAGAATCGATTGGAGATTCGGCGTTTGAAACTGTATTTATGAAAGAATCGAGCAGTGATAATGCCTCGGATTGCCTCGAACCGGGGTTATCGGTCCTCCTCGTCGACGACCAGCCGTTCGTCGGCGAGGTGATCCGCCGCGCGTTGCGCAGCGAGCACGACATCGACCTGCACGTGTGCACCGACGCGCATCGGGCGATGGCGGTCGCGCGCGACGTGAAGCCGACGGTCATCCTGCAGGATCTCGTGATGCCGGAAATCGACGGCCTCGATCTCGTGCGCGCGTGGCGCGCCGACGCCGGCACCGCACGCGTGCCGATCATCGTGCTGTCCGCGAAGGAGGAGCCGATCGTCAAGCGCGAGGCGTTCATCGCCGGCGCGAACGACTATCTGGTGAAGCTTCCCGACGCGATGGAGCTGACCGCGCGCATCCGCTATCACTCGAATTCGTACCTGATGTCGCGGCAGCGCGACGAGGCGCTCGATTTCCTGTCGCACGACATGCGCTCGCCGCAGACGTCGATCCTCGCGTTGCTCGACGTCTACCGGACCGAACACGGCGACATGCCGGCGATCATGGAGCGCATCGCCGGCCACGCGCGACGCGCGCTCGCGCTCGCCGACGGCTTCATCCACCTGACCCGCGCGCAGTCCGAGCGCCGCGCGCACGAGGTCCTGAGTCTCAACGAGATCGTGCTCGACGCCGTCGACCAGCTGTGGGAGAAGGCGGCCGGGCTCGGCTGCCGGGTGATCGCGCACGTGCCGGATACCGAGTGCGTGACGATGGGCGACCGCATGATGCTGACACGCGCGGTCGCGAACCTGATCGACAACGGGCTGAAGTACGGCCCGGCCGGGATGGACGTACATTGCACGCTGAGCGGCGACGACGGCGCCTGGCTGATCGGCGTCGAGGATGCCGGCGCCGGCATCGCGCCGGAACAGCGCACGGCCGCGACCGAGTCGTTCGTGCAGCTCGAATCCGCGCACGGCGCGGCGCGCGGCGGTTTCGGCCTCGGCCTCGCGTTCGTCCGCGCGACGGCGGCGCGGCATCGCGGCAAGATCCTGATGCGCAATACGGCGCGCGGCTTCATGGTCGCGCTTCGGCTGCCGGCGCAAGCGGAGCAGTGATGTCGCGGCGCGGCCTGCCGGCGCCGCGCCGCCCGCGAGACCCCGATGCGCTCGTGGCGCGCCACCCGGCGCGCACGCGGGCGCGGATTTTTTCAACGCTGAATCTAGAAAGCCCATAACGAACATGGCCACCGTGACGCCTCGCGCGACCAATGAAAGCCTGCATCCGACGATCGGCGCTGCCCGGCTGACGCTCGGCAATCGCATCCTGCTCAGCTTCGGCGTGCTGTTCGTGCTGATGCTGGTGACAGCCGGCGTGTCGTACGAGCGACTGCGCGCGATCAACGCCGAAGCCGTCAGCATCGAGCGCGACTCGTTGCCCGGCGTCTATCTCGCGTCGTCGCTGCGCGGCTCGGTCAACGAATCGTTCATGCTGCTGCAGCAGGCGACCTTCGTCGACACCGGGCCAGAAGCCGTGCAGCGCGATCTCGCGAAGATCGCCGACGCGCTGAAGGAAACCGAATCGCTGTCGGTGGACTACCAGAACACGACGTTCCGCGACGACGACCGGCAGCGCTTCATGGCGTTCCGCGGCGCCTACGATCACTACGTGCCGTTGCTCAACGACGCGATGCAGAAGAGCCGCGCATCGCACGACGAGGCAGTCGCCGCGTACGCAAAAGCGCTGCCCGCATGGACCGAGGTCGTGCGCAACGCGAACGTGCTGGTGCAGGAGAACCGCAAGTTCGCGGAGCAGTCCGCGAAGCTGATCCGCGAATCCGTGCAGGACACCGAGATCGTGCTGGCGACGGCACTGGCGTTCATGCTGCTGTCCGCGCTGGGGCTCGGCTACATGCTGTACCGCTCGGTCACCGTGCCGATGGCGCGGCTCGTCGAGGTGCACGACGTGATGCGCACCGGGAACCTGACGCGTCGCCTCGACCTGCGCCGCCGCGACGAATTCGGCACGCTCGAGACGGGCTTCAACCGGATGGCCGACGAACTGACGGAGCTGGTCTCGCGCGCGCAGCAGTCGTCGCTGCAGGTGACGACGTCGGTGGCCGAGATCGCTGCGACGTCGCGCGAACAGCAGGCCACCGCGAACGAGACCGCGGCGACGACGACCGAGATCGGCGCGACCTCGCGCGAGATCTTCGCCACGTCGCGCGACCTGCTGCGCACGATGAACGAGGTGGCCGGCGTGGCCGAGCAGTCGGCGACGCTCGCGGGCGTGAGCCAGAGCGGGCTCACGCGGATGGGCGAGACGATGCGCAGCGTGATGGACGCGGCCGGCTCGGTGAACGCGAAGCTCGCGATCCTCAACGAGAAGGCGCTGAACATCAACCAGGTGGTGGCGACGATCACGAAGGTGGCCGACCAGACCAACCTGTTGTCGCTGAACGCGGCGATCGAGGCCGAGAAGGCCGGCGAGTACGGCCGCGGCTTCGCGGTCGTCGCGACCGAGATCCGCCGCCTGGCCGATCAGACGGCCGTCGCGACCTACGACATCGAGCAGACGGTGAAGGAAATCCAGTCGGCCGTGTCGGCGGGCGTGATGGGAATGGACAAATTCTCCGAGGAAGTGCGCCGCGGGATGCTCGACGTGCAGCAGGTCGGCGGGCAGTTGTCGCAGATCATCTCCGAGGTGCAGACGCTCTCGCCGCGCTTCCAGATGGTCAACGAGGGCATGCAGACGCAGGCGAACGGCGCCGAGCAGATCACGCAGGCGTTGTCGCAGCTGTCGGAGGCCGCGCAGCAGACGGCCGAGTCGCTGCGCCAGTCGTCGCAGGCCATCGACGACCTGACGCTCGTCGCGAACCAGTTGCGCACCAGCGTGTCGCGCTTCAAGGTCGACGCGTGACGCGCGCCGACACGCAGAACGGCGCTCACGCGCTGTTCCTGATGTTCGAGCTCGACGGCGAGCGTTACGCGCTCGACGCGGCCGGCATCGAAGAGGTGCTGCCGCTCGCCGTCACGAAGGCGGTGCCCGGCGCGCCCGACTGGATCGCCGGGCTGCTGATGCGCGGCGGCGAGCCGGTGCCGGTGATCGACGTGCCGATGCTGGCGCTCGGGCGGCGCGCGCAGGCGCTGCGCTCGACGCGGCTCGTGATGGTCCGCTATCGCTCCGGTCACGCCGGGGGCGAGCGCACGCTCGGCCTGATCGTCGAGCGCGCGACGCAGACGATGCGGATCGACCGCGCGGCGTTCCGCGCCAGCGGCGTCTCGACCGCGCGCACGCGCTGGCTCGGGCAGGTCGCGAACACGCCCGACGGTGTCGTGCAGCAGATGTCCGTGTCCGACCTGATCGACGACGTTGCACGCCTGTATCTGTTCGACGGCCTGTCGGGCCACGGGGGGGAATCCGCATGAACGTGTCCGAATCGCGATTTCGCGGCTGGCTGCTGCGCGAGACCGGCATCGACCCCGATTCGCTCGGCAACGATTTCCTGATGCGGGCGCTGACGGATCGCGTGCATGCGTTGCAGGGGGACGGCGAGCGCGTGCCGTCGGCCGCGCGGCTGCCCGTGACGCCGGAAGCGCTCGACGCGTACTGGCAGCAGCTCAACGCGTCGGCCGACGAACGGCGCGCGCTGATCGAGCTGTTCGTCGTCCCGGAGACGTGGTTCTTCCGCGACCGCGAAGCCTTCGCCACGCTCGCGCGGGAGGCCGCCGAACGGCTCGCCGCGATGCCCGGCCGCGTGATTCGCGTGCTGAGCGCGCCGTGCTCGACGGGCGAGGAGCCGTATTCGGCGGCGATGGCGTTGCTGGATGCGGGGCTCGAGCCGGCCAGCTTCGCGATCGACGCGATCGACCTCAGCGCGCGCGCGATCGAGCAGGCGCGGCTCGGCTGTTACGGACGCAATGCGTTCCGCGGGACGGCGACGGAGTTTCGTACGCGGTACTTCACGCCGACCCGCGACGGCTGGCTGCTCGACGAGCGCGTGCGCGCGTGCGTGCAGTTCGGTCACGCGAACCTCGTCGAACCGGTCGCCGACAACGGCATTCGCTACGATTTCGTGTTCTGCCGCAACGTGCTGATCTATTTCGACCGCGATGCGCAGGATCGCGTGATCCGCTCGCTCGACGCGCGTCTCGCCGACGACGGCATGCTGTTCGTCGGGCCGGCGGAGACGGGTGTCGCGATGCGGCAGGGGATGCGCTCGGCGCGCGTGCCGCTGGCGTTCGCGTTTCATCGCGAGTCGGCCGGTGCTGCTGCGGCCGATGCATGCGCGGCCCGGCCGGTTGCGCCGCTGCCCGCGGCGGCGCCGTCCCGGCGCGCGGAGCGCTTCACGGTCGCACCGCTCACCGCGCCGCGCCCGGCGGTGGCCGTCGAGCCGCCGGCCTGGCTCGGCGACGTGCGTCAGCCGTTCGCGGCGGCGCCGGCCGTGCGGACGGCCGCAATCGACGCACGGGCCGCGCTGGCGGTGGCAACCGCCGTGGCGGCCGCGCCGGCCTACGACGGCATCGCGCCGGCGATCGACGATGTCCCGACGCTGGAGGATGCGCAGGCCCTGGCGAACGCGGGCGCGTTCGACGAGGCCGAGCGCATGCTCGCGCAGTTCTCGGCGCGCGTCGGCCCGCATGCCGATGCGTTCTACCTGAACGGACTGATCGCGGATGCGCGCGGGCGCGCCGCGGAAGCGGGCGATTTCTACCGGAAGGCGCTGTACCTGCGCCCAACGCATCACGAGGCGCTGACGCATCTCGCGACGCTGCTCGACGTCGGCGGCGATCGTGCGGGCGCGCAATGGCTGCTCGAACGCGCCCGGCGTTCGGCCGGCTGACACGACGGGAATGGGACCGACACCGCGATGACCAGAGAAACTCATGAACCGCGCCGCCGCTGCCACTGACGACGCGACGCTCGACGTCGACGATTGCTGGAACCGGATCGGCACGCGCGGCGACCGCTCGTGCGAGCGGCTGAACGACTGCCTGCGCTGCCTGAACTGCCCGGTCTACGCCCGTCACGCGGCGAAGCTGCTCGAGCGTCCGCTCGACGTCGCCGAAATGGCGGACGTCACGCGCCGGATGAGCGCGTTCGGCACCGCGCATGCGCGCGACGACGACGGCGATACGCGCCATGCGGCGCTCGCGTTCCGGGTGGCCGACGAATGGCTCGCGCTGCCGATCGGCGTGCTGCGCGAGATCGCCGGCACGCGCCCGATCCATTCGCTGCCGCATCGCCGCCATTCGGCCGTGCGCGGGGTGGTCAATATCCGCGGCACGCTGCGCATCGCGATCTCGATCGGCGCGCTGCTCGGCCTCGATGCCAGCACGACCGGCAGCGGCGACGGCCGTTTCACGCGGCTGCTGGTGGCCGCGCACCAGGGCGAACCGATCGTGTTTCCGGTCGACGAAGTCGAGGGCGTGCTGCGCTTCGGCGCCTCCGACTGGGTGCCGGTGCCTGCCACGGTCGGGCGCGCGAGTGCGGGCCTGTCGCGCGGCGTGCTGTCGTGGCGCGGCAAGTCGGTGGGGCTGCTCGACGACGATCGTCTGTTCGACGCCGTGACACGGAGCATGCGATGAGCGGCGATGACGACCTGAGCCACCTGTCGCTGCTCGAGCTGTATCGCGAGGAGACGCGCACGCAGACCCAGGCGCTGTCGGAGCGGCTGCTCGCGCTCGAATCGGGCGAGCCCGACTCCGTCGCGCTCGAGGCGTGCATGCGCGCCGCGCATTCGCTGAAGGGCGCCGCGCGCATCGTCGGCGTGCCGCTCGGCGTCGAGATCGCCGGGCGGATGGAGGAATGCTTCGTCGCCGCGCAGGCCGGCACAATCGCGCTGACGGCTACGCACGTCGACGTGCTGCTGGCCGGCGTCGATTTGCTGGTGCGCGTCGGCGATCCGCAGGGGCAGCCCGTGTCGCAGACCGAGATCGACGTGTTCGCTGCGGCGCTGACGGGCGCCGACGGCGCGCGGACGATGCAGGCGCCGGCCGCCGTGCCGCCGCCGGTGCCGCCGTCGTTCGTGCCGTATCGCGAACACGACGGCGCCGCCAACGAGCCGGTCGGCGCGAGTGCCGCGGTGCCGCCGCTCGCCGTATCGGGCACGGTGCCCGATCCGGCCCAGGCCGGCCGCATGGCGGGCGCCGGTGCGATGCGCCGCGTGCGCGCCGACACGCTGAACCGGCTGTTGAGCCTGTCCGGCGAATCGCTGGTCGAATCGCGCTGGCTCAAGCCGTTCGCCGAATCGATGCTGCGCGTGAAGCGCGCGCAGCGCGACGCGGCCCGTTCGCTCGACCTGATGTACGAGCAGTTCGCCGACGATCTCGACGCCGGCATGCTCGCGTCGATGAACGAAGTGCGGCACATGCTCAACGATCTGCAGCGCTCGCTTGCCGAGCGCATGGACGAATTCGACCGCTTCGAGCGGCGCAGCACGCATATCGCCGAGCAACTGTACGACGAGGCGCTGCAATGCCGGATGCGGCCGTTCGGCGACGCGACGCGCGCGTATCCGCGCATCGTCCGCGATCTCGCGCGCTCGCTCGGCAAGCAGGTGCGTTTCTCGATCGTCGGTGAAGGCACGCAGGTCGATCGCGACATCCTCGACCTGCTCGACGCGCCGCTCGGCCATCTGCTGCGCAATGCGATCGACCACGGCGTCGATTCGCCCGACGCGCGCCACGCGCGCGGCAAGCCGGCCGAGGCGAGCGTCACGCTCGAGGCGCGCCACAGCGCCGGCTCGCTGCTCGTCAGCGTGATCGACGACGGGCCGGGCGTCGACATGGATGCGCTGCGCGCGGCCGTCGTCCGCCAGCGCCTGACCGACGACGAGACGGCCGCGCGGTTGTCCGATCCCGAGCTGCTCGAATTCCTGCTGCTGCCGGGCTTCTCGATGCGCGATGCGGTGACCGACGTATCGGGGCGCGGCGTCGGCCTCGACGCGGTGCAGGAGATGGTGCGCGGCGTGCGCGGCGCGGTGCGGATCTTCAACGAGCCGGGTGCCGGCATGCGCTTCGTGCTGCAGTTGCCGCTCACGCTGTCGGTGATTCGCAGCCTGCTCGTCGAGGTCGGCGGCGAACCGTATGCGTTCCCGCTCGCGCATGTGCGCCGCACGCTCGAACTCGCGCACGACGACATCGACGTGCTCGAAGGGCAGCCGCATTTTCCGTTCGACGGCCGGCGCGCGGGCCTCGTCGCCGCGCATCAGCTGCTCGACGCGGGCGAGCCCGATGCCGCGCGCGCCACCACCGCGGTCGTGGTCGTCGGCGGCGAACCCGAGCTGTACGGCGTCGCGGTCGACCGCTTCCTCGGCGAACGGATGCTGGTCGTGCAGCCGCTCGACAGCCGTCTGCACAAGATCCAGAACATCGCGGCCGGCGCGTTGCTCGAGAATGGCGACCCGGTGCTGATCGTCGACGTCGAGGATCTGATCCGCTCGGTCGACAAGCTCGTGCGCGGAGGGCAGCTCGCGCGGCTCACGCGCGATCCGCAACTCGCGCTCGCCGACCGGCGCCGCCGCGTGCTCGTCGTCGACGATTCGCTGACGGTGCGCGAGCTCGAACGCAAGCTGCTCGAAAAGCGCGGCTACGACGTGACGGTCGCGGTCGACGGGATGGAAGGGTGGAACGCGGTGCGCAGCGATGCGTTCGATCTCGTCGTGACCGACGTCGACATGCCGCGCATGGACGGCATCGAACTCGTCACGCTGATCAAGAGCGACCCGATGCTCAAGCGCGTGCCGGTGATGATCGTGTCGTACAAGGATCGCGACGAGGATCGCCGTCGCGGGCTCGACGCCGGCGCCGATTACTACCTCGCGAAGAGCAGCTTCCACGACGAGGCGCTGCTCGATGCCGTGCACGATCTGATCGGAGACGCGCGCAGATGAACATCGGCATCGTCAACGACCTGCCGCTGGCCGTGGAGGCGCTGCGCCGCGTGATCGCGCTGCGCGCGGACCATCGCGTGCTGTGGGTGGCGACCGATGGCGACGAGGCCGTGGATTTCTGCGTCGCGCATCCGCCCGACGTCGTCCTGATGGATCTCGTGATGCCGAAGGTCGACGGCGTCGCCGCGACGCGCCGGATCATGGCGCGCGCGCCGTGCGCGATCCTGATCGTGACGGCGAGCGTCAGCGCGAACACGTCGTCGGTGTACGAAGCGATGGGCGCCGGCGCGCTCGACGCGGTCGACACGCCGACGCTCGCGCTCGGACTGTCGACCGATGCGCCGCCGCAGGCGCTGCTCGCGAAGATCGACCAGATCGGCCGGCTGCTCGAAAGCCGCACCGCGGCGCTCGTGCCGCCGGGGCCGGCGCCCACGCGCGGACAGCCGACGCTCGTCGCGATCGGTGCGTCGGCGGGCGGCCCGACCGCGCTCACCGCGCTGCTGCGCGCGCTGCCGGCCGATTTTCCGGCCGCGATCGTGATCGTCCAGCACGTCGACCAGGCATTCGCGTACGGCATGGCCGAATGGCTCGACGGCTATACGCGGCTGCCGGTGCGCGTCGCGCGGCAGGGCAGCGTGCCGGAAGCGGGCGAGGTGCTGCTCGCGGCGACCAACGACCATCTGACGCTGTCGCCGCGCGGCGTGCTCGGCTATACGCGGCATCCGGCCGAAACGCCGTACCGGCCGTCGATCGACGTGTTTTTCAACAGCGTCGCGGACGGCTGGCAGGGCGATGCGCTCGGCGTGCTGCTGACGGGCATGGGACGCGACGGCGCGCTCGGCCTGAAGGCGATGCGTGCGAAGGGCTGCTATACGATCGCGCAGGACGAAGCGACCAGCGCCGTGTACGGGATGCCGAAGGCGGCCGCGGCGGTCGGCGCGGCGTCGGCGATCCTGCCGCTCGAACAGATCGCGCCCCGGTTGATCGCGCGAATCGCGCTCGCGCCGCGCGACTGACGGTGGCGCATCGGGCAGGCGCCGTCGTTTCGTGGCGCGCCGGCGTCCGCATTGCGTGCGTGGCGCGGCGTCGCGTACAATCGCGGCCTGCGGAGATGGCATGCCTCCCTGTGGTCGTTCGCGGCGCATGACGCGCGCGGTGCGGCCCTCAACCGCCGGTTCGCCCGGCTGATGATGCCTGCGTGTTCCTGGGTCGTCAGGAGGTCGCAGGCCGTCCATCCGGTATTCTGCCGCCCAGGTTTTGATGTTCCGTCGAATCTGGAAATCATGTTCTTCACGACTTCTGCCGATCTTTTCGCGACCGTGCGCTACGTGTGCCGCTGGCTCGCGCTTTCAGCGCTGCTCGGCGCGCTGGCCGGTACGGCTTCCGCATTGTTCCTGATCGCGCTCGACTGGGCGACCGGTACGCGCGTCGCGCATCCGTGGCTGCCGTGGGGGCTGCCGGCCGCCGGTTTCGCCACCGGCTGGGTCTACCATCGCTTCGGCCAGTCGGTCGCGCGCGGCAACAACCTGCTGATCGACGAGATTCACGACCCGAAGGCGCTCGTGCCGAAGCGGATGGCGCCGCTCGTGCTCGTCGCGACCGTCGTCACGCACCTGTTCGGCGGGTCGGCCGGCCGCGAGGGCACGGCCGTGCAGATGGGCGGCGCGCTCGCCGATCGCGTCACGCACCTGTTTCGTCTCGATCGCGGGCATCGCCGCGTGCTGCTGATGGGCGGCATCGCGGCCGGCTTCGCGTCGGTGTTCGGCACGCCGCTCGCGGGCGCCGTGTTCGGGCTCGAGGTGCTCGCGATCGGACGCGTGCGATACGACGCGCTGCTGACCTGCGTCGCGTCGGCGATCGTCGCGGACGTCGTGTGTCGCGCGTGGGGCGTGCATCACACGGCCTATGCGATTCCGTTCGTGCCGGCCGTGTCGGCGACGGGGCTGGCCGTGACGATCGTCGCGGGCATCGCGTTCGGCGTGGTCGGGCGGCTGTTCGCGTTCGCGACGCATGCGCTGACCGCGTGGTTTCGCCGCGTGATCCGCCATGCGCCGCTGCAGCCGGTGCTCGGCGGCCTGGTGGTCGCCGTGGCCGCGACCGTGCTGAACGTGCCGCAGTATCTCGGCCTCGGCATCCCGACGATCGAGGCCGCGTTTCACGGCCCGCTGCCGCTTTACGATTTCGCGGGCAAGTTCGCGTTCACCGTCGTCACGCTCGCGTCGGGATTCAAGGGCGGCGAGGTGACGCCGCTGTTCTACATCGGCGCGACGCTCGGCAACGCGCTCGGCCAGGTGCTGGCGCTGCCGGTGCCCGTGCTCGCGGGGCTCGGCTTCGTCGCGGTGTTCGCGGGCGCGGCCAACACGCCGATCGCGTCGACGATCATGGCGATCGAACTGTTCGGCGCGGATATCGGCGTGTATGCGATCGTAGCCTGTGTCGTCGCGTATCTGTTCTCCGGCCACGCGGGGATTTATCGCGCGCAGCGCGTGGCGGTGGGGAAGGGGGCGCGGGTGGACGCGGAGTGAGTGTGCGGCCACGCTTGACGTCGTCGTTCGATCGCAGCGGCGCGATACGATACCCGGGACGCTCGAACAGGAGAGGCATCGGATGACACTGGACGACTTTCTGACCGAAGCGAAGCGCCTCGCGAGGCCATGCCGTGCGTACCGCTTCGCGGCCGACGGCGAAGCCGTCACCGGCTACTGGCATGGGGTCGACGCCGGCGCGTTGTGCATCTCCGTCGAGCGCGACGGCATCTGGCTGAACGTGTATCTCGACGAAAGCGGTACGGGCGGCCGCGTGGAGACTGCCACGCAACCTGTCCGTTCGGATCGCCCGCTGTGCCGATCCGATGCAACGTCGCTTCCGCCGGTCGACGCGGTGTTCCGCTTCGGCTCCGCCGCGATCGACGCCTACCTCGACGCATGCGGCTGGCAGCGCGACTGGGGATTCAACGACAACTTCAAGGGCACTGCCGCGCACGACTACGCGCGCGCGTGGATGGCGCAATGCCCGCTCTACACGGGCGGGGTGGTGGCCGTCGCGGGCGGATGGAACATGCCGTGGCCCGACGACGGCGATGAGCCGATCGATCTCGATCTCGTTCTCTGGACGTTCGAGGAATCGGAGCCGTGGATCGAGGCGTTTTCCGACGGCACCCGGTACTCGGTGATCCAGCGGGTCACCTAGCACGCGGGTAATTCCCCTTTACTGCTTCGGCAGCCGCGCGACATTGCGCGCCAGCAATTCCTCGATATCGATGCCTTTTTCCGCCAGCAGCGCGGTGACGACGCCGTTCAACTCGCCGAGCGTTTCCTTGACCGCTTCCCGGATCGTATCCACGACGACCTGCGTGCTGCGCTCGATCTCGATGTTGACCTTGTCGTCGACGCCCTTCGCATCGAACGTGGTCGCGCGGCGCGTTTCGGGAATCAGCCAGACGTCGAACCAGCCTTCGTCGCGATTGACGTCCGAAACCGTGAGGCTGCAGCCGTTGATCGCGATATAGCCCTTCGCGAACACATAGCGCTTGAACTCGGCCGGGACGCCGATGCGGATCATCCGGTTGTGTTCGGACGACGCGATGTGCAGGATGGTCCCCGGGAAGTCGACATGACCGGACAGCGGATGCCCGCCGATTTCCGCGCCGTCCTTCGCGGCCCGCTCCACGTTGATCCGAGAGCCGATCGCCAGGTCGGCCAGCGTGGTGATTTTCAGGCTCGGCAACATCACGTCGAAGTCGATCAGCTCCGGCGAATGGATGGTCGTCACCGTCAGGCACACGCCATCGACCGACACGCTCGCGCCGATCTCGATATCGTCGGTGAACCGCTCGGGGAATGCGATGCTGAAGGTTCTCAGCTCGCCGTGATCCTTGATGGCGTCGATGGTGCCGACGCCCTGAACAATGCCTGTAAACATGATCTGCCTTTCGTCGCGAATTGCCTGGCCGACATGATAAGTGATCCCGGCGGCGGACACGCGGCGGCGCGCGGTTCGGCGCCGCCGAGCGAGTGCCGCGGACACGAAAAAGGCCGTGCGCGGGGCACGGCCTCGATCCGGAACCGATTGCCGCCGACATGGCCCGGCGGCGATGACCGCGCCGCCGGGCCATGTCGCGACGCGCCCGCGTCAGACCTCCGCCGGCTCTCCCAGCGGCCCGGCATCGCGATCCGCCATGCGCCGCGGCGAATCGGCGAGCCCCTTCGCCAGCTCCAGCGCCTGCCGCTCGAACAGCCGGCGGTAGATGCCGCCGTCGATGCGGATCAGCGCGTCGTGGTCG
The DNA here is from genome assembly GCF_002959955.1 of Burkholderia sp. BE12. Lineage (NCBI taxonomy): Bacteria > Pseudomonadati > Pseudomonadota > Betaproteobacteria > Burkholderiales > Burkholderiaceae > Burkholderia > Burkholderia sp. BE12. Next base: position 22,258 of record NZ_PREY01000048.1, on the reverse strand, counting down.
CCTTCCTCGATCACCTTGCCGCGATCGAGCACCAGCAGCCGGTCGAGCGCGCGCACGGTCGACAGCCGGTGCGCGACGACGAGTGTCGTGCGGCCGACCATCAGCCGCTCCATGGCCTGCTGGATCAGCAGCTCGCTTTCGCTGTCGAGGCTCGACGTCGCTTCGTCGAGGATCAGGATCGGCGCATCCGCAAGGAACGCGCGCGCGATCGCGACGCGCTGGCGCTCGCCGCCCGACAGCTTGATCCCGCGTTCGCCGACGAGCGTGTCGTAGCCGTCCGGCAGCGCGACGATGAAGTCGTGCGCGCTGGCGAGACGCGCGGCGCGCTCGATGTCGGCGCGGCTCGCGTCGGGGCGTGCATACGCGATGTTCTCCGCGAGCGTGCGATGGAACAGCACGGGCTCCTGCTGGACGATCGCGATCTGGCTGCGCAGCGACTCCTGCCGTACCTGCGCGATATCCTGGCCGTCGATCGTGATGCGGCCGCCCGACACGTCGTACAGGCGCTGGATCAGCTTGATGAACGTCGTCTTGCCCGACCCCGAATGGCCGACGAGCCCGACGCGTTCGCCGGGCGCGATCCGCATCGAGAAATCGTCGTACAGCGGCACCGGATGGTTGCCGTAGCGGAACGTCACGTGCTCGAAGCGGATTTCGCCTTGCCCGATCCGGATGGCTGGCGCGCCGGGGCGATCGTCGATGCCGAGCGGCTGGCGTTCGAGCGCGACGAGCTCTTCCATGTCGTTTACCGAGCGCTGCAGGTTGCGGATGTGCATGCCGACGTCGCGCAGGTAGCCCTGCAGCATGAAGAACATCGTCAGCGCGAACGCGATGTCGCCGACGCTCGCTTCGTCGTTCGCCCACAGCCGCAGCGCGACGCCGATCATCGCGGCCTGCATCGCGACGAGCATCGCGCCCTGCAGCCCGCCGTTGAACGTGCCGCGCACCCAGGTGCGGCGCGTACGCTGCCGCCATTTGCCGATCACGCGCGCGAGCCGTGCTTCCTCGCGCGTTTCCGCGCCGAACGCCTTGACGACCGCGTTGCAGCTCACGGCATCGGCGAGCGCGCCGCCCAGGCGCGTGTCCCACAGGTTGCCGAGCCGGGCGGCCGGCGCGACGATGCCGAGCGACACCGCGACCGTCACCGCGATGTACAGCAGCGAACCCGCGCCCACGACGAGCCCCATCACGGGCCAGTGCGCGCCGAGCAGCACGGTCGCGCCGACCAGCATCGCGACCGACGGCAGCAGCGCGATCAGCACGGTGTCGTTGAGCAGGTCGAGCGCCCAGATCCCGCGCGTGATCTTGCGCACGGTCGAGCCCGCGAAGCTGTTCGCGTGCCAGTCGGTCGAGAAGCGCTGCACGCGGTGGAACGACGCGGCGGCGATCTCGCTCATCATCTTCAGCGTGAGCGTGATGATGTTCAGGTAGACGCCCTGGCGCAGCACCGTCGCGCCGATGCCGAGCGCGGCGAGCGTGCCGAACGCGACGAGGGCCGAATGCCACGCGGCCGCGCGGTCGGTCAGGCCGGTCGACAGCGCGTCGACGAGGCGGCCGGCGAACAGCGGCGTGAGGACGTCGGCGAGCGCGGCGAGCAGCGCGAGGCTCGCGACGGTCGCGATGCGCGCCGGCTGCTTGCGCCAGTAACGGACGGTGAAGCCGAAGACGGCCCGGAACGCGTGGCCGCCCAGATGGGAGGTTTTTCTGGTCATGTATTGTTGCCCGGCGCATCGCGCGACGGGACTTTCCGGTTCGGAGAACGTCGAAAACGCAACAGCCGGGCCGCGCGAAACACGCGGGCGGAACGAAACGGGCTGTCGGGAAAAGCGCGGCTGACGGGTCAGCGGAAAACTCGGGAGCCGGCGCGGACGGCGGGCTGGATCAGCTGGGCCGTGGGACCACGTTCGGGAAGGCTGCTGGCATTCGGAACATCTGCACCTCCCCTGAAGTGAACGGTTGAAAGGACGCCGAAAAGACGTGCAATGATTTTATCAGGAGTGTCGCGCGCGCCGCAATGTCTGACGAATGCGACGTTGCGGCGTCGATACGGTTAGTATTCGAGGTTTTGGCCCCTTTTCGCGTACGTTTCGCGATGGCGGGCACGGGCCGCGGCGGGCGCATCGATTACACTTCGGCGTCCGCGGCGCGCGGCGATGCGCGCGCCCGCCCGGATTCATTCCGAACCATTCCCGAGGAAACGATGAGCGACGTTCAGCAAGGCATCCTGGCTCCGATCGATACGGCAGCCCGATACCTCACTTTCACGATGTCGAATGACGGCAATATCGCCGCGGCGCTGACCGCGCTGCGCGAGATCGCCGACGGACGCGACACGGTCGTCGGCTTCGGGCACGCGCTGGCTGCCTATCTCGGGCATCCGGTGCCGGGTCTGACCGACTATCCGGCATTCGCGGTGAACGACCGCACGCTGCCGGCGACGCCGGCCGACGTGTGGGTCTGGCTGCGCTCGGACGACCGCGGCGAGATCGTGCTGCGCGCGCGGGCGATCGAACGCGCGCTCGCGCCGGCGTTCGCGCTGCAGGAGGCCGTCGACGGCTTTCGCTATTCGAACGATCGCGACCTGTCCGGCTACGAGGATGGCACCGAGAACCCGGAAGGCGACGACGCGGTGGCTGCGGCGATCGTGACGGGGCAGGGCGCGGGGCTCGACGGTTCGAGCTTCGTCGCGGTGCAGCAGTGGGTGCACGACTTCGACCAGATGGAGCGTATTGCGTCGGGCGACATGGACCACATCGTCGGGCGTCGCCGTTCGGACAACGAGGAACTCGACGACGCGCCCGAATTTGCGCACGTGAAGCGCACCGCGCAGGAGAGCTTCGAGCCCGAGGCGTTCATGCTGCGCCGTTCGTCGCCGTGGTCGGACACGCGCCGCGCGGGCCTCTATTTCGTCGCGTTCGGCTGCTCGTTCCGCGCGTTCGACGTGCAGATGCGCCGCATGAGCGGCGCGGACGACGGGATCGTCGACGGCCTGTTCCGCTTCACGCGGCCGCTGACGGGCGCGTACTTCTGGTGCCCGCCGATGAAGGACGGCAAGCTGGACCTGTCCGCGCTCGGACTGTAAGCGCCGAACCCCATCCGCAAACGGGCGGGCCGCGCATCGTGCGCGGCCCGCCCGTTTTGCTTGTTGCGTGCCGATGCGTGCGGACCGGCACGCCAGGCACGCCGGGCACGTGGCGTGTCAGGTCAGCGTCGTTTCGATGCGCGTGCCGCGCTTGATGAACAGCGTCACCGGCGTCTTCTCGCAGATCTCCGCGAGGCGCTGGCGCTGCGCGTCGTCGAGCGGGCCGTCGAGCGTCACGATGCGGCGCACGTATTGCTGGCCGTCGCGATCGGCATGCAGCTCGGTGTGCACGTCGATGCGCACGGCCGGCCACGTCTTGCGCTGCATGTACATGCGCAGCGTCGCGGCCGTGCACTGCGCGAGGCCGGCGAGCACGAGCTCGAACGGCGCCGGCCCGAGGCCCTGGCCGCCTTCGCGCAGCGCTTCGTCGCCGGTCAGCGCGTGCGTGCCGGCCTGCAGCTGGACGACGTAGTTCGGCGCGTCGGCGGCGAGGGTGGCGGCAGCGTGGATGAGCGGCATGGCGAATCTCCGGTAAGCGGGAAAGAGGGGCCGCGTCGACGCGCGGCATGTCGACCGTCAGCATACCGTCTCGCCGGAAAGCGCGGGCGCAGCGTGTTGCGACGACGTTCGACGCGATCAGTCGGCCCTGACGCCGGCACTCCGGCGCACGAGCGCCGCGACGCGTTCGCGCACCCACTGGTGCGCACGGTCGGTTTCGCGCGATTCGTGCCAGTACGCGAGCAGCGGAAACGGCTTCAGCCGCAGCGGCAGCGGCTGCACGGCGATCGGCAGCATCGCGGCCATGCGCAGTGCATACGTGCGCGGCAGCGTCAGCAGCAGATTGCCCGCCACGGCGATCTGACATGCGGCGAAATAGTGCTGGCAGACGAGCTGGATATGACGCAAGCGTCCGTCGTTGCCGAGCAGCACGTCGAGCGATTGCGGTTCGCCGTGCGACGACACCGCGACGTGCCGGGCGGCGAAATAGTCGCCGCGCCGCAGCGGGCCGCTCGTCAGCGGATGATCGTGCCGCATCGCGACGACCAGCGAATCGTCGAGCAGGTGTTCGGTCGCGATGCGCGGGCCGGTCTGCACGCGGCGATCGACCGCGAGATCGAGGTTGCCCGACGCAAGTTCGCGCTCGATGTCGTGCACCGCGACGCGGCGGCTTACGAAGCGCAGGCCCGGCGCTTCGTCCGCGAACGCGGCGACGATCTGCGGCAGCGCGATCGATTCGAGCACGTCGCGGATGCCGACCGCGATGCTCAGGTCGAGCGTCGCCGGATCGAACGCCGCCGGGTCGCGCGCGGTGCGTTGCAGGCCGGCGAGGTGAAGCTGCACGTCCGCGATGATCGCGCGCGTGCGCTCGGTCGGCACGATGCGGTTGCCCTGGCGCACGAACAGCGGATCGTCGAAGTGCGCGCGCAACCGGTTGAGCGCATGCGTGACGGCCGGCTGCGTCAGGTGCAGCGCGCGGGCGGCCGCACCTATGCCGCCGTGAACGTAGACGGCGTCGAACACGCGGAACAGGTTCAGGTCGAGACGGTGATCGGCGGGCACGGGTGTGAGCGGAAGGTGAGAACGTCGCCGATTCTAGAGAGATTGCGCCGTGTTGGCGCGACGGCGCCGCTACGCGGACGATCGGACGCACGTCGTGCCGTCGATGCATGCGGATTCATCCGCTTCCGGATTACGACAACGTTTGCCCCGAATCAATGTCTTCCTTTATGAGCCATTTGCATTGATTTCGCGCAAATCCGCTGTCTCGGTGACAGCTGTTTAACAAACTTTAAAAATACGGGATTCGTAGCCGCCGTTTGTTTTTAATCTTGTAAGGAACAGGGCGATTTTCTGCGTTCGATGGGACGAGTTATTGTCGTGACGGGAATGAGCGCTTTATTTAATAATTCGGGCGCGCTGCGCGGCGGGCCTTGTGCCAATCCGCCACAACCCTGTCGGCATCGGCCAGTTTCGAGACGGGTTTAGGTTTAAAGATATGATGCGGACGCTTTTTCAAGCACAGAGAAGCGCATCGATCAAATAAAAAGCACATTTGAGAGAAGTCGGCAGGAAAATACGGGGGCTGGGCAAGTGGATGCTGATGAACAACGGGCGGTTGTCGTCTTTTTGAGTGCGGGTTTTTCGCTGGCCCAGGCCGCGTACATGATCGAGGCGGTCAACCTCGCCAATCGTCTGGTGCCGGTGGGCCCCGCCTACCAAGTGACGTTCGTGTCGGCCAGCGGAGGGTTGTTGCCGTCGTCGTCCGGCGTGCAGGTCACGACCGACATGCTCGACGATACTCACGTGCAACGTGTGCATGCGTTCTTTCATCTCCACGGCGATCATCTGCTGTTCGCATGGACTGAAGCGTTACTGCTCCGGTTTCGTGCCGTGCATGCGCACGCCCGGTGGGTCGCGGACGACGTGAAAATGCCAGCTGCCATCGTGTCGAAGCGGGCCGGCGTGCGGAAGCCCGCGGCGTCGGTGGTGAGTCTCGTGTCGGCGGCCGGCCGTGCCGACGAGCCGGCCAGAGGGGCGGACGTGCTTGCGGTGCTGCTGGAATTGTTCAGACATGAACTTGGCGCACGCGCGGCCGAGGAAATCGAACGGCATGTGTGCCGCGATTCCGGCGACCTTCTCATGCATTCGGCCGAGTGGTCGATGCGCGAACTCGCCGCGAGCCAGCCGATTCGCATGGCCATGCAGCTGCTGCGCACGCGCAGCGCCGGGCGAATCTCGATCGTCCAGATCGCGCAGGCCGTCGCGATGAGCGAGCGCAACTTTCTGCGGCGCTTCAAGAAGGAAGCCGGGGTCACGCCGACGGAATTCGTATTGAGCGTTCGTCTCGAGCGCGCCCGCCACATGCTGGTCCACACGAGTCTGCCCGCCGACAAGGTGGCGCGGCGCACCGGTCTCGGCAGCGGCGAGCGCCTGGCGAAGCTGTTCCGCCAACACATCGCGCTGTCGCCCACTGAATTTCGCGTCATCGAGCGCGAGCGAATCGCGAAGGCCGGCATCGAGCTGACTTGCTCGCCGGCACCGGATCGCGGGCACGGCACACGACCGTTCGAGCCCGCGAGCGGGCGATCGACCGATAACGTCCGGTATTGCGGGGGCGCCACGATTCGATCGAAACGCGATGACGCGGCGCCATCCGACACCGCATGCGTTACGCCACATGTTACGCGACGCGTAACGTAACAAAGATCGCGTGACGTACCGCGCGCATCGATCAAGCCGACATCCGATTCCTGAAGGACGCCGCGTAATCCTCGGATTTCACAAGAGTTTCCCTCGGATAAAGAACGAGCCTCATCCTGGTTTCCGATGGTGGCACGATTTCTGCTTATTCGGATGCGTGTCGCAGTATTTAACATCAATAACATCAGACCAATCATGAATTCGATTCCGACTTTCGGTATCGGCGCCGGGGAAATGCCGTCGATGCCATCCATTCGCGCCGCACTCAGCAGGCGGGCAAACCCGCAAATGCAGCAGTATCAGGACGCGCGTCCCTGATTAATCCTCGACCGCATCACCGCTTACGCCGCTCTTTTGCGCATGCGCGACGGCATATTCGCTCGTCGCCAATGTCCGCGTCATGCCGTGGTCGCCGGTCTGAATAAATAACGTGAAATCGTCGTTCTTCGTCTGATGGAGAGCGATAAATAGGAATCCTATATGGCGAACGGCTATCGACCGGATTTGCGAATGCCGTCGCGCGCAGTAGTGGGGCTGTCCGCGCAATGGAGTGAGCTCCGGTATTCCGAAGCTGTCGATAACGTCGCGAACGCGGGGGCGAGATGAGCGGGACGTCACATTTCGAATACAGGCCGGTCGGTCCCAGTGTCCAGGGGGCCGCCGCACGTGCGGTCGATCTGATGCTGATCGTGTTCGGTGCCGTGCTGGCGGCGCATTTCCGGTTCGACGCGGTTGCGAATGCCCGGCTCGACGCATCGGTCGTCGCGTTCTCGAGCGCCTTTTCGTTGATGTTGTTTCCGATGTTCGGCGTGTACCAATCGTGGCGAGGGCGCTCGCTGTTCCGGTTGACCGGGCAACTGGCGCTGGCCTGGCTGACCGCGCAGGGCGGCGCGCTGGTGGTGACGTTCACGCTTCACAGGTCGGACGCCGTGTCGCGGTTGTGGTTCGCATACTGGACGGGCATGACGGGCACCGCGCTCGTCGTCGTGCGGCTGGCCGTACACGCGATGCTGCGCCGGTTGCGGCATGCGGGCATGAATCTGCGATTGGTTGCGGTCGTCGGGCGCGGCGAGTATTGCCGTCGCGTACTCGGCACGATCGAGCGGTCGCCCGCGAGCGGGTTTCGCGCCGCTGCGGTATTCGACGGCGATCGCGCGACGCGCGGGACGGTGGCGGGTACTCCGGCATTCGAGAACGAAGCCGCATTCATCGCCTATGTGCGCCAGCAAGGCATGCGTGAACTCTGGCTCGCGCTGCCGTTGTCGGAGGAACGCACGATTCTCCGCTTCGTATCCGAATTCCGCGACGAGCTCGTGAACATCCGCTTCATGCCGGACGTCACCGCGTTGTCGCTGTTCGACAGCGCGCTGACGGACGTGCTCGGCGTACCGGCGATCAATCTCGCCGCATCGCCTCTGCCGCCGCAAGCGCTGCTCGGCAAGGAAATCTTCGACCGATGTTTCGCGGCACTCGCGCTCGTGGCACTGCTGCCGTTGATGCTGATCATCGCGATGGCCGTCAAGGCGACATCGCGCGGGCCCGTGTTTTTCAGACAGCGCCGCAAGGGCGCGGACGGGCGCGTGTTCAGCATCTACAAATTTCGCACGATGCGGCTGCATGCGGAGCAGCCGGGCGTGGTCAGGCAGGCGACCCGTCACGATTCCCGCATCACCCCGGTAGGGCGGTTCCTGCGCCGCACGAGTCTTGACGAACTGCCGCAGTTCATCAACGTGCTGCAGGGCGACATGTCGGTCGTCGGGCCACGCCCGCACGCGCTGGAGCACGACGAGCTGTACCGCAAGGTTGTCGATCGCTACATCCAGCGCTACCGGATCAAGCCGGGTATTACCGGCTGGGCGCAGGTCAACGGCTATCGAGGGGAAACCGATCGGATCGAGAAGATGCAGGGGCGGGTCGAGCACGATCTCTATTACCTGCAGAACTGGTCGTTCGGGCTGGATATGCGGATTGTCGGGACGACGATTCTGAAAGGGTTCGCGGGGAGCAATGCGTATTGAACGCGCGGCGGCGGCGAGGCGCGCCGTGCGGGGCGAGAAGGCCGCTGGAGTGACGACGGAAGGCGGATGTGTACAAGCGTGTCGATGAAATCGAAACCATGAACAATCGAATGAAAAAAGCTGTCCAGTCCGGCTCGCCAGGCCTGCGCGGTCGCTGGACGACAATGCTCGTCGCGGGCGCCTGTCTGGTGCTATCGGGATGTGCCGTCGCGCCGGGGATGCGCATGACCGGCCCCGCGACGCTCGCGGTATCCGGCGGCGACGGCAAGGCGCCCGCGGAGTCGATGCAGATTCCGATCGAGGAAATCAACGCGACACTGATTCGCCAGCTCGGCGCGGCGGCCCGCGCCGACGACGGCGAGCGTTTGAGATCGCTCGTCGGCAAGGTTCAACCCTATACGCTCGGCGCCGGGGATGTTCTTCAGATCACGGTTTGGGATCACCCGGAACTGACACAGGCGCAGGGCGCGCCGCAGCAGACCAACGGACGCCCGTTCGATCCGCCCCAGGGTTTCGTCGTCGACAACGTCGGCAACGTGCAGGTGCCGTATGCAGGGAACGTGCATGTGGCTGGTCTCACGACCGACGACGCACGCAAGGCGATCACGACGGCGATGGCTCGCTACTTCATCAAGCCGAAGGTCATGGTCAGGGTCGCGTCGTTCAGGGCGAAGCAGATCTACGTTGACGGCGAGGTCCGCACGCCGGGCAATGTGCCGATCAACGATATTCCGATGACGCTGTTCGAGGCCGTCAATCGCGCGGGCGGATTCGCGCCCACGGCGGATCAGAGCCATCTGGTTCTCGTGCGCGACGGCGTGTCGTATTCGCTCAACCTCCCGGGCATGCTTGCACGCAACGTGAACCCCGCGTCGATTTCGCTGCGCGACGGCGATTTGCTGAGGGTCGTGCCGCGCGAGGACAACGGTGTGTACGTGATGGGCGAGGTCGCCAAGCCGGTGACGGCGTTGCCGCTGCGAACCGGCAAGCTGACGCTGAGCGACGCGCTCTCGCAGGCCGGCAGCCTCAACAGTACGAGCGCCGACGCCGCGCAGCTCTACGTGATCCGCGGTGCGCAGGGCGACACGCCGCAGGTCTATCACCTGGATGCGCGATCGCCGGTGTCGATGGTGCTGGCGAACCAGTTCGAGTTGCGGCCGAAAGACGTGGTCTATGTCGACGGGAACGGGCTCGTCCGATTCAGCCGCGTTCTGAGCTTGCTGCTGCCCGCCATCAATGCAGGCCTAACCGCGGCGATCGTCTCGAAATGATCAAGCATCTGCTCATCGTCTGCCACGGCAACGTATGTCGCAGCCCGATGGCGCAGGGCTTGTTTCAGCGCTTGCTGCCTGGGGTGTCGATTTTGTCGGCCGGTCTGCAGGCCAGGAACGGGATGGCGATCGATCCGGTTGCCGAGGCGCTGCTGAAGTCGCGCGAAATCGACATGTCGGCGCACCGTGCGAGACGTCTCGACGAGCGCATGTGCAGCGCGGCGGACCTGATTCTCGTGATGGAGCTCGAGCAACGCAAGGCGATCGAGCGCTTCCACCCCGCATCGCGAGGGCGCATCTATCGCATTGCCGAAGCCTTTCCCTCCGATGTGGCCGATCCGTACCGCCGGTCGCAGCGCAGCTACGACTATGCGCTGACGCTGATCGAACACGGCGTCAACGACTGGGTCGAGCGCATCGGCAACCTGATCGAACGTGCCCGTTGAGCCGTCAGGCTCGCCAGCCCAAGGATATCGGCAGTGACCATGAACTCTATGAAAGCACCTTCCCATTTCCCGCGAGACTCGGACGAAGTCGACATTCGCGGCATCGCCGACATGATGATCAAGAACGTCGGGATCATCGGCATCGTCGCGTGCGTTTTCGTGCTGTTCGGCGGCTTCTACGCGCTCGTCGCGAAGCCCGTCTACAGCGTCGACATCGTCGTGCAGGTCGAGAGCAACGGCGCCGACATGATGGGCGGGGCGGCCGGTAGTCTCGTCGGCGGTCTCAGCTCGCTGTTCGACGTCAAGTCGACGGACGACGGCGAAATGGAAATCCTGCGGTCCAGACTCGTCACCGAGCCGGTCGTCGTCGATCAGCGCCTGGCCATCGAAGCGAAGCCGGACCATTTCCCGATCATCGGCGCGGTGATCGCACGTTTCAACAAGAAGCTCTCCACGCCGGGACTGTTCGGAATGGGTGGGTTCGTATGGGGCGGCGAGCGCATTTCGGTGTCGACCTTCGAGGTGCCGCGGGATTTCCTCGAGGACCGGTTCTTCGTCACGTTCCTTGGCGACGGGCGCTTTCGTCTTTCGGGTGGCGACCTGGACGCCGACGCGACGGGCCGGATCGGCGTGCCGCTGCATGTCGGCACGCCGGCCGGCGACGTGACGCTGACGGTAGCGGCGATCGAAGGGCGCCCGGGTGCTCGATTCGTCGTCAAGGCATTCTCGAAGCAGAAGATGCTGACGAAACTGCAGAAAGCGCTGACCATCACCGAAAAGGGCAAGGATCAGTCCGGCGTCATCGGCGTCACGTACGAGAACGACGATCCGGTGCTGGGCGCCGGCGTGCTGAACGAAATCGCCGACAACTACGTCCGCCAGAATGCCGACCGGAAGGCCGCGACCGCCGAGAAATCGTTGCGATTCCTGACCGAGCAGGTGCCGGACGTCGAGAAGCAGTTGCGCGCGGTCGAGGATCGCCTGAACGCCTACCAGACGAAGCATGAAGTGATCGACCTGACCGAGCAGGCGAAGGCGATGCTCAACCAGGCGGTCACGGCACAGACTTCGTTGTTCGAACTGGAGCAGAAGCGCAAGGCGTTGGCGTCGGTCTATACGCCGGAGCATCCGCAGCTTGCGTCGCTCGACCAGCAGATTGCCGCGGCCAAGGCCAACGTCGGCACGTTCAACGAGGCGATCCAGCGCCTTCCCGACGCGCAACAGAACATCGTCCGGCTGCGACGGGACGTGACCGTACAGACGGAGATCTATGTCGGGCTGCTGAACAGCATCCAGCAGTTGCGGCTCGCGACGGCCAGCAAGATCGGCAACGTGCGCGTGATCGACCACGCGATCGTTCCGGATCAGCCGGTCTGGCCGAAGCCGGTGCTCGTCGTCGCGCTGGCCGCCGTGATCGGCCTCGTGGTGGGCGCGTGCGTCGCGATCGCGCGAGCCGTGCTGTTCGGCGGCGTGACCGATCCGTCGGAGATCGAGCGCGACGCCGACCTGAACGTCATCGCGACCATTCCGCTCAGCCCCGTGCAGCGCCGGCTGACGCGGGTCGGGACGGGCGCGAGCCAGGACGCGACGATTCTGGCGTTGGCCCGGCCGCACGAGCCGGCGGTCGAGGCGCTGAGAAGCCTGTGCACGGCATTGCAGTTCCTGCTGCTCGATCGGCCGAAGAACAACGTGGTTCTCGTCACGGGGCCGGCCGCCGGCATCGGGAAGTCGTTCATCTCGGCAAACGTCGCGGCGCTGCTCGGCCAATCGAACAAACGCGTGCTGCTGATCGACGGCGATTTGCGGCGCGGGCGCCTCGCGAAGGATTTTGGGACCCAGTCGACCCCCGGATTGTCGAGCGTGCTGCGCGGCGAAGCGGTACTCGATCAGGCGATCGTGCGTGGTGTGTCGCCGCACGTCGACTTCATGCCCACGGGCCCGCGCGTCGGGCAGCCGGTCGAACTCTTCGCGTCGAACGACCTCGCCATGGTGCTCTCGGAGGTTTCGCATCGCTACGACATCGTTCTGCTCGATGCGCCGCCGCTGCTGCCGGTCACGGACGCGACGGTGTTTGCTCGGTACGCGGGCACGATCCTGCTCGCGGCCCGTTCCGGCATGACGACCCAGGGCGAGATCCTGGAGTCGGTGAAGCGGATCGAGCGCGTGGGCGCGACGGTCACGGGTGTGGTGTTCAACGGTTTCCGGCCGGGGCTGCGCTCCGCGCAATACGGCAACTATGGCGCGTATGCGTACGAAGGCGCCGAGGCGGAAACGCGCGTCGAGCGGATGTGAGCCGTTCAGGGAGAAGCCGATGACTGTCCGTCATGAAAACATTCTCGTCACTTTCGGCACGCGGCCGGAAGCCATCAAGATGGCGCCCGTCGTGCGGCGTCTGAAGTCGCTCGCCGGCGTGCGATGCGCGGTATGCGTGACCGCGCAGCATCGGCAAATGCTGGATCAGGTGCTCGACCTGTTCGGCATCGTGCCCGATTTCGATCTCGACCTGATGCGCAACGGGCAGACGCTCGGCAACCTCACCGGCCAGATCCTGACGACGCTCGATCCGGTTCTCGAGTCGTTCAGGCCGGATCTCGTGCTCGTGCACGGCGACACCACGACGACGCTCGGCGCCTCGCTGGCGGCCTATTACCGCCGCATTGCGGTCGGACACGTGGAGGCTGGCCTGCGCACGGGAAACCTGTATGCGCCGTGGCCCGAGGAGGCCAACCGCAAAATGACCGGCACGCTCGCGCTGCATCATTTCGCGCCGACCGAGACGTCGAAGTCGAACCTGCTGTCCGAAGGCGTGGCTGCCGAACAGATTCACGTGACGGGCAACACGGTCATCGACGCGTTGCTGACGGTGACGGAGCGGTTGTCATATGAGCCGGACCTGGCCTCGCGGATGCGTGCCGCATTTCCGTTCCTCGGCGACGATCGCCGAATGATCCTCGTCACCGGGCACCGGCGCGAGAATTTCGGCCTGGGCTTCGAACGGATCTGCGCCGCACTGGCGACGATCGCGACGCGTTTTCCCGAGTGCCTGATCGTCTACCCGATGCATCTGAATCCGAATGTCCGCGAGCCGGTGACGCGCCTGCTCGGCGACATCGACAACATCGTGCTGATCGAGCCTCAGGAATATCTGCAGTTCGTCTATCTGATGAGCCGTGCATGGCTGATCCTGACCGATTCCGGCGGCATTCAGGAGGAAGCGCCGTCGCTGGGCAAGCCGGTCCTCGTGATGCGCGATACGACGGAGCGTCCGGAAGCCGTTGCGGCGGGGACGGTCCGTCTGGTGGGCACCGACGCGCATCGGCTGGTCAGCGAGGTCACGCAGCTGTGGGAGTGCCCGGACGTGTACCACTCGATGAGCCGCGCGCACAACCCGTACGGCGACGGCCGCGCAAGCGAGCGCATCGTCGACCTGCTGACGGCCCGCCCGTCCGATTCCCACGCGGCGTTAGCGGCAGCCGGCCGGTTTGCGTGAACCCTATTCCCAATACAGCGAGATCCATTCATGTCCTTCGATGTCATTTCCGTAATCGGGCTCGGCTATATCGGCTTGCCGACCGCCGCTGCGTTCGCGGCGCGACGTAAATCGGTGATCGGTGTCGACGTCAATCGCGCGACGGTCGATACGATCAATCGCGGCGACGTGCATATCGTCGAGCCGGAACTCGACATGCTGGTGCGCGCGGCCGTGACGCAGGGACATCTGCGGGCGACCGACACGATCGAGCCCGCCGATGCGTTCCTGATCGCGGTGCCGACGCCATTCGGCGCGGGACACAAGCCGGATCTGACCCACGTCGAAGCGGCGAGCCGCGCGATCGGGCCCGTCCTGAAGAAGGGCGATCTCGTCGTGCTGGAATCGACGTCGCCGGTCGGCACGACGGAGAAGATCGCCGCCTGGCTCGCGGCGATGCGGCCCGACCTCACGTTCCCGCAGCAGGCCGGCGAGCAGTCGGACATCCGGATTGCCCACTGCCCCGAGCGCGTGCTGCCGGGGCATGTGATTCGCGAACTGGTGGAAAACGACCGTGTGATCGGCGGCATGACGCGGCGGTGCAGCGAGCAGGCTGCCGAACTGTATCGGGTCTTCGTGCGCGGCGAGTGCGTATTGACCGATGCGCGTACGGCCGAGATGTGCAAGCTGACCGAGAATTCGTTCCGCGACGTCAATATCGCGTTCGCCAATGAACTGTCGGTGATCTGCGAGTCGCTCGACATCAACGTGTGGGAACTGATCCGCTTGTCGAACCGGCATCCGCGAGTCGCCATCCTGCAACCGGGGCCCGGTGTCGGTGGGCACTGCATCGCCGTGGATCCGTGGTTCATCGTCGATTCCGCGCCCGAGCACGCTCGCTTGATCCGCACGGCGCGTACCGTCAACGACGACAAGCCGAACCACGTCCTGGACCGGATCGAGCACGTCGCGAAGCGCTTTCGCGAGCCGGTGATCGCGTGCTTCGGGCTCGCGTTCAAGGCCGATATCGACGACCTGCGCGAAAGCCCGGCCGTCGGCATCGTTCGCGAGCTGGCGAATCGCAAGATCGGGCAGGTCATCGCCGTCGAGCCGAACATCCGCCAGCTTCCCGCGTCGCTGGAAGGGCGCGTGGTGCTCGGCGAGGTCGCCGATGCGCTCGCGCGCGCGGATATCGTGGTGATCCTCGTCGATCACCGGCAATTCAAGCAGATCGATCCGATGAAGCTGCACACGAAGATCGTGATCGATACGCGTGGGTTGCTGGCGCGCGAGCGGCAGGCGGCGTGATCCGATGACGACGCGCATGTCGAACGCCATCCGTGCAATGACTTCGTCCGGCCCGCGGCCGGGCGGGGCAGGGCTCCGCCGCAATTTCGCCGCGATGCTGCTGTGGCAGATCGGCATGTATGTCGTTCCGCTCGCGACGTTCCCGTATCTGACGCGGGTGCTCGGTCCGGCCCAATTCGGCGTGGTCGGCTATGTGACGGCGCTGACGGTGTATGGAACGATACTCACCGAATGGGGGTTCAACCTCAGCGGCCCGCGAGCGGTCGCGCAATTTCGCGGCGATCCGCGGCAGTTGAGCGAGCTGGTCTGGTCGATCGTCGGCGCGAAGGCGTGCCTGTGCGTGGCGTCCTGCGCGATTCTGGCCGTCGTGCTGATGGCCGACCGCACGCTCGCGGCGATGTCCACGGCGATCTGGATCGGCTGGCTGGGTGTGATCGCGAACGTGTGGACGCTCAACTGGCTGTTGCAGGGGCTCGAGCGCTTCTCGTCCTTTACCGCCGTTGCGCTGGCAAGCCGCTTCGCGGCATTGCCGCTGACTTTCTGGCTGGTCCGCTCGCCGGCGGACGTGGACATGGCCATCGCGATCCAGTCGCTGACATCGATGCTTGCGGCCGGCGGCTCGATGCTGATGGCGCATCGCCTCGGGTTGCTCGGTCGCCGGCATTTTTCGTGGCGAGCAATTCGTGCGCAGCTGGTCGAGGGTGCCGACATGTTCGTGTCGACCGCATCGGTCAGCCTGTTCAGCGCTGCGAACACGGTGATCGTCGGGGCGCTCGGCGGACCGTACCAGGTGGGACTGTATGCCGCGGCGGACAAGCTGAAGACCGCGGGCAACATGGTGCCCGCGCAGATCAACACGGTGCTCTACCCGCGCATTGCCGCGCTGTTTGCCCAGCGGCAACCCGAAGGGACGCGAGCAGCCGCCCGCCTCACGATATCCGGCGGCATTGCGATCGTGTTCGTGACGGGTATCGGCATCGCGATCTGCCTGTCCGTATCGGATGTGCTCACTCCGCTCGTGCTCGGACGGCAATTCGCCGGCGCGTCGTCGGTCGTGGACGTCCTCTGCGTGTCGACCTTGTTCGGCAATGTCGCCTATTTCCTCGGGCTCCAGGTGCTGGTGCCGTTCGGCCACGCGCGCCGGCGCGCTCGCGTGATGCTCGCGGCGGGCGTGCTCAACGTACTGCTCGCGGTGCTGCTGGTGCCGCGATGGGAGGCGGCCGGCGCCGCTTTCGCATACCTCGTTGCGGAGGGTGCATTGCTTGCGGTCTTCGCATTGTGGATCGCCGGCTCGGCGACGCTGCGCGCGCACTTTGCGCAGTCAACTGGAACGTGAGGGTACGCCATGGCATTTGATATCCGCGTGATATCGCTGGTCGATTCGCCGAGACGCGCGGCAATCCGGGAAATCGTCAGCCGTCACGGCGTCGCGTTCGACTTCGAGGACGCGTTCGATGCACGGGCGCTCGACGCGGACGCGTGTTCGGCCATGACGGACACCGCGCGGGTCGTCGCGCGCTACGGGCGACCGCTGAGCCGCGGTGAAGTCGGCTGCTTCATCAGTCATGTCCGCGTGTGGGAAAAAATCGTTCGGTCGGGGCGCGCGGCGGTCGTCCTCGAGGATGACGCGATGCTCGATCATGTGCTGTTCGACCGTCTGCTGTCGGTTCCCGGCCAGTGGCTCTCCGACCAAGCGGATATCGTGCTGCTGGGTCGCTCGAAGCTGTCCCGCGACCGCGCGGCGCTGGCCTACCTGTACGAACCGTTGAAGCGGGCGCGGCGCATCGGCGGGCTCCGCATCGGCGTGCCGTTCAAGCAATGGACGAGCGGAGCGGTGGGCTACTGGATCAGCGTGGACGGCGCGCGCAAGGCGCTGGAACATGCGCGCGGTCCGGTCGCGGCGCTGCTGGACGACTGGCCGTGGCATCGCGATCACGGCGGGTTGCGCATCGCCGAGTTGCGTCCGTATGCCGTGTGGGAAGCATTCGAGACGATGCCGAGCGCCATCGAAGCGGGGCGCGCCGCGCTGTCGTCGCGGCGTCACGGCGCGCCGGAACTGCTGTTCAAACCGCTGCGCGCCGCACGTACCGTCTTTCGCTGGCTGATCGTGGCGGCACTGACGGTTACCGCGTCGCGCGACAAGCTCTTCATTCGCCATGGATGACAGCCTTCGCTTCTCGTACGGCCCGCGCTCGCCGCGATTCGTGACCGATCCGGCGACGCGAATCGCCGCGACGCTGGTATGGGCCACCCTCGGCATCGGGCTCATCTTGTCGCCGCTTGGCGACTTCTTGTCCGTTTACCTGGCCAGAAGTGCGGCCTCCAACGGGGCTGACGCGCGCATCTCGTTGCTCGTCCGCGGCGTGATGATCGCCGGCCTTCTGGCGTTCACGCTGTCGGGGTTTCGCGCGAGGATGTCGGGCGTTCGCATCACGATTGCGGCGGTGCTGGCGGTTTGCGTCACGCTCGGCGCCTATGTGCTCGGCGCGCTGACCGATCGCGAGGTGATCGAGCAGAGCGTGTTCGTGCTGAAGGTGTTTTCGTTCTTCGTCTATCCGGCGGCCATGGCGTTGCTCAGTGATCGGCGCCTCGCGCAGATCGAATCGGTGGTGTTCGTCGTGTTGTCGATCTACGGCGCATCGATCGTGATGGGCGCGGCGATGTCGATCGAGATGTTCCGCAGCTATCAGGCCGAGACGCACATTCGCTCGGGATACAAGGGCATCGTCTATGCGCAGAACGAAGCTGCCGCGTTGATCGTCGTGGCGCTCGGGTTCGCGTACCTGCATGCGTTGATACGCGGTTGGAGCCTGCGCAGCGTGGCGCTCGCCGCATGCATGCTGGTCGCGGCGATGTTGTCCGGCACGAAAGGTGGGGTGGTCGGCGCGTTGGGGATGACCTGCGCGTATTGTTATTCCCGATTCGATGCCATCAAGGCAACCCGCTACGTCGGCATGGCTATCGCGGCCCTGGTGTCGACCGCGATCCTTGCCTACCTGTTCATTCCCGCGGTGAACGACGCGGCGGAACTGAGCCTGCGCTATTTCTCGCATCAGGGCGGACGTGTCGGCAACGGCAAGATTCTGACGCTGCTGCTTTCCGGGCGGAATCTGAAGTTCGCGAATGTCTGGGACGATCTGCAACAAGGCAATTTCGTCGCGTTGCTGACGGGCGGATATCCGGTCGTGCGCTATATGGTCGAGATCGACATTCCCGATTTGATGCTGATGCTGGGATTGCCGCTCTTCACCGTCTATCTGACCGCGCTTTCGCGGGCTTTCCTGCGCCGTGGGCCGCGGACCCTGTCGCGCAGATTCGGCCGGCTGTTCTTTGTCGTGCTGTTCGCGATGGCGTCGACAGCGGGGCATGTGCTGGGGTCGGCCGTCATCAGCCCGTTTCTCGCGTTGATCGCGGTCATGATCCGGCGCGACATGCAGCGGGCGGCTCGGGAGAGGGTGCGCTCATGAGAAAGATTGCAATGGACGCGCAAGCGCCGGCAGGCACGCGCCGGATACGCGTGTTGCACGTCGGACCCGGGTACGGCCAACGCGGCGGCATCGCGTCGGTGCTGAGCGAACTGATGGTGCAACGCGACGCATTCGCGAACGCGTCGATTCAGATCGCGTTCTTCGGAACGCACGGCTTTAGCAAGGTGCGCGACGCGGCGAGTTTCGCGGGGCTGGACGTTGCGCGATTTCTCCGCGATGTCTGGCGCGCGGACATCGTGCACTTTCACGTATCCGAGCGAGGATCGTTTTATCGCAAGCTGCTCTTGTGCCGCATCGCGAAATTCTGTCGGCGACGTGTCGTCTTCCATCTTCACTCGGGAAATTTCGATCGCTTTGCCGAGCGGGCGGGGCCGTTGACGCGTATGGCGGTTGCCTGGTTCGTCGGGGGCGCGGATGCCACGGTAGGCGTGTCGGACGCGTGTGCACGCGTACTGAACCGGTTCAGGAGCGGTGCAGCCGACGCGCACGTGATCGCGAACACGGCTGTCGACGCGCAGAACGCGCGTCCGCCGGTACGGGCGGTGCCCCACCGCCCGTACGTTGCGTTCGCCGGTCGGCTGTCCGAGCAAAAAGGGCTCGCGACGTTGATCGAGGCGCTGGCCGCAGTGACTCCAATGGGCGGCTCTATCGATCTCGTGATGGCGGGCGACGGCGACACACGGCGGTGGCACGACTATGCCGAGACGTTGGGCGTGGCCGATCGCGTTCGCTTCGCCGGTTGGCTTGCCGGTTCGGGAAAATCCCGCTTTTATCAAGAGGCCACGCTGTTCTGCCTGCCCAGCCGGTTCGAATCGTTCGGCATTGCCGCGCTGGAGGCGATGTTTTACGGGGTGCCGGTGGTGGCGACTCGGGTGGGCGGCCTGGCCGAACTGGTCGACGACGGCGTCACGGGATACCTCGTCGAGCCGGACGATGCCGCGGCACTTGCGCGTGCGATGTACGCGATCGCCATCGATCCGGCGCTTCGTGAACGGATGGGGCAGGCTGCCCGCGAGCGGGCCCAGCGCTTGTACGCGACCGAGGCGGTCGTTGGCCGGTATGTGGATTGTTATCGACAAATAGTCGGATGGAGCTGATATGAATGCAAAGCGAGAGTTTCGACGTGCGCTGGTGGCAGCATGCATCGGCCTGACGGCTGCGGCGAATGCGACGGCGGCTGCGTCCGATTTCACGAAATCGGTACATGTCGAATCCTATCGGCCGATTTACACGAACGACTGGCAAAGCGGAATCGGCGACATCGAAATACAGGCAGTGCGGCGCTCGGATGTCACGTCGGCGCCGGATCCGGCCGATCCCGCACGTCGGTCGATTCGCGTGCAGATTCAAAAAAGCGAAAATTTCACGTATCTGATCAACGGACTACCGCGCGCGGAATTCGCATTGCCGCGCGACGTCGTTTTCGCTCCCGGACACGATTATCTGATCTGGTGGCGCACTTATCTGCCGCGCGACTTTGCGTTCGATTCCCAGCAAATGGAGATCATCACGCAGATCCATCAGAGCGGCCTGGTGGGATCGCCGCCGTTCATGCTGACGCTGCTCGGCAACGAGTACACGTTCTCCGTGCGCGGCGGGACCAATACCGCCCACGGATTCGGCGGGCGTCTTTGCTGCGCGTCCGATGACCGCGGCAAATGGGTCGACTGGGTGCTGCAGTACACGCCCGACGCAAGCGGCGAGCGCGCGATCACGCACCTGTGGAAAAACGGCACGAGCGTGTTCGACGGAAGCGGGAAGCCGAATGCGTATCCCGGCGACGTGAGGGCTTATCTGAAATTCGGGGTATACAAACCCGATTGGGAGAAAGCCCCGTCGGACGTCGATACCGTCACGCTGTACTTCGGCAAGGTCGCGATCGGCGACAGGAAGGCCAAGCGATGAGCGCACGGCTCGATCCCGCGCAGGTGTCGGATGCCGTGCTGGCGCATTGCCGCCGACATGCGTATGCCGGTCACGACCCGTTCGACGGGCTGAACAGCCGCCTGTTCAGATACACCGGGTTGTCGAAACTGCCGTTTGCCAGCATTGCGTGGTTGCAGTTGCACAAGCGCAGCCCGTTCAATTTCAGGCAGATCGTCGGTGTTCCGAGAATGCGCAATCCGAAGGGCGTCGCCCTCGTCGTACTCGGCCTGCTCGAGCGCGAACGGCGTATCGGCGACGGGGCGAGTCTCGACGAGGCACGCACACTCGGCGACTGGCTGCTGGAGCAGCGCGTGGACCGCAAGCGTTGGCGCCATAGCGCATGGGGTTATCACTTCGACTGGGCGGCCCGGGCGTTCTTCGTGCCGGTCGGCACACCGAATGCGATCAGTACCTGCTACGTCGCGCGTGCGTTGTACGCGCTGGGCGACGTTGCCGGTGAATCCCGCTTCACGGATGTGGCGATCGATGCAGGCCATTTTCTCGATGCGCTTTACCTGCCGCATCAGGGCGCCGGCTATTTCGCCTATATCCCGGGCGAGCGCGCGTTCGTTCACAACGCCAATCTGTGGAGTGCGGCGTTCGTGGCCGAAACGGCCGTGCGAACCGCCGACGCGTCGATGTGCGAACGCGCGATCGCTGCCGCACGGTTGACGGCTTCCATGCAACGACCGGACGGCGCATGGGCGTACGGCTTACGCGGCCATCACGGTTTCGTCGACGGGTTCCATACCGGCTATAACCTCGAGGCGCTGCATCGGCTGCAGCGTGTGTGTCGAACCCGGGTGTTCGCCGAGTCGATCGATCAGGGGCTGGCTTACTATCGACGCACGTTTTTTCTGCCCGACGGAACCGTCAAATATTACGACGACAGGATCTGGCCGCTCGACATGCACTCCGTCGCAGAGGCGCTGATCACGTTGCTGACCGTCTCGACGTCGGAAGCGGACCACGCATTGGCCGTGCGCGCGTTCGAGCGGGCGGTGGAGACGCTCTACATGCCGGACAAGGGCCGCTTCGTCTACCAGCGCAGCGCGCGCATGACGAACCGGGTCGATTATTTGCGATGGACGCAGGCGTGGGCGTTCTATGCCACCGCGTTGCTCGCGAACAGGGCTCACGCCGCAGACACCGCCAGCGCTTTCTTCTCCGAACCGGAAGTCCTATGAATCGCATCGAGTTGTTTGGTTGTCCGATGGACGTCGCGACGATGTCGGAGACCGTCGAACTGATCCGCAATCGCATCGTGCATCGGCAGTTCACCCAGCACGTGGTCGTCAACGTCGCCAAGCTGGTCAATATGCAGGCCGACCCGGAACTGGCCGCATCGGTGAGGGCGTGCGACATCATCAACATCGACGGCATGGGCGTGGTGTGGGGCGCGCGTGCGCTCGGCCATCCGGTCGGCGAGCGCGTCGCCGGCATCGACCTGTTCGATCGGTTGCTGCGAATGGCACAGGAGGAGGCACTGCCGGTCTTCATGCTCGGCGGCACGGATGCCGTCGTATCCGGGGCGGCATCGGCGATCGAAAGAAAATATCCGCGCTTGACGATCGCCGGGATGCATCACGGCTATTTCTGGGACGACGAGGAAGCGGTGGTGTCCATGATCCGCGCGTCCGGCGCACGCTTGCTGTTCGTCGCGATCACGTCACCTCGAAAGGAAAATTTCATCAATCGGTGGAAGTCGGAACTGGGTGTCGATTTCGTGATGGGAGTGGGCGGCACGTTCGATGTGGTTGCCGGCAAAGTTCGCCGGGCGCCAGCCTGGATGCAGAAAGCCGGTCTCGAATGGCTGTTTCGGGTGCTTCAGGAGCCGAGACGCATGTGGAGGCGTTACTGGACCACGAACAGTCGATTCGCGTGGATGCTGTTGCGCGCGCGTCTTGCGGCACGGCCGCGCCGCATGCCGACGGGGCGTATCGGGCATTGAGTTCGGGGACGTTTCACGTCCCCGCCACGGGGCGCCGCGTTTCCGTACAATCAGGGCATTATCGACGGCGTCCACCCCATGCCCTTCCTCCCCACCAC
>NZ_PREY01000047.1:0-35698 GCF_002959955.1 Burkholderia sp. BE12 | reverse complement strand
AATATGAATCACTTCATAAACCTGACTTACTTTAGTGTGAGACTCTTGATACTTTCGCTTTCTGATCCGAGGATCAGCTCGCTTCCATCAAGCGCCCACACTTATCGGCTGTTAATTTTTAAAGAGCATTTCTGCGAGAAACCTGAAGTTTCCCGGCAGCGCTGCGTTTTCAGCAGCAGAGAAGCGAGATTATGAACCGTGTTTCGCAGCTCGTCAACAACTTTTTACCTACATCGTTGCGACTGCGGGGCTCTCTTCCTGCGCCGCCAAGGCTCGTTACCACCGAACCTCAACAGCACCACTTCCCTTCCTCCCGTGCCGCGTTTCCGTTAGCGCGAAAGAGGCGTGATTCTAAGCACCCACCCCCATCCGCGCAAGTCCTTTGTGAAGAAAATTTGAAAAAGCCTCCGTGCGCTGCCGCGCACGGAGGCTTTGGGCGCGACGGGCCGTGAAACGCAACGCGCGCAGCCCGCCAAAGATATGACGAACACATCTCGTTCCCTATGTAAGAGAACGCGAAACGGGCAAGGAACCTGGTGCGGTCGAGTATCATGCCGCGACCGAACCACGCACGCATACCGATGATGGACAGCACGACTCAACCCGGCGACACCGACCTTCGCGACGAATATGCCGCCCTGCGCGAGCGTGCGATCCTGCTGGAAGAACAGGTCCCGCCGCTTCTGCAACGCATCTCGGATATGCTGCCGCGCATCAGCGGCGAATCCGAACTGGCGGACACGCATCGCGAGCGGCTCGTCGGCGCACGCAATGCGGCGCTGGTCTCGATCGAAAACTATCAGCAGGCCATTCCATTCCTGCAGACGGCCGACTCGATCATCGAGCAACTGGACAAGACACCCGAGCGCGACGAGGACATCGAGTGGCGGGAATCGCTGCTGCAACGGCTGGACGAGCTGATCGACGTCGCGGTCGTGATGGTCGACGATGCGGAAAGCTACTTCGAGCATGCACAAGCCTGCGACCTGTCCAGCGTGCCGAAATCCATCCTCGAGGATTGAACAGGCTCACCGAATCGCGCGGTGCACCGGCCTCACGTCGTGCCCGCCGACAACCGCCGGCTGACGATCTTCGTTTCCGGGCCTGCCGCATGCTCCAGCCCGAAGCGGCCGTCCTGCGACCGCCACCATGCGCGGAGCCGCACGTCGCCTCTACGGCGAATCCAGCACGATCGTCTCGCTCATCATCGGCACGCGGATGTATCCGCCCACCGTATCGCCATACGCATGCGCGTTCCCGTCGATCACGTATTGCGCCGTCAACGCGCACAGGGTCGCGTCCCGCGCATCGACGGAGCGCAGCGTCGATACGTCGATACCCAGCCGCTCCAGCAATTGCCGGCGCTGGTTGCGCTTCTGCTTCGCAGACGCCACGGCCTTGCCCAGCATCGCGCAGGTAATCGCATAAGGATAGGTCTCGAAGCTCGCACGCCCGCCCGCGTAGCGCGCGCCGGTCAGCAACGGATAGGCGTGCGCGAGCGCGCGGTAGACGCGCTCCCCCATGAACATCCAGTCGAAGAAGCCCGACGTGCTCGCGATGGCCTGCTCCCGCGACGGTGTCGGAAAGCACGAGATTCGTTCGCGGGCGAGCGCCTGTTCGGCCGCGCGGCGGCCGCTCCCGGTCCACCACAGGCTCGGTGCGTCGACGCCAACGGCCACGACATCATGGGCGAGACACAGTGACGGCAACGATTCCGGCGCGATCCGCGCTTCCCGGCAGACGACCGTCGAGCCACGCAGGATCACGAGATCGCACAGCTTCCTGTCGCCGCCGACATCGACACCCGCCACGGCGGCCGGTTCTCGCGCGGCGAATCGGGCCGATCGCACGTGCGTGCCTCAGTCCGCCGGCCGTGCGGCGTACGCGGTATCGAAGATCGCCTCGAGACCGGGATGGACGCCGCGCATCGGGTCGACCACCGACTTCGCCCAGTCGAAATACGCCTGCTTGCGTTCGAGCGGCCAGTCCGCGGGCGGATGTCGGGCGATGTCGCGCAGGTTGCAGATCTTGTCGGCCAGCTTCACGAGCTTCGCGCGCCGGCTGATGGTGGCCGCGTGCTCGACCTGCAGACGCTTGCGCTCGTCCTTCGGCAGCGACTTGTCGTCGGTGACTTCCATCACGATGTCCGCCACGTCCTTGCCGAACAGCCTCAGCAACTCCTGCTCGGTCGTCTCCGTATCCTCGACCGTGTCGTGCAACACGGCCGCGACGATCACGCGTTCGTCCTCGACGCCGGCCTCGTTGGCCAGTACGTCGGCGAGCGCGATCGGATGATTGATGTACGGCGACGCCTCCTCATCCTTGCGTCGTTGATTGCGATGCTTGTCCGCCGCGAACGCAATCGCGGCTACCAGCTTCTTCATATTCACCCCTCGTGTGGCCAGACCCGCGGCCGTTGAACCGGCCGCATGCGTTTCGGAACCGCTCATACTACCTGTACGCGATGACCCTTCCCGTGCGCCGGCATCCCGGCGTACCCCTGCATCACGTGCCGGCCGGCGCGCGCTGCAACTCGACCACGTTGACCCGCGCGCCGAAGACGTCCCTCACGAGCGGCAGCAGGTGGTCGTGGTGCGTCAGGAACAGCACCTGAGTGCGCGTCGACAGATCGCGCAGCGCGTCGAGCCCCGCCTTCGCGCGCGCATCGTCGAAATTGATGAACAGGTCGTCGGCGACGAACGGCAGCGCCGTGCGACTGCCGAGCTGCAACTCCAGCGCCGCGATCCGCAGCGCGAGGAACAGCTGATCGCGCGTCCCTTCGCTCAGCCCGGCGACCTCGACCGACGTTCCCCTCGTACGCCGTGCATACAGCGCGGGCGGCGTCCGTTCGGTATCGACGGTCAGCTTCGCGAATTCACCCAGCGTGAGCCCGGCGAAAATCTCGCCCGCACGCCGCAGCATCGGCCCCTGCTTCTGGTCGCGGTAGCGATCCGTCGCCCACTTCAGCAAGCGGCTCGCCGTGGCCGCTTCCAGATACTGTTCGGCCGCATCGCCCATCGCCGCCAGTGCCTCCTGGCGTTTCGACTCGGCGACGGCCGCGTTCGCCTGGCCGTCGATCGCGCCGAACGCCTGCTCGGCCACAACCTGCTGCTGCGCCAGCTCGTTCAGCCGCTTGCCGACATCGCCCAGCGACTGCTTCACCGCTTCGAGATGCGCCGGCACGTCGGCAATGTCCTGTTCCGCCACCTCGGCCTCGACGGCCGACCGGGAAAGCCCGTCGCCGTCGCGCACCAGCGCCTCGTGCGCGGCCTCGACCGCCTGACGTAGCTGGCGCTGGCGATCCGAACGCTCGGCCAGCGGCAGCGCCGCGTCGATCGACGCGACGCCGGCCAGTTGCAACAGCGGCTGGATGCGCGCATCGGCGCCGGCCACCGCGGCAGCCGCGTCCGCGACCTTGCCGTCGGCCTGCCGCACGGCCTCGTCGGCACGCTCGATCGCACGCGCGATTTCCCGGGCGGCGGCGAGGCGCATCGTCAACCGGCGCGCCACGTCAGGCCAGTCGCCGCTCGCCAGCCACGCCGGCGCGAGCGCTTCGGCAAGCCGCCGCGCGCCCGCCTCGAGCGCGGCCAGCTCCGCGCGGATCGCGGCGATCCGGTTGCGCGGCGCATCGGCATCGGACAGCTCGGCCGTCACCGTATTCGCGAGCCCAAGCGCACCTTCCGCCGCGGCCAGCGTCGTCGCGCTCTCGGACAGTTTCGCGTCGGCCAGCGCGTCACGCCATTGCGCTTGCCACGCATCGTAAGCCGCCTGTGCATGGCCGGCCCGCGACTGCGCGGTCGCACATCCGCGTTCGGCTTCCCGCGCACGATCGTCGAGGCTATCCCTCTGTGCGGCCGCTTTCTCGGCCGACTGGACGAATGTTTCGGCAATGGCGACGAGCGCGGCCAGTCCGTCAGACTCGCCACCCCGCGATACCGTCAGCAGCGCCGCACGCAGCGCAGCTTCGGCGCCGGCGCGGGCAGCACGCATCGCGTCGAATTCGCGGCGCTGACGATCGAGATCGGCTTGCGCGGCGAACACCGTATCACGCTTCGCGAGCCAGTCGCCCATCGCCGCGAGCGGCATGCCGGGCACCGCGGCCGCCGTCGCGAGTGCGGCCCAGGCGTCGCGATGGGCGGCGAGCTCGCGCTCGCGTTCGTCCAGCGCCGCCTGCCGGCGCGTCACGCCCGCACGCGCGGATTCGACCTGCTGGCGCAGCGACTGCAGCGTCGCCGCGGCCTGGGTCGCGCCGAGTTGCGCATCGACGAGTTCGTCGGCGAGGCGAATCGCGTCGTCGACCGCCGGTGCGCCCGTTGCGAGATCGACGGCGCCGCTGCGGATCTCGCCCCACGCGCCGTCGCGACGCGCGCGCGCCGCCAGCACGTCGGCGGTCGTGACGACCTTGTGGTTCTCCGCGAAATGCTTCTCCTGCAGTTGAAGCCGCTCGAGTTCTTCGAGTGCGCCATCGCGCGCCTCGCGCGCGGCAGCGGCCGCGCTGGCACGTTCGCTGTCTTCCTTGAGCAGCGCGCCGAGCCGCGCCGCCGACGGTACGTCGAGCGCGCGCAGCGAGTCGACCGGCATGCGCCATTGGCCGAGCGCGTCGAGCGCACCGGACAGCGTGCGCTCGGCGGCCGCGATTTCGTGCGCCAGCGCCTGCTCGCGCGGGCCGCTGTTGCGAAAGCCCTGCGCGTCGGCGAGCGCCGCGCGCAACGCTTCCGGCACGTCGACGGTCGACAGGCGCGCCTGTTGTTCCCGGACCTGCGCCAGTTCGCGCGTGCGCTCGTCGAGCGATTCGCGTGCACCGGCGAGCGCCTGGTGCAGCGCGCCATGTTCGCGCAGCAGGTTCGCGACGGTCTGCAGCGACAGCGCCGTCGGCAACGCGGCGCGCAGCGACGCTTCGTCCGTCGGCCAGCCGAGCTGCGCGGCCGCCGACAACGCGGCGGACAGGTGCCGCTCGACGTCCGTGCCGAGCAGCAGCAGATCCTGCGCGTGATTCATGCATGCACCGCGCAGCCGATCGAGCGCCTCGATATCGGCTTCGAGCGCCAGCGTGTCGGCATCCGCGTCGATCGTATCGCGTGCCTGCCGCTTCGCGATCAGGTCGGCGCGCCGTTCCTCGAGCACCTTCTGCTCGGCCGCGAGATCGCCCTGCGCCTTCAGCAGATCCGCATACGCGGTCGGCGGCAACTCGACGACCGCGCCCAGTTCGGCCAGCGCCGCGTCCTTGACCGTCAGCTCCTTCAGGTACGGCGCGAGCCGACGCACGCGTTCGAGCTTCGAGCGCAGCGCTTCGAGCCGGCGCTGTTCCGCGCGCGCCTGCTCGATCTGCTGCTCGACGGCTTCGCGCGCGTCCTTGCGATCGACCCAGTCGCGCGTGCGCACCTGGACCGTCTTCAGTTCGGTCACGGCTTCGTTGAACGCCGTTTCGGCCAGCGCAAACGTGCTACCGCTGCGACGCGGCGCCCACAATTCGAGTGCGCGCGCGTCGAGCTCCTCGCGCACCGGCCCGAGGCTGCCGACCCCGGCCGCCGATTCGAACAGCACCTGGCCGAGCTTGTCCGATGCGTCGAGAATGCTGCGGCCGCCATCGACGAGCCGCCCGTGATCGAGCCCGAACATCTGCTCGAAGAACTCGCGCGTCGCGCCGTCGAGGACCGCCGCCAGATAGTCGTCGGGCAGCTTGTCGTCGGCGGGCGTGCGCAACGGACTGCGCCCGCGCGCACGGTGGAACGCGAGTTCGCCCGTGCCGCTCTCCAGCACGCCGCCGATCCGCAACTCGGGCGTGCTGTGCAGGAAATCGAGCGGCGTCTGCAGCTTCATCCCGAACAGCAACTCGGACACGGCCGTGCGGATCGTCGACTTGCCGGCCTCGTTCGGCCCGACGATCACATGGAAATCCTCGCTGGCCGACGGGAAACGCAGCGTCTCGTCGGTGAACTTGCCGTACTTGATCAGATCGAGCTGGCCGATACGCATCGCTTACTCCCCCCTCGCCAGCCGCGCCAGCAACGCGGGCCCGACCTGCTCCACCAGCGCCGTCAGCTCGCCCGCGCGCGCCATCGTCAGCAACGGCACTTCCTCCTTCACGTCGCTGCGGACCTTGCCGACGAACGGCTTCAGGTCGCGTTCGAGCAGCGCGAGGAAATCCGGATCGTGCGCGGCGTCGGCCAGAATCTGCTTCAGGTCCTCCAGTGCCTCGAGCGGTTCACTTTCGCCCGGCTGCTGATCGGCGGCGGACGTCGCGAGCCGAACCTTCTCGAGCCACAGCCGCTCGTTGCCGATGATGCCGATCTGGTTCAGCACCTCGGCACGCAACTGCGGCGCGCGGCCGAAAAAGAGGCCGTGCGCGGGCGTGCGCCCGATGACGGTGACGCGCACCGCGCGGGGCACGTGGCCGTCGACGGTCAACAGCGCCTCCAGCGACTGGCCGATCTTTCGCGACAGATCGGCCACCGACAGGCAATCGGACGCATCGACCGACACGGCTTCCCAGCGCAGCACGTCGAGATACAGGCGCTCGACCTGCGTCTTGCCTTGCTCGACCGTCACGAGCACCGCGCCGCGCCGGCCCGTCTCGCGGATATGGCGCCCTTGCAGGTTGCCGGGAAACACGACGGTGGACGAACCCGTCCATTGCTGGAATTCATGCACGTGGCCGAGCGCCCAGTAGTCGTAGCCTTTCGCGTGCAGTTCGGCCAGCGTGCACGGCGCGTAGTTCGCGTGCGCCGCATACCCTTCGAGCGCGGTATGCAGCACGCCGATGTTGTAGTGGCCGGGCACCGGGTCCGGATAGCCGACGGCGAGATTGTCGACGACCGCCTTGTCCTTGAAGCTCTGCCCGTGCAGCGCGACGTCGAATTCAGGCAGCCTGAAGGTTTCCGGCTTGCGGTGGCCGAACACGGTAACGTTGTCGGGCAGCGTCAGCTTCTTCGTCATCTCGCTTTCGGCATCGTGGTTGCCGCCGAGCACGAACGCGCGGATGCCGGCCTTGCGCAGGCGCCCCATCTGCTGGCCGAAGAAGATGCCCGTGTTGTGATCCTTCCAGTCGCCGTCGTACAGGTCGCCTGCAATCACGAGGAACGCGACTTCTTCTTCGATCGCACGATCCACGAGTTGCCGCAGCGCCTCGCGCGACGCGTTGCGCAACTGCGCGGCCGGTGCGTCGGGATACGCACTCAGGCCGTGCAACGGGCTGTCAAGGTGAATGTCTGCCGCGTGGATGAACTTCACGAAGGTTCCTCTGTTTCATGGCGAAGGGGCGACGCCGCTCGCACGGGCCCGTGCCGTCAAGCGTCGTCCCGGGAGCCGCAAGCTTGCCGCCGCACATGCGACACGTACCGGACCGGATCGCGCCGCCCGTTGCAAGCGGCTCGGGATGGTACCTGAAAGCGGATGACGACATGCGTCCTCGGTCGGTGCGGATGACGGGGAAGCACGCGATACCGATGCGAACCGCCATTTTGCCGCAGCGCGAGCGAGCGATAGCGAGGCGCGGTCGGGCGACCGGCGAGGCCGTCGCGGCGGCCGGCTGTCGCGAGCCCTGCTATTTAAGCATGGCGCGTGGGCAATGGGCCGGTCGCCTCCCCGATCAGGGAACCCGAACCAGATTTCGTGATCGCCATTTCTACCCTGTCGCGAGACGTCACATGGCGATCATGCCGGCGAACGCCGACGTCATCGGAAAGTAGGCGGACGCGGTCAATCCTTCCTTTCGCGGAGCGCGGCAGAGCGGCGAGTGCGAAGATCGCACAGCGCGCATGCGCGCTCGGAATCTCCGGAGCCAATACGAAACGACTGGGATGAGTTCGGCTTCCCCGAAACGGGTAGAGAACCGACAAGCTTGAGGACGAACTGGACGACGCTGCGATGCGCAGCTCAGTAACCCGGATACTGCATTCGTTCCATCTTCGTCCGTCCAAGCCGGCCAGCTTGCCCCTGCCCGACAGTCGCGTCCTTTTGGCGTCAAGCTCAGTCGGTCGGCAGCCTGTTATTTGTGATCCTAATCAATATCGATACATTCCTCTTCCCGTGTTTCGACATGAGGCACCATGCACGACGCATCGCGTTCCCCAATAGAAAAACCCGGCCCGCATCGAAGCGGGCCGGGCCGTGACGGGATCCGTGCTGCTTATTACAGCGCGCCGCCTTGCGCCGACGCCGAACCCTTCAAGCCGACCGATGCGCCGCCCTGAACCGAGTTCGTCGCGCCTTCGAGCGCTTCGCCGGCCTTCGCCTTCGCGCCGCCCGCGACGTCGCCCGCGGTCGACATCGCGCCTTGTGCATGGCTCTTCGCCGAGGCCGCGACGTGCTTCACGTGCGACTTCGTCGCGTGCACGGCCGATGCCGCCGCATCCTTCGTCGCGCCGGCTGCCGAACCGACCGCCTGCGTCGCACCGCCCACCGCCGTGCCGGCTGCCGAGCCGACGCCGCCGACCGTCTTGCCGACGCCGTTCAGCGCGCCGCCGACGACATTGCCCGCGCCCGAACCCGAGCCTGCCGCATTCGCGCCGGCGCCGGCCTGCACGCCCACGCCGCCGCCGAGCAGCGGCGTCTGGACCTGAGCGCCAACACCTGCGGAACCCTGCGCACCGGTCTGGGCCGTCTGTGCAAATGCAGCCGACGTCGCCATCGCCGTCAGAGCGGCACCCAGCAGAATCGTACGAATCTTGTTCATGGTCATTCTCCCCAAAGACGTTGTTGCTGCGGGCCGCCTTCGTGCGGCTTGTCGCATGCCTTGCCGCGACATGCGGCAGGTGGAGCTAATGTAGCGGCACCGGCGCGCAAAACGATCGAATTGCGGGGACTGTTACTTCCGTTGCAAATGCTGACGATTGACTCACACTGTTTGACAATCGGGGACGTGCGGCGGGGTGAACGCTATATTCGACAACGGACGGGGTGAATCATGAACCGGGGCGCTCGGCTGCTTCACGCCGGCGATTCGCGCGATCGTCATGTATCGGGGAAGCCGACCAACGAAACGGCCGACTGACGAGCCGGCCGCTTTGATCTGCATTCCAAAGGATGGGGATTGCCCGGCCGTCGATTCGGCATCGTCACGATGCACGGCCCCGGCCGCCAACGAGCGGACCGGGGCCGTGCACATGCCGCCCGGTTACGGCCGGAACGTATCGCCGAGCACGACGCCTTCGCGACGCGGATCGGTGCCGCCCTGCAACGCCGGCGACTGGCCGACCGTCACGCGCATCACCGTGTTGACGCCGCTCGCCTGCGCGGACGTCGACACCTTGTGTCCGAGCGCGAGCAGCCCCGTGATCAGCGGATCGTTCGCCCCGTTGTTCGCCGCGTTGACGTTCGGATGCTCGCCGCCGATCGTGGTCGTCGGGCTGTTGCTCGCGCCGAAGTCGACGAGCCCCGCCGACTGCTGCGCGTCGAGCCCCCAGTCGAGCGCGCCGACCAGCGTCTTGACCACGTATTGCGGAATCGTGCCGCCGCCCGGCGAACCAGTCGCCATCACGAAGTCGCCGCGCGAGCCGTCGGCGGCCTGCCCGAACACGATCGTCGGCGCCATCGAGCTGCGCGGCCGCTTGCCCGGCTGCAGGCGGTTCGCCACCGGATTGCCGGACGTGTCGAGCGGGTTCGCGGAAAAGTCGGTCAACTGGTTGTTCAGCAGGAAGCCGTTAGTCATGTGGAACGAGCCCATGCTCGACTCGACCGTCGTCGTCGCGCTCAGCACGTTGCCGTCGCCGTCCACGATCGTGAACTGGTTCGTGCCGTGCTCGATCAGCGTCGTGTCGACGCCGAGCGGCACCGCGCCGAGGTTGCCGGGCTGCGCGGTGCCCATGCTTTTGGTCGTGTCGATCAGCGCCGCGCGCGATTTCAGGTACGGCTTGTTCAGCAGCGTGTCCCACGTGCCGCCCGGCAGCGGCACGAAGTCGGTATCGGCCACGTACTTGTCGCGATCGGCATACGCGAGCCGTTCGGCCTCGGTGATGAGGTGCACGCCCGCCACCGTCGGCTTGCCGCCTTCGAGATCGATCGCCGTCGGCTTCAGCGACTTCAGGTCGTAATTCTCGAGAATGCCGAGCGCCGATGCGACCGCGATGCCGCCCGACGACGGCGGCGGCATCCCGCAGACCCAGTAACTGCGATAAGTCGTGCACACCGGTTCGCGGCGCTTCGCCTGATAGGCGGCGAGATCCGCGACGGTCGTCTTGCCCGGCGTGAGCGTCGAGCCGTCCGCGCCCTTCGTCACCGCGATCTTCGCGACGATGTCCTGCGCGATCTGCCCCGTGTACAGCGCATTCGCGCCGGACTGCGCCATCAGCGACAGCGTGCGCGCGTAGGCGGGATTCTTCAGTACGGTGCCGAGCGGCTTCGGCGAACCGTCGGCGTTCAGGAAATACGCGGCGGCTTCGGGGTCCCGCTTCAGGTTCGCGGCGTTCGCCGCGATCGCGTCGGCGAGCCGGCCGCCGATCGGGAAACCGTTGGTCGCCAGCGTGATCGCATCGCCGAACAGGCTCTGCCACGGCAAGCGGCCGTGATCCTGTTGCAGCGCCTCGATGAGCCGCGGCACGCCGATCGTGCCGATCGAACGGCCGCTCGCGCGCGCGTTCGGCTGCGGCGCCGAATGATCGGCGGCGTCATCGACATAGCGCAGGTAGTTCTCCGTCGCGGCGGCCGGCGCGGTTTCGCGGCCGTCGTATGCCTGCAGCGTCTTGCCGCGCGCATCGTAGTAGAGCAGCACGCCGCCCGACCCGAGACCCGTCGCCTCGGGGACGGTCAGGCCGAGCACGGCCTGCACGGCGACCGCCGCGTCGGCGGCCGTGCCGCCCTTCTTCAGAACCGCGCAACCGGCCGCGCTCGCGTACGCGTTCGACGTGGCCACCAGGTAGGTTTTCGCATAGACGGGCTTCATCCCGGTGCGATAGCCCGACGATGCTTCGGGCAACGACGGGTCGCCCGGCTGGTTCGAGCCCACCACGACCGTCGCGCCGCTGTTGTCGAGCGCGAGGCAGCTCGCATCGGTGGAAGGCGTCGTCGTGCGGCTCGCCTCGTTCTCGACGTCGCCGCCGCAGGCGGTCAGCAGGGCAGCCGCCAGCAACGCGGACGCATACGGAAAGATCGCTGTTCTGTTCATGGTATGCCGATGTTCTTGTAGGTCGTTGTGGTGGACATCCCGCTGCCTGCGCCCCTCGGCGCATGGGCAACGCGTTCGATAATCCCATGAACAAAAATTTTTCCGCAATAAGGAAATGGCGTCATGCAGCGGACGTCGTGTGCGCTACGTCACCGAACCGGCACGCGGGGTTGCTTGCTGCATTGCATCGCATGGCGATACGCAGATGCACCCGCATCGTGACGTCGTCATCTTTTCGCCCGGCGACGCGTGCCGGCCGTCTGCCCGCCGCGCGCGAACCCGCGCTCCATCGCGTCGATCGCCTCCGAAAAGAACGCGAGAAACATCGTCATCGCGACCGTCGCGCTCATGTCCGCCCGCTGGTAGATACAGCTGAACGAGCGCGCGCCCGCATCGGCCAGCGGTGTCCAGGCGAGCCGGCCGGCGGCCACGTCGTCCGCGACGTTTTCGGCGATCAGGAAGCCGACGCCGGCGCCTTCGGCCACGAGGCGCCGCACCATCGACACCGAACCGGTTTCGACGAGCGGCCGCACGCTGCGCGGCTGCCGCGCATCGATCTGGTCGAACATCGCGCGCAGCTCCGTGTCGGGCGTCATCAGGATCAGCGGATGCGCGAAGCAGTCGCGCATCCGCACCTTGCCGCCCGTCGACGCCAGCGGATGGCCGGGCGCCGTGACGACACCCAGCGGCTGCGCGAACGCGCGCACCTCGACGACGCCCGCCGCGCTGCGCCGGCGCAGCGCATAACCGATGTCCACCTCGCCCGTCTCGACCCAGCGTACGATGCTCTCGCCGTTACCCGAGCGCACGCTGTACGTGACGCCCGGATAACGCTGCATCGCGGCGAGAATCGCGTCGGGCACGAGCTTTTCCGCCGTTGACGCGGGCACCGCGAGATTCACGTGCCCCCGCCGCAGCGCGCGTAGATCCTCGACCTGCGTCAGCGCGTTGTCGAAGTCGCGCTGGCCGCGCCGCACGGCCGCGATCACGATTTCGCCGGCGAGCGTCAGCTGCATGCCGCGCGGCAGCCGGTCGAACAGCGGCACGCCGACCTGCTCTTCGAGATTGCGGATCTGCTGGTGCACCGCCGCGGCAGTCAGGTGCAGCGCATCGGCCGCCTTGCGAATCGAGCCGCGCCGCGCGACTTCGTCGAAACAGCGGAATGTCTGCGATATCGAACGCATGAAGGGTCCGTTAGATTTTTCCGAACAGGCCGTCAAGAATAATCCGATTTTACTGACCGGACGAATCGTCTAGATTCCGCTGCATCCCCGTATCCGATTCGAATGGAGACCGCAGTGACGACCGTCGACCAGATTACCCAGCGCCGCCGCGGCGTCGGCCTCATCGCCCACGACCCCGCGCTGTCCGCGGGCGGCTATACGCTCATCGCCCCGCAGACGGCCGACGGCAACGTCTATCTCGTCGGCATCGACGGCGAAGTCGTCCACCAGTGGAAGATGCCCGTGCGCCCCGGCCGCCACGCGGTCATCCTCGCGAACGGCAATCTCGGCTACAACGGCAATCATCCTCACTCCGAATCGCGCTATGCGCCATGGTCGATGTGGCATGGCGGCGACTTCTACGAGGTCACCCCGCAGGGAGAAACCGTGTGGCGCTACGAGGATCCCGCGCATCACCACGACGCGCAGTGGCTGCCGAACGGCAACCTGCTGTACGCCGCGTGCGAACCGGTCGACGCGGCGTTCGCGCGGCGCGTACCGGGCGGCACCGCGCATGGCGACGACGAGGTGATGTACACGGACGTGATCCGCGAAGTGAACCGCGCCGGCCAGATCGTCTGGGAATGGCACGCGCGCGACCATCTTCGGCCGGAGGATTTTCCGATCGCTGCAGGTTTCGGCCGCTATCACTGGCCGCTCGTCAACGGTCTCGCGGTCGATGCGAACGGCCGCGTGCTGATGAGCCTGCGCACGACGTCGGGGATCATCGGCGTGAACCGCGCAACCGGCCGCGTCGACCTGCACATCGGGCCCGACGTCGTGTCGCACCAGCATGCGCCGGTGCCGCTGGCGAACGGCCACATCCTCGCGTTCGACAACGGCAATTTCCGCCATGGTGCGCATGTCGTGTTCTCGCGTGTCGTGGAAATCGATCCGGCGACGCAGCGCGTCGTGTGGTCGTACGCGGACGACGTCGTGAACCTGTTCTACACGCCGTTCATGGGCAACGCGCAGCGCTTGCCGAACGGCAACACGCACGTCACCGAATCGTCGACGGGCCGACTGTTCGAAGTGACGCCGGCCGGCGAGGTCGTCTGGGAATACGTGATCCCGTGGTTCGACGAATACCCGGACGAAGCGGCGCGCAAGACAGGCCCCGGCCAGTTGAACAGCGTGTTCCAGACGTTCCGCTACAGCGCCGCGCAATTGCCCTGGCTACGAACCTGAGCTTCCGTTCACCGCCGGTTTCCTGCCATCGTCGCCGTTCGCTTCCGAGGGGCCTGCCGTGTCGCACGATCCGATCTCCCCGCCCGTCGATGCCCGGCTGCCCGCGTGGCAGCTCGCGCTGTTCGGGCTGCAGCACGTACTGTCGATGGCCGCGTCGCCGATCACGGCCGTGTTCCTGATCGCGAAAGTGCTCGCGCTGCCGGCCGACCTGACGGTCCAGTTGATCGGCGCGACGTTCTTCGCGTGCGGTATCGGCACGCTGCTCCAATCGCTCGGCGCCGGCCCGATCGGTGCGCGCATGCCATTCGTGATGGTGCCCGGCGGCGCACCGACGATGCTGTTCGCGGGCATCGCCGCGCAATCGGGCCTGCCGACCGCGGCCGGCGCGGCCCTGCTCGCCAGCGCGTTCTACTGGGTGCTGCTGCCCGTCTTCACGCGCTGCCTGCGGCTCTTTCCGCGCATCGTCGTCGGCGCGATGCTGTTGCTCGTGTCGATCAACCTGATCCGGATCTACGCGACGATCGTCGTCGGCCAGCCCGGTTCGGCCGACTTCGCACAGCCGCGCGCCCTCGGGCTCGCGCTCGCGACGATCGTCGCCACCGTCGTCGTCGCGGGCGCATTCCGCGGCACGGCCGGGCGCCTCGCGGTGTTGATCGGGCTGATGGTCGGCGCGACGCTCGGCTGGGCGCTCGGCGCGATGCCGGCACTCGCCGACGTATGGCATGGGCCGCTGTTCACGCATCCGGTGTGGCTGCCGTTCGGGATGCCGCGCTTCGACGTGCTGGCCGCGCTGCCGCTGCTGATTTTCACCGCGATCTCGATGGCCGAGGCCACCGCACAGACGGTCGCCGTCGGCGAAACATGCGGCAAGGCGATCTCGCTCCAGCGCGACGTGCCGAAGACGATACGCGGCGACGCGCTCGCATCGCTGGCCGGCGCGCTGTTCGGCACGCCGCTGATCGTGACGAGCGCCGAGAACATCGGCGTCGTGCAGACGACCGGCGTACGCTCGCGCTACGTGACGGCGGCCGCCGGCGGGATCCTGATCGTCATCGCGCTGTTCGCACCGCTTGCGCGGCTCGCGTACGCGATCCCGGCCGCCGTGGTCGGCGGCACCGCGCTGGTCGTATTCGCGATGATCGGCGTGATGGGCATCCGGCTGCTCGCGAGCGTCGACCTGCATGCGCGCGCGAACCAGTACACGCTCGCGGCCGCACTGGTGGTCGGGCTCGCGCCGATCCTGGTGCCGAACCTGTATCGCCATTTCGGCGCGCCCGTTCAGATCGTGCTCGGCAACGGCATGGCGGCCGGCACGCTCGCGGCCATTGCGACGCAACTGGCGTTCGCCGCGCTTGCGCGGCTGAGTGGCCAAGCGCACGCGGAGGCGGCTGCGGCGCCTTCGCGCGACGCATAAAGGCAGCGGCACGCTCACGCTGCGCAGCGCTCGACGCTGCTGCTCGTGCTCGTTGATCTGACGATGAACGACGATGCGTCGACGACACGCGCACCGCGCACCGACGCGCCGGCTTCGTCGCGCGCCGGCCGACCAGACATCGGAACGATTGCCGACGTCACTGCGTCCGGCTATAAAGCGAGGATGGACACGAATCGCTGGATTCACGACCCCGTCGGCGCGTTTCGCGCATGGCAGGAAACGGCCGCGACCGGCGCCGGCCGCCGGCCGTTCGCGCCGCGTTCGGTCGTGCAGCATGTCGCGATGTTCGAGCGATTCCTGCGCCACCTGAGCGCACAGCGCGTGTCGCTCGCCACGTTCGGGCCCGACCACGTCGCGGCCTTCCTGGTCGAACTCGAACGCACCTGCGCGCCCGGCACGTCGACGCGCGTGCGTTATGCGAAGCTGATCGACCGACTGGGCCGGCATCTGGTCGACGCGGGTGTGCGGACGCTCCATCCGGCCGGCCGTTCGACACGCGATCTCGCATGGCCGGACGGCGAGCCGGAGCCGTGCTACTTGCCGCCCGATGCCGACGCGGCGCTGCAGCGCCATGTACAGCCCCGACCAGACGACACCTTGGCCGATTGCCGCAATCGCGCGATCGTCGCGCTGCTGCTCGCGAGCGGCATCACGTCGGCCGAGATTCGCGCGGCGGCGTATGACGCACCCGATCTCGACGCGCGGCCGCCGGTGTTGTCGGTGCCGCGCGATCGCGCACGGCCGGCGCGCCGAATCGAACTCGCCGAGTTCGCGCTGGCGCCGCTTGCCGCATGGCGCACGCGCTCGATAGACACACCGCCATCGGCACTGCTGTTTCCCGCGCCGCGCGGTGGCGCGATGAACGACATGTTCCTGCTGATCGTGGTACGCGACGCGCTGAACGCGATCGGCTTTCACGCATCGGACATGAGCCCGCGCGTGCTGCGCAATACGTATGCGCGCCGCCAGTTGCTCGCGGGCCACGCGCATGCCGATGTCACCGCGATGCTCGGTCTCGCCAGCATGCGGACGGTCACGCGCATTCGGCAGACGCTGCCACCCGATGCGGCCGCGGATCGCGCTGCCCACGAACGCTGATCGCGCGCCGCCGGCGCGAGCCGTGTTCCCTCGGTTCCCTATTCGCCCGGCTTCGACTGGACCAGCCGCAGAATCCGCGTGTCGTACGGCGCTTGCATCACCTCCGCGATGCGGATGTCGGACGCGGCCGGATGCAGCGGATTCAACAGGAAATTGTGGGCGTGCGGCACGACGACGCTCGGCACGCGCAGCAGCGCGCTCGGCTGCGTGTGCAGCCACTCGGTGCCGGCGCTGCGGGTCCAGTCGACGTTCGTTCGCCAGTCCTCCGGCGCATCGCCTTCGGCGATTTCGGCGACGTCCACCGAATCGGGCACTTCGATACGCAGCAACTGGTATCCGCTCGGCAATTGCGCGACGGTGGCGATTTCGAAATGAACCAGTGTCTCGAGCAACGCGAGCGCCGGATGCTCGGCGAGATACACGACGGGCTGCCCGGCGAAGTGCCAGCGCCCGCCGGCCCGCAACCCGCCGATGCCTTTCAGATCGGCGTAATTGCTGATCCGCCACAGCGTCGTCAAGCGAAATACCCCTCGTCGATCTGCGTGAGGGCCTCTTCGACGAGCCGCGCACCATGCTCGGTGCTCGCCATGTCGAGCGACGTGCGGCCGCCGAAGCGCTGGAGCCCGTTGCGCAGCCACGCCATCGCCTTGTCCTGGTCGCCGAACGTGGCCGTCGCCTGCGCGACGATGCGCGCGAGGCGGATCGCCTTGTCCGACTCTTCCGGCGACAGGCGCTCGTGCGCCTGGCGACGATGGCTCAGCGTGCGGCGTGGAATGATGAAGGCCAGCTCGTCCGATTTCAGCCCGCGCTCGGACAGTCGATCGATCACCGACACGTCGACGCGCGCGCTCGCCAGCTCGGCCAGATCGGCGCCCGACCGGACGCGGATCGCCAGCAGCTGCTCGAGAATCGTGAATTCGGCCTGACGCGGATGAGCGACGCCCGACGGATGAAAAGCGATGGTGCTCATGACCTGACCTCTCTTCGGCAATTTGCCCAATCATTATAGGCGTTTTGCCGAATGTTGGCTGGTCATTGAGCGCAGGGCTTGCGGACCAGGCTGGCGGACTCGTATTCGGGGGTATGCGAATCGGAGATTCGCCTCGGTGAGGGGGTGTAAAAATTCAGTATATAAAGTCATCGGCTGCGATGATCTGAAGTTGTCACGTAACAATTTTCCGATGGTGATGCGCCAGTGGAAGGAGTCGCTTCTTTCCCCCGTCCGATTCTTCGCCGTCCCTCGGTTACACGCAGAATTCCGCCGACTACCCGTCGACCGCCTGCTCGAGCAAGCTGCCCGCGCCCATCGGATATCGGCGCAATTCAGTCGGCAACACTTGTCCATCACCAAAGCGAATCATCCACCGCACCGGCTCCTGTTCCTCTGGCATCGATATGGGTTGACCGCATTCATGTCGCCCGAATCCCTTCCCTCAATTCGCGGCATACCGCACTACTTACGCCCCCAACACCCCCACAAATCACTTCGCATAACTTATCAAAAATCGAAAGCGAACAGTAAGACACGCCCCATCACCGAAAGCCAGCTGTAACACACGAACCCGACCGAATCGATGCGCAAGCCGCCGCATCCCCGGCCTTCCGCATCGCGCACTGATCAGCACATGATTGCTTCTCGTAGCGATCCCCGGACCGACCCGCTCCCCCTCGACACGCGCTACGAATCGCCCCCGTGCCCACTCCCACCGCTTCCGTACACTCGAAATCGCGCCATGCGGCGCCGGCGGCGTGCACCCTGCGTACGGCCGCGCCTGACGGGAGCCTTGCATGTTGTCGATCGACGGAATGGGTTTGGGGTTGAACTGGCAGCGTTTCCTGTCGCAAACGCTGGATCCGGACCTCGCACCGAAACCGCCGCGCAATGCGGACGGTACGTCCAACGACGGCCCGAACAACGGCCCGGCCAACCCGGTCAACCCGACTACCACGCCGCCGATCCCCGTGCAGGCGGATCTCGGCACCGATCCGTCCAAGCCGACCAACCCCGAAATCGCGTCGGCCACCGCCCTGCTCCAGAGCATGGCCGATCAATATCGCGTGGCGCCGCCCGAGATCACGGTCGACAACGACACGACGCGAGCTGTCCAGGGTGTGATCCAGGACGCGC
The DNA here is from genome assembly GCF_002959955.1 of Burkholderia sp. BE12. NCBI lineage: Bacteria > Pseudomonadati > Pseudomonadota > Betaproteobacteria > Burkholderiales > Burkholderiaceae > Burkholderia > Burkholderia sp. BE12. Next base: position 17,525 of record NZ_PREY01000047.1, on the reverse strand, counting down.
AGACCAAGTACGACAACGCGCAGCAGACGCTGCAAGGTGCGCAGGGCGTGCTGCGGATGACGAACCACGACCCCGACGCGACGCCCGACGAGCGCAAGGCCGCACGCGACAACTACACGAAGGCGCACGATGCGGCCGACACCGCGCAACGCGAACTCGACGTCACGACCGACGCCGGCTACCGGATCCTGTACGGCGAACAGGCGAAAGCCGACCAGTACAGCACCGACCCGACGAACGACAAGATCGAGGGGCCCGCGCAACAGCAGGCCGATGCGAAGCTCGCCACGCTGCAAAAGTTGTTCCCCGACCAGACGAAGGCGAATCCGAACTTCGTCCCGCAGCAGGGCGATTGCAAGACGCCCGCCCAGGTCCAGGCCTACGACGACTGGCAATCGGCGACCTCGAGCGCGGTAACGGGCCAGGCGAAGTACTGGGCAGACGTCAGCAACGCGAATCTCGCCTATACGCAGTTCCAGTCGTACATGGCCGATCCCGCCTACAAGGACGCGATCGATACCGGCGTCGGCAAGCTGAACGATGCGCTCGAGCCGCTGCAGTTGCAGGTCGACCTGCCCGATCCGCCGCCGGCCGATGCGAACGGCAACGTCGACATGAACGCCGTGCAGGCCAATGTCGCGCAGGCCGCGAAGATCGCCAATTACTCGAACGCGGCCTATGCGGCGTCGCTCGACGCGCAGCAGGTCACGACGCTGCAGCAGAAGTACGACGCCGACAGCGCGTGCCTGATCGGCTCGACGCCCAGCGCGGCGAAAGACGACAAGGCCGCGCTCGATCGCGCGACCACGCAGGCGAACACGAGCGGCAGCTACATGCAGATGCTCGGCGCGCAGTTGACCGTCGATGACCTGCAGGGCAAGTACGACACCGCGAAATCGGCGTCCGACGACTGGCATACCGCGAATCCGCGCTCGCTGGATCCGCATCCGGCCGTCGACACCGACCTAGCCACCGCGTCTGATGCGCTCGCACAGGCAAAGCAGAAGGCTCGCCTCGCGCACGACGGGTTCGTCGTCGCGTACGGTCAGACGCTCGCGCAGCAGTATGACGACGCCGGCGCGCAAATCGACGCACAGCTCAAGCCGAAGGTGCCGTTCGTACTGCAGAACCCGACGCCGACGCTGTCGACGAATCCGCCGCCGCCCACCACGCCGCCGTCCCCGTCGGCACAACCGTCGCCCTCGGCACAACCGTCGCCGTCGCTGAGCACGTCGCTGCCGAGCACCTCGAGCACATCGAGCACGCCGGCGCCGTCGACGACGCAGACGCCGACGTCGTCGTTGAGCACGTCGACGCCGCCGGGCGCACTATCGACGTCGCTCGCGCCCACGACGCTGTTCACGAATCCGTCGTTCGTGCTGCAGCCGCCCGGCTCGAACACGTCCGTGCCGACCACCGCGACCGGCCAGACCGCACTCGACGCGAAAAAACTCCATGTCGTCGCGGGCGCGCTGCGCGCGGCCGACGGCCGGCTGTCCAACACCTTCAACGACGCGGCCGCGAAATTCCAGCTGGCGAACGCGAAGACGCAGGAAGGCGTGCTGAAGGGCAAGCTCGCCGACATTCAGAAAACCTACGACGACTGGTACGCGAACAACCCGACGCCGGTGCGCATGCGCGAGGTGAACGGCGACGAGATTCCGATGCGCACGCCGCAGCGTCCGAATCCGTACCAGGACCAGCTCGACCAGGCGCGCAACGACCTGCAGCAGGCCAGCGCGAACATCAACAAGCTGCAGCTGCTGACCGAGATGTCGCATCAGCAGGTGCTGCTCGACCAGTTCGATGCGAGCCTCGCCGAGAATCTGCGCAATCCGCAGAGCCAGGACGACAAGGACGCATATTCGAACGCGCTCGACGGTTTCTTCCGCGCGCACCAGGGCGAGCTGTCGCAATCGCTGCTCGATCAGGCCGGGGTGAGCACGAACAAGGCCGCGACGATCAATTTCGGCAAGCTGACCGACAACGAGCAGCGCAACCTGATCGGCACCGCGATCGGGTTGCCGTCCGACGTGCAGCCGTCGTCGGACACGGGCACGCCCACCGCGCCCGTCAACGACGACACGGTGCGCTACACCGACAAGGACAAGCTCGACACGATCAACAAGGTGCGCGGCGAAATCCTGAAGCTCGGCGGCGGCAGCGGCACGCAGGTCAACATCCTGCCGCTGATCTACTCGGACAAGACGGCCGGAATGGTGACGAGCGCGCTCTTCAAGGTCACCGACAGCAAGGGCCACGTCCAGTACGTCGACGACACGTCGGCGAACTACGACAACGTCGGCGACTACCTCGACAACAACCGGCTTGCGTCGAGCGGCACGCTCGATCTCGTGACCGGCTACGACGACAACGGTCACGCGCAGTTCCAGCAGAAGGCCGCGCATCACGACGACTGGTTCGACAGCGCGCTGAACACGCTGACCGGCGGCAAGGTGAACCTCGGGATGATGGGTCTCGGGCTGCTGATGGAAGGCGCCGGCGTGCTGCTGGACGCAACGGGTGTGGGCGCCTTTGCCGGTGCCGCGCTGAATTTCGGGGGCGCGGTCATGATGGACACGGCGATCGGTTCGAGCATGGCGAAATCCGCGCTCGATATCGGCTCGCGCTGGGAACACAACCAGAGCATCAATCCGTTCACCGACGCCGGCGCGCGCGGCGACTGGCTCAACCTCGTGCCGATGGGTGCGGCCGGCGCGGCGAAGTTCGCGGGCTCGGAAGTGTTCGGCAAGACGATCACCGCGCTCACCGGCTCGGCGAAGGCCGCGCGGGTGACCACCGCGATCGTGCGCGGCACGTCGCTCGCCACCGGCGTCGGCGCCGCAGGCGAGAGCTTTGTCGAAGCCGGTATCGACTTCGCGCACGGGGACAGCGAGCACGGCTGGGACGCGCTCAAATCGGGTTTCACGAACGTCGCGCTGATGGGCGCGGGCGGCGTGCGGGACCGCGTGGTCAACGCGACGGTTCGCGTCACGGGCCGGCCAGTGGTCGCCCGCTCGGCGGGCGGCGAACGCATCTCGATCGACGGGCAGCAACTGCAGAAAATCCTGAGCAGGAACGAGCCGTCGCAACTCGCGTTCGGCGCGACGCGCGCGTCGCTCGACGGCGTCGACATCAAGGTCGCGAAGGACGGCACGCTGATGGCGGGCGACAAGGTACTTATCTACGACAACATGCCCGTGCGCGTGCTCGACTCGCTCAACAACAAGGACCTGAACAACCTGCCGCGCGGGACGTCGGTGATCCTCGGCGAGAACGGCGAACTGAGCATCGTCAAGCTGACCGGCAAGACCTGGACCGAAGGCACGAAGATCGATTCGGTCACGGAAACGGGCGACCGGCTGTCGTTCGGCAGCGACGGCGAAATCAATGCACCGTCGAAGCTCGTCGCGAAAGCGCCCATTCCGTCGCGCAGCGACTCGCGGCCGCCGGCAAGCGACGAGGCGCCGCCGGCCGACAGCGCGCCCCCGCGGACCACGCCGGCCAACGAAGCCGCGGCGCGCGCCACCGAAGCGAACGACACGGCCACCGCGACCACGACCGCCAGCGCACGCAATGCGCAGCACACGAGCGAAGCACGGACCGCGCGCGACGAGAACCAGCAGGAAACGCGCGCGTCCGATTCGCATGTCGCCGCGCAGAATCGCCGCAGCAGCGACCTGCGCGCGGAGAACGATCCGGCCATCGCGCGGGCGCCCGGCGCACCCGGCGCGGGCGCCCTTGAAGAGCCGGCCAGCGTCGCGCCGCGCACGCCGGTCCGCGTGATCGACCTGACCGACGCCGAACCGGCCTCCCGGCCCGCGACGCTCGACCCGGCCGGCGTGTCGGTGCCGCGCGGCCCGTCGGTCGAAGCGTTCGACTACGGCGAACATACGCTTTTCATCGTGCGCAACGGCGAGGACCCGGCAGCCGCCATGCCCGACGCAGCGCGGCCGCGTGCGGCCGGCGCGCTGCCCGCCGACGTCGCGGAACCGATCGTCGTCATCGCCGATGCGTCGGACGCGCACGTCGCGCCCGAACTCGCGAACCGCTGGCAGCGGCCGGTATTCGCGGCCGCGCCGGACGCGCTGCACACGGACGGCACGCTGCGCGCCGACGCGCCGCTGACGCGCTACCGGCCCGCCCCCGACGCAGCGGCGGCAGGCGGCCGCGTCGTCGGCACGAACGCGCAGGCGGCGCACGCCGATGCGGCCGGCGTCGTCGAAGCCGACCCACCCGCGGCGAATCCGGAAGCGCCCGCCGCGCGGCGCGCGCCGCAGCCCGCGAACGACGACACGGTCGTTGTGCTCGCAACGACCCGGCGCAACGCCGCCGATCCCGAAACGCACGCCGCGCTGCCGCAGCCGCCCGCTCGCCCGGCGCGTGCGCTGGACGGCGCATTCAGTGCACCGAACCGCGTCCTGGTGCTCGTCAAGCCGGCCGAACGATCCGCGTCGCAAGCGGCGAACGATGCGCGCGACGCATCCCGGCCGAAGCCGGCCCGCCACACACGGGCCGACGACCACGCGCTGCCGGCCGCCGCGCACCCTGAAACCACCGAAGCGCCGCCGGACCCGGCGCTTGCCGGGCCGGGCCTGTTCACGCGGCTGCAAATGCGTTTCGGCGGCGCGCCGCTGCCGGACGCGGTCCACGCGCTCGCGCAGCAATCGGACACGCTCACGCAGCAGTTGCGGATGCTGAGCGATGCCGGCTGGCGCGTGAGCCTCGGCAAGCGCGGCGGCGGCAGCCGAATCGATCCGAAGCGGCGCCGCGTGACGATCGACGGCGCACTGCACGATTCGGGCAGCATCACGTACACGCTCGCGCACGAGGCCAAGCATGCGGTCGAGGCGATCGACGGTACGCTGGATTCGCTCGACTACAGCGGCCGCAGCCGCTTCACGCGCAAGGCGCTCGAAGCCGAAGCGCGCGCGCAGATCAACGCGTTCGAGGCGCGTTACGAGATCGATCTCGCGGGCGGCGGCGACATCGCGGCGAACACGACGCTGCCCGACGCGCTCCAGCACGAGGCCGACCGCTGGACGCCGTCGAGCGACTATGCGGGCACGGTCGCACGGCTTGCCGACGCGTTCGCCGATGCGCCGGTGTCGGGCCGCCGCGGCGAGACGTACCAGGCCTTCTACGACGGCATCTGGGACAAGCAGAAACGCGACGGCGGCGCCCCGCGCCGGATGCCCGCGCCGCAGACCGAATCGGCCGGCGGCGGCACGCACCTGCCGCGCACGCTCGAGGAACAGGTGCAGTGGAGCGTCGCGCATGCGGAGGTGATCTCGCCGATCGCCGAACGCGGGCGCAACGAGCCGCGACAGATGACGTTGCGGATCCTGGACGAACACACGTCGTCCGGGATCGAAGAACCGCTGACGATCATCCGCGGCCGAACCGACGACGCGGGCCAACTGCTCGACGCACACGGCCGCCCTGTGCAGCATGTCGACTTTTCGATCGCGCACTTCTTCGCCGGTACGTCGACCAGCGCGGGCACCGGCCGCGCGCTGGTCCTGGCCGCCGACCACGGCCACACCGCCGCGGCATGGCTCACGAACACCTGGCAACGGCCGGTCTACGTGCCGGACGGCGGCACCATCCGCGCGTTCGACGCGGCCATGGGCAACCCGGGCAGCACGCGGGCCCAGGTGGGATTCGATCACGCGCCCACGTGGACCCGCTATGCGCCGTCGCCGCGCGAGCGCATCGACTACGGCGAACTCGCCGTCGACGCGAACGGCCTGCACGTCGCGGGCGACCCGTCACGGCGGCTGGACCCGCAAGCGCTGATCGGCCCGTTCCTCGGGGCCGGCATCGAGAAGAGCGTGTTCGAACTCGGCAAGCGCAACGCGATCGGCCTGTACGACATCGATCCCACGCAGCCTCGCGACGGCCAGCTCGCCAATCATTACGACGCGCTCGACACGGAACGCAACGGACTCGACCTGCTGCGCCGCTACGGCATGCGTACATTGACCATCGACGGCCCGTTCTCGGTCGGCAACCGGATCGGGATCCTCTACCATCCGCTCGCCGAACTCAGCAGCCGTGCCGTCTCGAACGGCGCGTTGCTGTCGCATGTCACGCACGAATCGATGCGACAGCTCGCCGCGATGCGTGAGATCGTCGAGCGCGATGGTCTGGTGTTCGATTTTCAGGGGGTATTCGACGCCCGCGGCGAGTTCTACTTCAGCGACCCGGCCACCGTATCCCGCTCGGATGATCGCGAGCAAATCGACGGCACGCTCGAGGAAATCGACAACGTCATCGCGCCGCTCGAACGCGGCATCCGCAACGGCAGCATCGCGCTCGCGCATCCGGCGATCACCGAATCGCTGCCGGAAGGCGCATTCGTCCAGAAGCCGTCGATCTTCACGCGTATCCGGATGTGGTTCGGCGGCGCGCCGCTGCCCGATGCCGCGTATGCGCTCGCCGGCCAGTCGAGCCTGCTCGCCGACCAGATGCGACTGCTGAAGTCGGATGGCTGGCAGGTCGTGTGGGGCCGCGCGGGACGCGGCAGCCGCACCGACGTCGACCAGCGCCGGATCGTGATCGACGGCGGCCTGCGCGGCACCGGCACGCTCGTCTATACGCTCGCGCACGAAGCCGGCCACGCGGCCGACGTGTCGAACGACCGGCTCGGCCTCGACACCAGCAGCCCGGAAGCGTACGTGCAAAGCACGCTGCTCGCCGAAGCGCGCGCGCAGGCCAACGCGTTCGCGGTGCGCAAGCAGATCCTGGAATCGACCGGCGTCGACATCGCCGAGCACGCGGTGCTCCCCGACGCGATCGCGCGCGAAGCCGATCATGTGATGCCGGGCGACGCAGCCGGCCTCGCGCGCCTGGCCGACGCATTCGGCAACGCCCCCGTATCGGGCCGCGACGGCGAACACTACGGTTCGTTCTATGGCCGCGCGTGGGACCGGCAGCAGCAGCCAGGCAGCGCATCGCCGAGCATGCCCGCGCCGCACACGACCGAATCGTCCGGCGCCGGCGGCGGCACACGGTTGCCGCGCACGCTCGACGAACAGGCGCAGTGGAGCCACGCGCATGCGGACCGTGCGTCGCCGTTTCCGCGCCGCTTGTTCGGCGGCGGCTCGCCGAAACTGTCCTTCTCGCGCAACGGTCCGGTGTCCTATGCGAACGGCGAGCCGCTGACGCTCGTCCATGCGCGGACCGATGCGGCCGGCGGCCTGCTCGATGCACGCGGCCGCCCCGCCACGCCCGTCGACTATTCGATCGATCATCGCCACGCGTTCACGCCCGCACGGGCCGGCGCCCCCATCGTCCTCGCAGGCGAAGGCGGCGCGACCCACGCCGCGTGGCTCGCGAACCTCTGGCAGCGGACGATCTACGTGCCCGACAGCGGCACGGTCCGCCCGCTCGGCGAGCCGCGCGGCGACGGCACGCAGCGCATGCAGTTCGGCGGCCCGGGCGCGTGGACTCGCTATACGCCGTCGCCGCGCGAACGGATCGATGCGGGCGCGCTCGCCGTCGACGAGCACGGGCTGCACGTCGCCGGCGATCCGTCGCGGCGCGTCGATCCTGACACGCTGCTCGGCCCGTTCCTCGGCGCCGGCACCGCGAAGGCCGTATTCGAACTCGGCAAGCGCAATGCGATCGGCGTGTTCGACGCCAGCGGCGACAAGGCGCGCGCGATGCTCGCCCACGAAAAGCGCGGGCTCGACCAGTTGACGCAGCTCGGCATGCGCACGGTCACGGTCGACGGGCCGTTCACGTACCACGGGCGCGTCGCGGTGCTGTACAGCCCGCTGGCCGAGCTCGGCAGCCTCGACGTGATGCATGGCATCCTGCCGAAACGCGTGACGCGCGAATCGATGCGGCAGCTCGTCGCGATGCGCGAGCTTGCCGCGCGGCACGGCCTGTCGTTCGATTTCGAAGGCCTGTTCGATGCGCACGGCACGTTCTACTTCAGCGATCCTTCCGTCCTGATCCCGCATCCGGACCCGGCCACCAACCGCACGCCCGGGATGATCGACGCCGTCATCCAGCCGCTCGAACGCGGCATCGCGAGCGGCCGCGTCGAACTCGCGCATCCGGTGATCAGCGAATCGCTGCCGGACGGTGCGTTCGTCCAGAAGCCGTCGCTCTTCACGCGCATCCGGATGTGGTTCGGCGGCGCGCCGCTGCCCGACGCCGCGTATGCGCTGGCCGACCAGTCGAGCCTCCTCGCCGGTCAACTGCGGCTGCTGAACCCCGGCCGCTGGGAGATCGTGCAGGGCCGCGCGGGCGCCGGCAGCAAAGTCGATGCCGAACAGCGCCGGATCGTGATCGACGGCGGCCTGCGCAATGCCGGCACGATCGTCTACGTGCTCGCACACGAGGTCGGGCACGCGGTCGACGTGGCGACGAACCGGCTCGGCCTCGACACCAGCAGCCCCGATGCGTACGCGGAAAGCGCGCTGCGCGCCGAGGCGCGCGCGCAGGCCAATGCATTCGCGGTGCGCAAGCAGATCCTCGAATCGACCGGCATCGACATCGCCGAGCACGCGGTGCTCCCCGACGAGATCGCGCGCGAAGCCGATCATGTGATGCCGGGCGACGCAGCCGGCCTCGCGCGCCTCGCCGACGCATTCGGCAACGCGCGGACCTCGCTGCCCGGCAACCCCGTCTACCGTGCGCTGTATCGCGCGCAGGCCGAGCAGGCGATGCGCGACGGCGAAGCCGGACGGGCCGGCACGGCACCGCGGACGATGCCGTCGATGATGATGTGGCCGGTGCTCGACCCGTCGTCGTTCCTGCCGGCCGCCCCCGCGCTCCCGCCCGAAGCGCGCGCGGCCGACTGGCTCGATGCGCACGGCAAACGCGACCTGAAGCGGATCGACGGCACACAACTGGCCGACATCCGCGACCTCGCGCACTATGCTGGCCCCAACGCCCACGTGCTGATCGCGAAGCATGACGACCGCCCGGCGGACGACGGCACGCATCGGCAACCCGACTTCGTCGCGAGCCTGACGACCGATGCGCACGGCCAGCCCGGTCCGGTCGAATCGGCCGATCCCGGCGGCACGCCGTCGCACGACTTGCGCGACGCGCTCTATCCGGGCTCGCGTCCACGCAAGCGCAGCGGCAGCGAAACGCCGCATGAAGCACGCGCGAAATTCGACTTCTACCTGTCGCCGGTGTCGCTCGACGAGCTGCGGCAATTCGGCGGCGCGGCGAAGGTCGAAGCCGTCGATTCGAAGCGCGTGTGGAATGCCGAGCCTTCCGGTGACGCGCCTGCGCAGGAGGTCGTCGACCAGATCGGCAAACTCGCCCGCGCGCCGCAATTCAAGCGTCCCAAGGCGGCCGCGAAGGCCGCGGACGACAGCACGACGATCTTCGCGGTAGACAGAAAGACCGGCAAGGTGCTCGGCTACGCCGTGCCCAAGCAAGGCGGTGGCGGCTGGACCTATCACGAGAAAACCTCGGTCGGCGACGCGTCGATCGGCGAGCAGGATCTCGGCACCGCCTTCCGTCGCCGCGCGCGCGGCCTGCCCGACGGCCGGCGCGGCGTCGTGTTCGTGCCGTCCTCGCTACCGGAATCGGTGGTGTCCCGCTATGGCGGCTTCGAGCCGGCCGAGCGCGCGTTGCCGATCGCCGAACAAAAGCCGCCGTCGATGAAAACGAGCGACCGCGTGCAGCGCCGGCTCGGCAAGATTCAGTCGAGAGGCAAGCCGCCGGCCGGCGCGACGCCGCTCGCCAACCGATGGGTCGCGCCGAACCTGCTGCCGAAATCGGCCGACGACGTGCACGATTTCAACGGCGCGAATACGCTTCACCTGCGGCGCGTGATCGATCTTGGCCAGGTCGGCCCGGAATACTTCATCTACGTCTACGGCACGGAAGGGGCGCTGATCGACACGCTGCACCAGCCGGACGGCATCCTCGCGACCCGCGACGGCACGCTGCAATGGTTCGACGACTCCGCGCATTTCGCCGACAAGAGCAAGCCCGGCGTCGACCTCGACAAGACGAAGATCGGCGGCGGTCCGGACGGCTCGGACCGGCACTTTCTCGTGACGCGGCTCGACCCGGCGGAGTTCGATGCGCGCACGCAGCCGACGCAGGTCGCGGCCTATGCGCTGAAACAAGAGGAACTCGGCAAGCAGTTGCAGAAGGCCGCCGCGGGATCGTCCGCGCCGTTCGGCGAACTGGAGAGCCGCATCGCGGCCGACCTGACGGCCGCGAAGAACCAGCAGGCCAGACTTGCCAGTGACCCTGCGTCCGCCACTGCGTCCGCCAGCCCGCCCGCGAAGCCGAAAAAGCCTGCGAGCGGAAAAGGCAAAAAAGGCAAGCAGAACGTGCAGGCGGCGCCTGCGCCGGCCGCGCCACCGGCGCCGCAGGCCGCGCCGGCCGGCGAGCCGTTCAGCATCAAGACCTATCAGCCCGGCCTGACGAGCGCGACGGTCGCCGAATGGATTCTCCGCTTCGGCAAGGCGAAGCTCGACGACTGGTTCCCCGAGCACGAGCGCGTGAAGGCGTTCGCGGGCCGCACCGGCAAGCCGCTCGACCTCGGCACGACACGCCAGGTCATGATGGCCGACAGCGTGATGATGAAGGCGCTCGGCATCCCGTTGCGGCTCGCGCGCGACGTGTCGAGCATGCCGTGGCGCGGCCCGCTGTCGCGGCCCGATCGTGCGGCGAACGTGGTGTCGCGCCATGCGAAGAGCGCGATCACCTATCTGTCGATCGCGCGGGCCGCCGACCGGCATGCGCTGCAGGCCTATGGCCGCGCGAAGCCCGAGATCCAGGATCGCCTCGCGCTGATGGCGCGCGGCTTCACGTTGCGCGACGACCCCGCGGAGATGCTCGCACTCGTGAAACGCTACGGCGGTGCGATGCCGGTCGTGTCGGTCGCGGTCGATCCGTATTCGCTGGCCGCCGCGCTCGGCCGGAAACACGACCCCGCCTTCATCCGCCGCGTGCGCGAACTCGGCAAGCTCGACAACGCGCAGTTCGACGAAGCGAACGCGCGGATCGATATCGACGGCACGGACCGCCATCTCGAACTCGACGACCTCGACCACCTGTACAAATGGCTCGACGCGGCGTCCGAAGGCGGCTTCGTGCTGCGCCTCGAAACCGCGCCGTCGCGCGCGCTCGTATCGGCCGAGGACCAGCGCACGCTGGCCGGCACCAACGATGCGTACCACGACTACGTGCGCACGTTCGATGCGCTCGAAACGTGGGCGCGGCAGCACGCCGGCGCAACCGCGCCGCATGTGATGGTGACGTTCCACGGCTGGGACGCCGTGCTCGAACCGGCGCCGGGCGACGGCCACATGAAGCTCGTCGAGGCCGTGCTCGAGCGCAAGGAACTCGACTGGGTTCATCTCGGGCTGTCGTATGCGACGCACGGCTCGGACTTCGTCGCGAACCAGGATCTGACCGCCGCACTCGCGCGCAAGCTCGTCGAATACAAGCTGCATGCGCCCGACAAGCTCGCTCGCCTGCACGGCGCCGACGCGCTCACGCGCGTGTTCGAACGGGTCGGCGCGCAGACGCTCGCGAACCAGCATCAGGTGCTGTTCGCCGAAGTCGAACGCGTCGGCCTCGCGAACGGGCTGAAGCCCGACCAGCTCGCGCAACTGCGGGCCGATCTGTACGAAGGGCACACGACCGCGCTGATGGACCGCGCACGACAGGCGACGATCACCTATGCGAAGGAGAACTACTGGAATACCGCCGATTCCGCCAACCGCGCCGAAGCGCGCGCACGCGACGCCGGCAAGCGCTGGCTGAGCCGGTACGGCAGGCCCGATACCGAACGCAAGATCGACGCGCATGCTAATCCGAATGCATCGAGCACCGCGTTCTGGCGCGCGGTGGCCGCCGATCCGAAGCTCGCGATCGACGAGACCAGGCCCATCATCGTGAACCGCGACATCGCCACGCAGCCGAGCCACCAGCGCGGCAACCCGCAGGAGGCTGCGCTCGCGCAGCTCAACGCGCTGCGCGTCCACCGGCCGTCGTTCGGCAAACGCGACTGGGCGTGGTCGCTGGGCTTCGGCGGCACGGTGGCCGGCGCCAGCTCGCTCGTGGCGCTGAACGTGTTCAACGGCATGACCGTGATGAGCTCGGATGCGCTCACCCACGCGAACACCGCGCTGTTCGTCGGTGCGCGCGCGGGTCGCGTATTCGGTGCGATGCACCAGGGCGCGGTGCAGAGCCTGCAGAGCGGCGACCCGCGCGCAGTGCACGACGTGCTCGACCGGCTGCAGCGCTCGCTCGCGCAGCAACTGAGCGCGCCGGTGCACGGCTACAACCCGACGCGGCTCGAGCAGCTCGACCTGCTCACGAACGAAACGCGAGTGAAGGCGAGCCACTTCGTCGAAATGCATCGACAGGGGCTCATCGGCTTCGACGATGCGGCCGCGCAGATCAAGGAACTGTCGGTCGACTTGCTCGCGAACATGCAGGGCATGGTCGGCGGCACGTCGCTCGCGCAACTGCATCACGGCAATTCCCGCCGGTTCCTCGGCCTCGTCGGGCGCGGTAGCGCGATCGTCGGCTACTCGGGGACGATCGCCGTCGGCGTGCACGGGCTCATGACCGCGCCGACCGTCGCCGGTGCGCTGACGACGGCAAGCGCGGGGCTCGCCGCGACCTATTCGGGCCTCGTCTATGCGGTGAGCGCGCACCGCGTGAACGCGGACAAGCGTAGCCGCGTCGTGCGCCTGATCGATTCGACGTCGGATTTCGTCGGCGTCGCGAGCGGCATCGCGGGCACGATCGCGCAATACGACAAAGGGCACTACGGGCTCGCGGCAACGGCCGCGACGTCGACGGCGATACTGCTCGGTGCGCGCCTGAACACCCATTTCCCGAACGCGACGCGCTGGGTCAAGAAATACCCGACCGCGCTCATCCTCGTGCCGATCGGGATCTGGGGTTTCACGCAATTGCAGAACCTGTTCTTCGGGCCGCCGTCGGGTGGCTCGGGATCGTCGACGCACAAGCCGCAGTCGAAGCCGGCATCGTCGTCGCCATCACATCAGCCGCCGCAGCCGACCGCCGGCACGCCGACGACCGGCCTCGCGCCGGGCACTACCGCAACGCAACCGCCCGGGACCGGCACGACGGGCACTACCGCGCCCGCGCAGCCCTCCGCGCCGCCGTCGACGGCCGCGCAGCCGTACATCGTCGTGGCCGGAGATTCGCTATGGGTGATCGCCGACGCGCATCGCCAGTCGCTGCTCGACGCCGCACACGTGTCACCGGACGACCGGAAGGCGATGACGCGAGACCAGCAGGATGCGCGCGCGCTGAACGAGATCCTGCAGTTGAATCCGGGCCTGGCTTCGGCGCCGAATCTGCTGCACGTCGGGCAGTCGATCAACGTCGGGTGATGCGCGCCGGCCCGTCGCTCAGCCGGCCCACGCGGACGATCGGATCACGCTGCAGAAGTTGCCCGCATGGAAATGCGGATCCTTGTCCGCGAGCACGTCGGCCTTCACGTTGCCGAACGTCGTGTCGGGCTTGTGCTTGATGCCGTCGTAGAACGCCTGAATGATGTCCTCCTTGAAATGCGGCGTGCGCGGATGCGCGCGTACGACCGCTTCCCGCTCGACATCGCTGTATTCCGGGTAAGTGAGGCCCAGTACGTCCATCTCGACGCCCGCCGTGACCAGCGCGACGACCGGATGCATGTGCTGCGGGATGCCGGGCGTGGTGTGCAGGGCGATCGAGGTCCATACGACATCGATGTCCTGTTGCGAAATCCCCTTGCCCTTCAGAAAATCGCGCGCGGCGTTCGCGCCGTCCACTTCGAAGCGCTCGCATGTGCTGCTGTGCCGGCGCGTCAGTCCCATGTCATGGAACATGCAGCCGCAATACAGCAGCTCGGGGTCGTACTCGAGCCCGCGCCGCCGGCCCGCCAGCGCAGCGAAATAGAACACGCGGCTCGAGTGGTGGAACAGCAGCTCGGACTCGGTATCGCGCACGAGTTCGGTGATCTCGCGCGTCAAACGCGTATCGGGAAGGGTGATGCCGGCAACGTTCACAGTCATGATGGACCTCCATGGAAGACACCCTCGATTTTCCGGAGTCCAACACGTGTCTCCAATGGACGTATTACGACGAATCCTGCCATTTCGCGCGACGAACGGACATGGTGTCTGCACGGTGAAGAAAGCGCTCCTATACTGCTGCGCATCACGTTCGTTACAACACGCAACCGATCATGTCGAAGGTCGTGGGTATTTTCGCCGTTCCGGGTGTTCAACTGCTCGACGTCTCCGCGCCGCTCGACGTGTTCGCGCAAGCGAACGCCGAGTGCGGCAAGCCGTTCTACACGTTGCGGATCATCGCGAGCGGGCCCGGGCCGATCCGCAGTTCGTCCGGCGCACGGATGCTGCCCGACTGGATCGTGCCCGACATCCCGGAGCGCCTCGACACGCTGCTGGTCGCCGGCGCGCCGCACGCCGGCCAGATCGCGCTGCGCACCGACGTCCTCGCGTGGCTGCGCTCGGCGGCCGTGCAAAGCAGGCGCTACGGCTCGATCTGCACCGGCGCGTTCATCCTCGCGGCCACCGGCCTGCTGAAAGGGCGCCACCTGACCACGCACTGGGCCGCCGCCGATGCGCTCGCCGAAGCGTATCCGTCCGTCACCGTCGACGCCGACGCACTGTACGTACGCGACGGCAAGCTGCGCACCGGCGCTGGCGTCACGGCCGGGCTCGATCTCGCGCTCGCGCTGGTCGAGGAGGATCTCGGCCGCGAGATCGCGCGACGCGTCGCCGCGCAACTGGTGATGTTCTTCAAGCGCCCGGGCGGCCAACTCCAGTTCAGCCGCAAGGGCGAAGCGCGCCCCGCCGGGCGTTCGGTACTGCAGGAAGTCCAGCGCTGGATCGCCGCACATCCGGAACTCGAGCATTCGGTGGCCGAGATGGCGAAGCATGCGGGCATGAGCCCGCGCCATTTCGCGCGACTGTTTCGCGCGGAAGTCGGCATGACGCCGGCCGCATGGGTCGAGGCGACCCGCATCTCGGCCGCCCGCCAGCTCCTCGAGAACGGCCACGACACGCCGAAGCAGGTCGCCGCGAAATGCGGCTTCGCGAACGTCGATACGCTCAGGCGAGCGTTCACTCGGCATGTCGGCATCACGCCGGCCGAATACCGGAAACGGCAGGCGACCCTGGCTGCGTGATGTGAAACAAGCGACGCCGGTGGCCTCGCCACCATCATTCGGAATACGATTCAACTCTCCATCCCGCCTCTGTTGCGCCGATTGCCCCCGTCGCTTCCCCGAAGACCAAGCCGCTGCTCCGGCATGCCTGCAATCGTCAGACGAAATTGCGCTGCGCGCGAATCGTTTACCCAGTTGCAATAATGATTCGCTGCCACGCGTATTTCCGACCGGTAACGCGCTCGTTACGATGCAATCAACCGCTGAACGCCACGAGCAAAGCGCGAAATCAACAGAACCGGAGGTCACCATGAAGTTGTTCATCACCGCTGTCGTCGCCGCAACCGCCCTGTCCGCATCGTACGGCGCATTCGCCCAATCGAACCCGTCGGGCCAGCTGACGCGCGCCCAGGTGCGTGCGGAACTCGTCCAGCTCGAACAGGCCGGCTACAAGCCCGAAGTCTCCGATCAGTATTACCCGCGTGCGCTGCAGACCGCGCAGGCCCGCGTGACGAACGCCGATGAAACCGGCTACGGCGCGCAAGCAGCCGCGGGCGCGCGTGCCGGCCGCGCGATCGCGGTCAAGCAGGAAGGCCGCGACTCGGTCTATTTCGGCCAGTAAGCCGGATACGCGCCAGCATATTTCCTGCGCATTCCGACGCACGCCGTACACGCGACACCCCGCTCCCGTTCATCGGGGCGGGGTGTTCGTTTTCCGGCCGTCCGCTCCCTTTGCCGGTCGCGTGCCGCGCGGCGCCGTTCACGCAAGCGTCCGGTGTTTGCGCATAGAATGGCCGCGTGGTCGGCGTCGGCCAGAACAAATGCGAGCGGTATCGCGACGCCCGCTGGTCGGCCCGATGTCGCACTCGGCGCATTTTTCGAAAAGGAGCGGTTTCATGTCTCAAACACCCGGTTCCATGATCACGTTTCGCCGCCCGGACGGCCAGGAACTGCAGGGCTATCTCGCCACGCCGGAGCGGACCGAAGGCGCGCCCGCGGTCGTCGTCATCCAGGAATGGTGGGGGCTGAACGACCAGATCCGCGGCGTCGCGGATCGCCTCGCGCGCTGCGGCTACTTCGCGCTCGTGCCCGACCTGTATCGCGGCAAGTCGACGGTCGAGGAGGAAGAAGCGCATCACCTGATGACCGGCCTCGATTTCGGCGACGCCGCGTCGCAGGACATTCCGGGCGCGGTCGCGTACCTGAAGACGCTGGCGCCGCGTGTCGCGGTGACGGGCTTCTGCATGGGCGGCGCCCTCACGCTGCTGTCGCTGCAGCACGCCGAAGCGGACGCCGGCGTCACGTGGTACGGCGTTCCGCCGCTCGACTACATCGATCCGGCCAAGCTCAAGGTGCCGCTGATGGGCCATTGGGGCACGCAGGATGCGTTCTTTGCGATCGACCAGGTCGACGCACTGGAAAAGAAGCTGACCGATGCGAAGGTCGGTTTCGAATTCCATCGCTATCTCGCGCACCATGCGTTCGCGAACGAAACGGCCGTCGGCCCCGGCCGCATCGCCGGCACGCAGTTCGATCCGGTGTGGTCGCAAATGGCGTGGGACCGCACGCTCACGTTCTTCGGCCGGACGCTTTGGACGAAGCAGGCGTAACGTAACGCCGCTCTCAGCGCGGCTGACGGTACGAAAGAAAACGCCACGGAGTTGCGTCCGTGGCGTTTTCGTTTTCACATACAGCCGGTTCGAAACGCAAACGCGGCAAACCGCGCCCGCCTTTCTCCATGCTTACCCGTTCGTCGCAGTTGACGACGCGGGCGCCGGAGCAGCCGCCTTGTCATAGTCGACCGGTGCATCCGGCGCGCGCGGCGCTTCGCCTGCGCGCTGGATCCAGCCGCCTCCCAGGGCGCGGTACAGGTCGACCAGGTTCGTCCAGCGTGCCAGACGCGCGCTGATCAGCGACTGCTGCGCCGAGTACAGATCCGTCTGCGCGGTCAGCACCGACAGGTAGCTGTCGACACCGTTCTTGTAACGCAGGTCCGACAGGTCGAAGCGACGCTGCTGCGCGTGCTCGTTGCGCTCCAGCGCCGCAATCTGCTGGTCGTACGTGCCGCGTGCGGCGAGGCCGTCCGACACTTCGCGGAACGCCGACTGGATCGCCTTCTCGTAGTTCGCGATCTCGATGCGCTTCTGCACGTGCGCGAGATCGAGGTTCGCGATGTTCTGCCCACCTTCGAAGATCGGCAGCGCGATATTCGGCGCGAACGACCACGCCGCCGTGCCGGCCTTGAACAGGCCGCCCAGCGTCGGGCTCGCGGTGCCGAATGCCGCGGTCAACGAGATCTTCGGGAAGAACGCCGCGCGGGCCGCGCCGATGTTCGCGTTCGCGGCCAGCAGCGTCTGCTCGGCCTGCATCACGTCAGGACGAC
>NZ_PREY01000046.1:0-42901 GCF_002959955.1 Burkholderia sp. BE12 | reverse complement strand
CCGACGAGAGACCGGTCGACGTGGAAGTCGAAAGCGACGTGACGGAGCTGTTGGCCGAACTGAGACCGGTGGACAGCGAGTTGATGCCGGTCGAGGTCGAGGTCGAGAGAGAGCCGATCGAGCTATTAGCCGACGAGAGACCGGTCGACGTGGAAGTCGAAAGCGACGTGACGGAGCTGTTGGCCGAACTGAGACCGGTGGACAGCGAGTTGATGCCGGTCGAGGTCGAGGTCGAGAGCGAGCCGATCGAGCTATTCGCCGAGGAGAGACCCGTCGACGTGGAAGTCGAAAGCGACGTAACCGAGCTGTTTGCCGAGCTGAGACCAGTGGACAACGAGTTGATGCCTGTCGAGGTCGACGTGGACAGCGACGTGATCGAGCTGTTAGCCGACGAGAGACCCGTCGACGTGGAAGTCGAAAGCGACGTAACCGAGCTGTTTGCCGAGCTGAGACCGGTGGACAACGAATTGATGCCAGTCGAAGTCGAAGTCGAAAGCGACGTAACCGAGCTGTTAGCCGAGCTGAGACCGGTGGACAACGAATTGATGCCAGTCGAAGTCGATGTCGACAGCGACGAAATCGAGCTATTAGCCGACGAAAGACCCGTCGACGTAGAAGTCGACAAGCTGACGATGTTCGACGTCGTGGTGCTGGCCACGGCGTAAAGCTGGCTACCGTTGATTGCATCCGTGCTGGTTGCACTGATCAACCCGGCCGCCACATTTTGGATGCGACGCTCGGAACCCGCGGCGCCCACGCTCACAACACCAGCGGCCGAATTCGCGCCGGCATAGGTACCGAATGTCTGACTTCCGATCGTCGTGCTGCTGACAGCACCGGTGCCGCCCGTCGCCGTATTCGCGGTACCGGTCGTGGCCGCACCAGAGCCGAGCGCGACCGAGCCCGTCACGTTCGCGTTGGCGCCAGCCCCGAATGCCAGTGCGTTCGTCGCACCGGATACCGCGGTATCGCCGATCGCGATGCCCCCGGCCGCGGTAGTCGTACTGCTATTGCCCAGTGCAACCGAGCCCTGGCCGATCGCACTGTTGCTGTTGCCGATTGCCACGGCACCGTTCGCGGCTGTCGTCCCCGCCGCATTGCCTGCAGCGACGTTATTTGCACCCATCGTCACGGCACCCGTGCCGTTCGCAATGTTCGGGTCGCCGATCGCCACCGCGCCGTTACCGCTCACGGTCTGTTGGCTGCCGATCGCAACGGCACCGGTCCCGGACTTGACGGTCGAACGGTAACCAATCGCCGTTGAACCCAAACCGGCCGTCGACGAAACGCTCGAGGTGTCGCCGATTGCAACCGACGAATTCGCCCCTGCCGTTGAAGTACTTCCCAGTGCCACGGCGGCGGAACCCGCGGCGGTCGACTGATTGCCGGCAGCCAGCGCGGCGAAATTCGACGCGACGGTTCCGATACCGAGCGCCGTTGCGTTCGTTCCGGTTGCATTGGCGCCGAGGCCAAATGCCGATGCTTGTCCGGCCGACGCGACAGATGACGCACCAACGGCAGTTGCATTAGCGGCCGTCGCGGCCGCCCTGTTGCCGAGCGCGACCCCGTTCCCACCCGACGCAACGGCCGTCACACCGATGGCGGTATCCTGCTGACCGCTTGCCGTGGCCTGGTTGCCGATAGCCGTCGCATCCGTGTTCGATGCAACCGCACCAAAACCGGACGCGTAACTTGTGGATCCGGTGGCGCTTGCGTTGAAGCCAACTGCCGTGCCGTCGAGTCCGGATGCCTTGGCGCCCCCACCCAGTGCAACTGCATTGCCACCCGTCGCAGAGGCTGCAGCCCCAATTGCAACGTTATTCGTGATCGAAGTGCTCCCCGCGACACCCGCAACCGCGCCGTCACCTTGCGCGATGCCGTACGCGCCATTGGCGGTCGCACCGCGGCCGAGTGCGATACCCGACGTGGCGGTCGATGCGACGGACGATTGACCGCCGATCGCGATGCCGTCCGACGCGGCGGACTGCGCGCCCTTCGTTGCGTTGCTGCCGATGGCGACCGCGCCCGCGCCCGATGCGATGGTCGAGTTTGCCTGCGACAGCGGCGTCGTTCCGTTGCCCCCCGCGCCGCCGATGGCGACGGAGTTCAGCGCATTTGCAGTCGAGCCGAAGCCGAGTGCGGTCGCTCCGGCACCGCTGGCCGTAGTTTCGAGGCCGGCCGCGACGCCCCAGAGGCCAGCCGACGACTGCATGCCGGTGGCGACGGCGCCGTTGCCGGTCGCCTGCGCGAACGAGCCATATACCGTGACGCCCGTCCAGCCGTTGCCGTTGGAGTTACAGCCGGCGACGACCGAGTACGTTCCGGAGCCGTCGCCGGCCTGGTTTTGCGTGCCGCCCGGGTTGACGCGGCCGACCGCGCCGCTGCTTCCCGTCAAGCAGGTTTGCTGTGTGTTGAGCGTATTGGCTTCGGCCAACCCGGGCAGGCTGATCGCCAGAGCCGCGACGGCGGCGACCACTACGGCCGACTTGTTCGGCTTGCCCCGTGCCGAATCGTATTCCGATGCCGCGACCCAGGCGCCAAGCGCTTCGTTCCAGATCGAGCGGTATGTGCGGTTCATGTCCTGCTACCTCCAAATGTGCACGCCACACACCGGTCTCTTTTGTTAGAGGATTACTCCGTGCGCTCGCGCGAATCTCAAAATTGATGGGCGGAGTTTATTGGAGGTGGATTTTAGAGATTGACAAACAGTGATAAATGAAGCGTTTTTAAAGTTAAAAAATGGTTAATGCATAGCGTTTTGATGTATCGAGTGCGAATGAATTTGAAAGATTCTGGAATGTACAATGTATGGTTTGAAATCTCCCCTTGAGTCTGAGAAATATTCATATAAATCAATGGCTTGAGAGGTGATTGTGCGCCAGGTCACACACTTTGTCGTCCAAAAAGTAAGACAAATGAAATAGCAAACGTTTGCGTGGCATGAGAGTCTTTCATGTTTGTAATGCAAACTGGCATGCTGAGAGATAATGTCTGGCGTCTTTAATTAACTTGTTAATGTTTTTGTTTAGAATGGACTTGTATTTGTATTTATTAATTATCTGATAATTAAATTTATCTGATATTGAGCACATTGGATTGTGCTGATTTGCGCATATCGGTCGGCGCAAGGTGCCCGTGTGGCGGGCGTTCCGGGCTGCCCGGCCCCTGAAAGTTGTAAAAAAATGCTACAGAGGGCGAGAATGAAACAATCCGCGTCAATTTATCGGATTTGTCCTATTGACGATGATGTGGATATCGGCGTTAAGGCGGAATCGCTGCGCATGCCGGAAGCCGAGCTGACGCGCTCGCGGCGGGTATTTCGCGTGATGGCGACAGGGCGTCAAAGACCGCGGGTCGGCGTCGCAACAGGGCCTGAAATGTCAGATCCATGGCGCGGCGATTTGACGCTCATGCGGTCTGCGCGTCGACGTGTCGAAGAAAAATAGGGGAGGATTGAATGTGTCGGATACGCGACATTCGGTCCAGGAACATGGACCGAACCGGGCGCTTGCCGCATGACCGGCGGCGAGCGCCCGACTTTACTTCTTCAGAAACCGCAGCGTGAACCGCGCCATCCGCGGCACGAACATCGGACGGAGCAGGCGCTTGTCGTAACCGGCCATCCGCCGGTCGTTCTCCACGAGACACAGCTCGATCAGCTCGCGCGGGTTCAGTGCATCGCCGATATCGGCGGTGCCCGTGGCCGGAAAATTCGCGTCACGCGCGGCGCCATCGGCATCGATGCCGCGCGCGATGTTCATGCGGTCGCGGATCAGTTGCACCCACACGGCCGCCACGCGTGCGAAGAACCACGGCCGGCGCCACCACGGCATCGTGCGCCAGTACCATGCGTACCAGTTCACGAAGAACAGGATGTGGCGGCCTTCTTCCTGGATCACCGGCTCGAAGGTCTCGACCAGTTCGGGCGGGAAATAGCCGGAGCGCTGCGCGGAGCGGAACAGGCCGAACGCGAAAAAGCTGTCGATGCATTCGCTGAAGCCCGTCATCATCCACGACCATTCGGGATCGGTCGGCGCGGGGTAGGCCGGCTCGGGCGCGAGCCGGATGCCGTATGCCTCGACGAGCTTCGACAGCACGACCTTGTGGCGGGCTTCCTCGCCGCCGTCCATCTCGAGCGCGCGGCGCAGCAGCGGATCGTCGACCGTCGCGGCGTAAGTCGCCACGCGGATCGACGCGCGGCCTTCGGTTTGCACCGCGATGTCCCAGATCGGCAGCGACGTGAGCCGCCTGAGTTCGGCCGGCTGGAGCGGCGGCCAGTCGATCACGGCCGGCTTGTACGGGTTGTGTGTGTCGAGCAGCATCCGACAGAACATCTGCTTGTGCGCATCGGAACCGATTCGGACCGGACCTTGCCTCTCGAAGGTCCAGTTGCGCATCGCGTGATCTGCGGCTGCATGTTCTTCCTGCAGCGTGTCGGTCATGACTATTGTTATGCGATTACGGATCGAAAGATTTTTGCACAGCTTCCGTAATCGCGTATTTTCGACGGGCCATGTGCACGCCGCCCGCGCGTGTCACGCGTTCGTGTCGACCCAGAGGCGGCCCCAGCGCGACGCGTAGGCGAGGGCGTGCTCTTCCTCGAAGAAGAAATCGATCGCGTCGAATGACACGGAGCGCGGCGACGGCCCGCCGCTCGCGCGTTCGATCGTCAGGTTGGCGGCGAACAGCCCGTTCGGCAACCGGGCGGCAGCGGGAGCGACTTCGTAGCCCTTGTAGCGGATCGTACGGTTCATGGCGTGCGCGGAAAAAGTGCGGACTTTCAGCGTACGAAAACCGGCCGGCCGCGTGAACCAATCTTTCGGCCAATGCAAATTACGCGGCGGGCTGAATCGTTATCGGGGTGGTGCGCGGGAACGGTGCTTGGGCAGGAGCGACGAGGCGTCCGGCACATCGCCACGCGTCGGAAGACGCGCCGCGCAACCCCGGCGACGCTCGTCGACCGAAGGCGCGCGGCGGAATGCGGAGGTTACTGGTTGGCGACTTTCAGCACGGGTGCGAGCGCGTCGACCGATGCCGCATGCGAGGCCGCGCGATGCGACGCGAACGCGAGCGCGAATTCGGCGGCTTGCGCGCCGACCGTCTCGAGTTGCGCGACGACCTTCGGATCCGAGCAGCTGTCGGCGCTTTCGAAGCGCGTTTCCAGCGTGTTGACGGTTGCGCCGAACGGCGTCGGCCAGCCGCGCAGCGCATGGACGATCGAGCGCAGCGACGTCAGTACGGTGCCGGCCGCCTGCCAGCCGTACGCGGTGACGATCAAGCCGACCGCGCGGCCGTCGAGATACGGGCGGTCGTCCGCACGCAGCTCCTCGAGCGTGTCGAGTGCGTTCTTCACGAGACCGGACACGCCGCCGTGATAGCCGGGCGTGGCGATGATGATCGCGTCGGCCTGGCGCACGGCGTCGATCAGCTCGCGCTGCGCGTCGGTCAGCGTTTTGTGTTCGGGTGCGTAGTGCGGCAGCGTATGCAGGAACGGGCCGTCGAACAGACGCGTGCGCGCGCCGGCGGCTTGCGCGCCGCGCAGTGCGAACGACAGCGCCCGTTCGGTGGACGACGCGGCGCGGGTGGTCCCGCCGATGCCGACGACGAACGGGCGGCGGTGTTGATCGAATGCAGTCAAGGGGCGCTCCTCGGAATGGCTGGCCCGGCTAAGCACAGGCTTAAAACCAGATGGTAACGACCCCGTCGCCACTCTGAAAACGACTTTTCGTTCTATCGATATGCCGCGCCGCCACGGCAATCGTGTGCGCAGCCCCGCAGATCGATAGCAGAAATGCTTGGTTGGGACGGTGCGCCACGGTCGATAAGATGGGCTCGTCTCCTCCATGATGTCTCTACTGACATGGGTTGGCCCCGCCGCGCGGATGCTGGCGGGGCTTTTTTTCGTCCTCGGCCGGAAAATGGGGGGCGATACGCGATGGCGCGGCCCGTTACTCGAACACCGGCCGGAAGAAGCTGCGCTCGTAGCTGACGATGCATCGCGTTTCCTCCGCGTAGCGGAACGCGGCCTGACAGGCCGGATCGTCCTTCGAGCGTTCGCGGTAGCGCTCGTATTCGGCGAGGCTCGGGAACGAGAACATCGCGAGCGCGATGTTGCTCGCGCCTTCGGACGGCAGGAAGTAGCCGTGATGCGTGCCGCCGAACTGCTCGACGAGCGGAATCCACATCTTGCCGTAGGTTTCGAATTCGACGAGTTTGTACGGATCGACGACGTAGCGAAGGAAGCAGGTGATCATGGGCGCTCGCGGTGGGGTAACGGAGCGGCGAGTCTGGGGCGCGGGGCGGCACGTGTCAACGGCGTGCGCGCCGGGTAGGCGCATCACCACGCGGCTTCGTTGCACGCGGCATCGGAAAGCACGGTATTCGTTCCCTTCGCCTGCCGCGTTACCCCGGGATTACCCGTCGCGGCTGCGCGTCTCGCCGCCGCCTTTCGCGAGGCGCCATGCGATCGCGCCGAGCACGCCGACCGCAACCACCAGCGCGCCCCAAAGCACGTAGCGGCGCCCGCTATCCAAATTGGCAGTTGCCGTCGGCGAGACCGCCGATACCGGCAGCGCCGCGCCGACGCGGGCGGGCCGCACTTCGGGCGCCATGCCGACCAGCAGTGCGTCGCGGCTCACGGCCGACGATACGAGCGACGCGTCGCCGACGCCGAGCGTAAACGGCGGCGTGCCGCGCGCGACGAAGGTCAGCGCGGCCGGATGCCAGCCGAGCGCGACGGCCGGCTGGCCGCCGCCGAGCCCGCCGTTGCGCATGTCGACGACGATTCGCCACGCGCGATCCGTATTCGCGATGAACTCGAGCGGCGGATTGCGCTGCTCGCCGCCCTTGCCCTGCAGTCGGAACAGCACGGCGGCCGCGACGTCGCGCCACGGCGCCTGCGCATCGGCGCGGCTTTGCAGCGTCGCGCGCGCGACGGTGTTCGGCTGCGGCAGGTCGATGCGCACGCGGTCGACCGGATACGCGCCGTCGGTGTCGAACAGATACTCGCCCGGCGCGGCGCCGGCACGTATCCGCACGGCGTCGCGCCACTGGCGCGGCACCGACGCCGTGTCGGTGCCGCGTGCGTCGCGCGAATGCGTCTCGACGTCGATCGACGCGATCGCCGGCGCGTCGTCGAGCCAGTCCAGCCGAAGGTAGCGCGGCGCCGCGCCGTCGAGCGCAATGCGCTCCTGCACCAGCATGTCGTTGCCGCGGCCCACTTTCAGCAACTGCGTGCTGCCGAGCGGCCGCCAGCTGCGCAGATCGTCGCTCGCCTCGACGGACACGCGTCCCTGGTAGCTGTCGTCGTCCACGTGTACGAGCAGCGCGTCGATGCTGCCGTCGGCATGCGACAGGTCGATGAGGTCCGCGCGGCGCCGGGTGCGCGAAGGCGTCGCGACGGCCGCGCGCAGCGCGCCGTCGGGGCCGACCGTCACGCCGAGCGACGCGTTGCCGTTCTCGGCGCGCGCGAGCGGCAGCGGGAACCAGTGCACCGGCGTGCGGGACGGCGGCACGGCGGGTGCGGCCGCGGCGGGCGTGTCGAGCGAGTACGGCACCGGCTCGCCCGCGCCGTTGAAGACGCGCACGTCGCCGAGATCGTCGCGCCGGCTCGCCGCATACACGGGCTGCGGCACGGTGAGCTGGTAATACGCGGCACTGCCGTCGAGATCGAGCGCGAAGCGCTGCGTGATGCGTCCGGCGTTCGGTGCGCCGTCGGCTGCCGCGAACGACGCGAGCAGGCTCAGCCCGAGCAGGGCGGCGAGTCGTTTCATGGCTGGCCGTCCTGTTGGGCGGCGGCCTTCGGCGGCAGCGGCGAGAAATAGCCGATCAACAGCAGCAGTACACCGATGCCGATGAACGACACGATGCGCTCGATGCCGGTGACGTGCGACAGGTCGAACAGGAACAGCTTGACGACCGTGAGCGCGAGCAGCGCGGCGCCGACGAACCACAGCGGTCGCAGCCCGCGGCGCGTGGCCCAGATCGTGATTGCGAGCGCGCAGACCGTCCAGTACACGGACACCGACGCCTGCACGAGCGTCGATTCGGCCATCGCGCCGAACTCGTACGGCACGCCGGCCCAGTGATGCAGCGTGCGCAGCAGGATCGCGTTCAGCCACAGGAATACGGTCGCGCCGGCCGCGCCCAGCAGTTCGACGCGATACTTGTCGAATGACCAGCCGAGCTTGCGCGCGCGCACGAACCACGACGCGGCGAGCGCATAGACGACCGCGAGCACGAGATCGAGCGGATTGAACAGCGGCACGCGCGCCCAGCTTCCGCCGTCCTGCGTGAAGTTCGCGTAGAAGGTCCACGCCCACATCACGACGATCAGCGGCAGCGACGCGAACGCGCAGAGGCGGGCGATGCCGTCGCGGCGCGTCAGCCACATCCCGGCGAACGCGAACAGGCTCCAGCCGACCATGAACACCTGCTGAATACCGAACGACGACAGCACGGTGTCGATGTCGTAGCCCAGGTGGAAGCGGTGATGCAGCGTGCGCAGCATCAGCGCGTTGAACCACAGGAACACGGTCGCGATCGCCGTATAGTCGACGGCGCGCGGATGCCATGTGATGCCGAGCGTTTTGAGGCGACGCAGCCACGCGGCGAAGGCGACGAAGACGAGACCCTGCGCGACGTCGAGCGGATTGAGCAGCGGCAACCAGAAGAGCGGCGCTGCGTCGCCGTCGCTCACCGTGCTGGCGATGCTCCATAGCCACAGCAGCGCGGCGAGCGGCGCGGCTCCCCATACCTGATAGGCGCGCGGGAACGCCGCGACGGGCCAGCGCAGCCGCGAGCCGGGGCCCGACACGAGCAGGAGCAGCGCGCCGAATCCGTACGCCCATGCGCTCCAGCTCCATGCGCCTTCCGGGACGAACGCGCGCAGGCGCCAGAAACCTTCGAGCGACAGCAGCCCGCACAGGGTCCAGAACGTCAGCGTATGCAGCGGCGCGAGCATGCGCGCTGCAACGGAGGGCGCCGCGCCGCTCGCGTCGGCGGCGTCGGTCGTGCCGCGCGACTGGCGCCACAGCAGCGCAAGTGCCGCGCCGATGGCCACGGGCCACGCGAACGCGCCCATGCCCGACAGCGGCGCTTCGTGCGCATCGAACGCGCGCAGCGCGAGCAGCGCCAGCACCGGCGTGAGCGCTAGCGCGGGCCATTCGGCGAGTGGCCACGCGAGCCGGCGGCGCGCGACGTGCGCGAGCCATGCGGTGCCGGCCGCGAACAGCGCGGTCGTATCGACGACGAAGCGGTCGGCGTGCAGGTCGACGTGACGGCTCGCATGGATGAGGATCTCGTGCAGCCCGCCGCTGACCCACCACAGCAGCCCCCACGCGGCGGCCGCGACACCGATCTCGGGCATCCAGGCGTGCCATGCGCGCGCTTCGCCGCGCCCGTGCAGCCACCAGCCGGTGAACAGGCCGGCGAGCGCGATCAGCAGCATCGCGATATACGGGCTGTTGAGCACCGGCAGCGCAGCCGTGTCGGCCGGGCCGAGCAGGCTCGTGAAGAACGCGCTGGCCGCGGCGACCTGCATCAGCAGCCCGAAGCCGAACGGCAGCAGGCGCTTCTGGCGCACGCCGAGCCACACGACGGCTGCGCCTTCGATGGCCCACGCGGCGCTGGTCGTCGGCCCCGAGAACGCGAGCGGCACCGCGAGCGTCGCGAAGATGACCGCGAGCGCGAGCATCGATTCGAACAGCAGCCCGAGGCGGTCGCGGCGCCGCGCGAGCCATGCGGCGACCGCGACGTAGAACGCCGACAGCGCGACCGCGCTCCACGCGAGCCCGAACGGCAGGTCTTTCACGAGCGACGCCTGCAGCGCGGTCGCGACGATCGGTGTGCCGAACACGAGCGTGCCGTCCACGTAGTGTCGCAGCGCGAGTTCGCGTTTCACCGCATACAGCAGCGCGATGCCGACATACATCAGGAAGAACAGGACGAGGAACGGCTCGGTGCTCGCGAACAGGACGGGGCGATAGGCCGTCACGCCCCACGCGGAGCCGATCGTGAACGTGAACACGAAACCGAGCAGATTCAGCGGGCGCCAGGCCTTGAACCACGCGATCGCGAAGATGCCCGCGTTCAGTAGTGCGTAGTAGCTGAACAGCGCGACGTGGTTGCCCTGGCCGGTCGACAGCAGGATCGGTGCGAGGAAGCCGCCCGCGCTGCCCATGAACGCGAGCGGCAGCGCGTTCTGCCGCACCGCGAGGAACGCGCTCAGCGCGCAGACCGCGACCATCAGCGGGAACGCGGCGCCGACGGGCAGCAACGCATAAAGCTTGGTCGCGGCGAAGATCGTCAGGTACAGGATGCCGACGCCGCCGCCTTGCAGCACGAGGCCGTATGCGGCGCGGCGCGCGCGCACGCGCCAGCCGATCGCGAGCAGCGCGGCCGCGGCGAGCGCCGTGCCCGCGAGACGGAATTCGATCGGCAGCATGTCGTTGTCGGCCGCGTACTTGAGCAGGAACGCGACGCCGAAGAACAGCACGATGATCCCGACGCGCACGACCGTATTGCCGCCGAGCAGCCAGTCGCGCGCGGCGCCGAAGGCGCGTTCGGCGATGCCGGGTTCGCGCGGCGCGAGCGGTTCGGGCGGGGTGGTGGGGGCGATGACGGTGGTGTCGGCGTGAGCGGACGCAGGCGCGGCGCGTGCCGCGGTTGCCGGTGCTAGCGGTGTAGTGGGCGCCGGGGTCGAAGGGGGTGCCGGCGGGCCCGCGCGTGCGGCGACCGGTTGTTGCGCGGGTGGTGTCGGGAAGTGTGTCGGCAGCGGCGCGGAGGCGGCGTCGTCCGAAGTCGTTGGCGCGCTGCCGCCGGATGTCGCCGCGCCGGCCTTCGCGCCCGCCAGTTGAGCGCGCAGCGCGTGGAGTTCGCGCGTGAGCGTGTCGACGGTTGCTTCGAGGCGCGCGACGCGATCGGCGAGCGGTAACGGGGCAGGAGGCGGCGCGGAGACGGCAAATGCGTCGGGCACGGCGCGCTGGTTCTGCAGCTTGCGTTGCCGCAGCGCGTGCCCGACGCAGAACCCGACGGCGGCCCCGAGCAGCGAGCCGCTCCCGGCCGAGAAATCCCCGATCAAGGCGGCGATGCCGCCCACGACGAAACCGATTACGGCGAATGCCCAGTTCAACGCCTTGCTCCCTCTCACTATCGTTATCGTCCTTCGATCGGGATCGCACCGGATCGAGGCTGTTTCAGCACGGCCGGCAGGCGAACCGGCATGTGCGCGCCGTGCGGTTGGGCCCTCGTGCGAAAGGCCCGCGGCAACGTCGCGATCGGCGTGTTTGCGGGGAATGTATCACAGCGCGTCTGCTCCGATTTTCGGGTTTGGCGCAGTATCGCGGGGTGCGCCTTTCGGTGTCGTCATACGGCTTTTTGTACGGTCATGCTTTTTACTGGCGAATGCGGTGTGCGCTTTCGTCTGAGCAGATCCGCGCCGGAACGGACGTCAACTTGTCGGAAAGCGACGCGTGCCCGATGCGGCCTGGCGCAAAATCCCATGTGTCGTTTGCCGCGCTGCTGCGCACAAGTCCGGCGGGCGATGCCCGTCGTTGCAGGCCGTGCGCGTATTGCGCCGCCGCAATCGGCGGCGCGGCCCGCCGGACGGGGCTGGCGGCCGTGTCGTATTTGCGCAAGCGTTTGTCGTAATTCGTCGGCAGGTCGGGGTTTTTTCTGGCAACTATGTAGGCACGCTATGACAAGCGCGAGTCCCCGCTACACGAGGAGAAGGTTTCGATGGATGCCCCCAAGGTTGTGGTCGAAGGTCTGTGCAAGGTGTTTGGAAGTAATCCGCAGCAGGCGCTCGACATGCTCGCCGCCGGCGCGACGAAGGACGATGTGCTCAAGCGCACCGGTCAGGTCGTCGGCGTGCACAACGTCTCCTTCGATGTGCAGGAAGGCGAAATTTTCGTGCTGATGGGCCTGTCCGGTTCCGGCAAGTCCACGCTGATCCGCCTCGTGAACCGGCTGGTCGATCCGAGCGCCGGAAAGGTGCTGGTCGACGGGCTCGACGTCGCGTCGGCGCGCCGCTCGGCGCTGACCGCGCTGCGCCGCAAGGACATGAGCATGGTGTTCCAGTCGTTCGCGCTGATGCCGCATCGCACCGTGGTGTCGAATGCCGCATTCGGGCTGGAAGTCGGGGGCATGGGCAAGAAGGAGCGAGAGCGCCGGGCGATGGAAGTGCTCGAGCAGGTCGGCCTCGCACCGTTTTCGCACAAGCTGCCGTCCGAGCTGTCGGGCGGCATGCAGCAGCGCGTCGGCCTTGCCCGCGCGCTGGCCGTGAACCCGTCGCTGATGATCATGGACGAGGCGTTCTCCGCGCTCGATCCGCTCAAGCGTCGCGAAATGCAGGACGTGCTGCTGCAACTGCAGAAGGACCAGCGCCGCACGATCATGTTCGTGTCGCACGATCTGGAGGAAGCGCTGCGCATCGGCAACCGCATCGCGATCATGGAAGGCGGCCGCCTCGTGCAGGTCGGCACGCCGCAGGACATCATCGCGAACCCGGCCGACGATTACGTGCGTGCGTTCTTCGACGGCATCGATACCAGCCGCTACCTCACCGCCGGCGACCTGATGCAGACGGGCGCCGTGCCGACCATGTCGAAGTGCGATGCCGCGAACGTCGCCGCGTCGCTGAACGGCAGCGCCGAATACGCGTTCGTGCTCGACGCGCAACGCAAGATCCGCGGCTTCGTCACGCGCGATGCGATCGGTCAGGACACGCCGTCCGTGCGGCCGGTCGAAAGCATCCGGCGCGATGCGTCGCTCGAACACGTCGTCGCGCGCGTGGTCGCGAGCCCGAATGCACTGCCCGTCGTCGACGACGACGGCTGCTACTGCGGCTCGGTCGATCGTGCGCTCATCCTGAAGGCCATCACGCGTTCGCGAGGCTCCCATGTCTGAAATGATTCCGCTCGGTACCTGGGTCGACCAGGGCGTTCACTACCTGCTCGACCACGACGCGAAGACGTTCGACACGATCGGTCAAGCGATCGAGGGGCTCGCGGCATTCGTCGAGCATGGCCTGCAAGCGATCCCGATGTGGATGATGATGGCGATCTTCATCGGCGTCGGGCTGTGGCGGGTGGGCTGGCGCTTCGCGCTGTTCACCACCGCGTCGCTGCTGCTGATCTTCGCGACCGGCTTCTGGGACCAGACGGTCATCACGCTCGGCCTCACGCTGTCGTCGACGATCATCAGCCTCGTGCTCGGCATCCCGCTCGGCATCTGGGCCGCGAAGAGCAAATGGGTCGCCGCGATCGTGCGCCCGATCCTCGACCTGATGCAGACGATGCCCGCCTTCGTCTACCTGATTCCGGCCGCGATGCTGTTCGGTCTCGGCCGCGTGCCGGGGATCCTGTCGACGGTGATCTTCGCGATGCCGCCCGCGGTGCGTCTCACGAGCCTCGGCATCCGCCACGTGAACCGCGAGATCGTCGAAGCCGGCCAGGCGTTCGGCTGCACGCCGTGGCAACTGCTGTACAAGGTGCAGTTCCCGAACGCGCTGCCGTCGATCATGCAGGGCGTGAACCAGACGATCATGATGGCGCTGTCGATGGTGATCATCGCGTCGATGGTCGGCGCGGGCGGCCTCGGCAACGACGTGCTCGCGAGTATCCAGCGCCTCGACATCGGCCTCGGTTTCGAAAGCGGTCTGTCGGTCGTGCTGCTCGCGATCATTCTCGACCGCATCACCGAGAGCTTCGGCCGCGCGCCGGGCACCGTGAAGGCGCCGCTGTTCTCGGGCCTCAAGCAGCTCTTTCGCGTGAAGGCCGAGCCCGCGCAGGCCTGATCTTCGGCGGCCAGGAATACCCTGGCCGCGACCCTGAATCGAGATAACGGCTCCCGCGGCTTGCGCCGCGGGGCTGGCTCCCTGCAACCTCCTCGCCAGGAGACCGATGTGACGTCCGCCGTCGCTGTCGCGCCCGCCGCCTGCGTTTCACCGGTTTCGTCCCTCGCCCATTTCGGCTTCCTGACGCTGCCGAACTTCTCGATGATCGCGTTCTCGAGCGCGGTCGAAGTGCTTCGGATGGCGAACTATGTCGGGCGGGCGGAGCACTACCAGTGGTCGATCTACTCGCTCGACGGCGCGCCCGCGCATGCCAGCAACGGCATCGCGGTGCGGCCCACGCAGGCGCTCGACTACGAGAACCTGCCCGACGTGATGATCGTGTGCGGCGGCATCCGCATCCGCGACACGGTCGACGAGGGCGCGCGCGATACGCTCGCGGCGCTCGCCGCACGCGGGCTGCCGCTCGGCGGCATCTGCACGGGCGCCTACGCGCTGATGGCGAGCGGGTTGCTCGACGGCTATCGTTGCACCGTGCACTGGGAGAACCTGTCCGCCCTGCATGCCGAATTTCCGCAGGTCGGTTTCGCCGACGAATTGTTCGTCGTCGATCGCGACCGGCTGACCTGCACCGGCGGCACCGCGCCGCTCGACCTGATGCTGAACCTCGTCGGCATGCGGTTCGGCCAGCAACTGGCCGCGCAGGTATCCGAGCAGTTCATTCTGGAGCGCATCCGCAGTTCGACCGATACGCAGCCGATTCCGGTCGATGCGCGGGTCGGTTTCTCGCGTGCGGAGCTGATCGAGGTCGTGCGGCTGATGGAGGCGAACATCGAGGAGCCGCTGTCGCTCGAGGAGCTCGCGCGGCTCGTGCGACTGTCGCAGCGGCATCTGCAGCGCATGTTCAAGGTGTACCTGAACGTATCGCCGACTCACTATTACCTGACGTTGCGCCTGAAACGCGCCCGCGATCTGCTGCGTACGACCGACGCATCGATCGCACGCGTGACGACGGTCTGCGGCTTTCACTCGCCGTGTCATTTCAGCAAGGCATACCGCGCGCAGTTCGGCCATGCGCCGAGCTACGAGCGCCGGTTGCCGGGGCGCTGAACGGGCCGAACAATCGGTACGCGACGTCGCCGGGATCGCGGCGCGCGGCTTCAATAAACGATCCCGCATTCAAGCAAACGACATCACTTTGAGGAGAAGAAAGATGAAGCGCCTATTGATCGCAGCGGTGTGCGGGATCGGGATAACCGCGCCGATGTCGGCCGTTTATGCGGCCGATCCGCCCGTTTGCAAGAACGTGCGCTTCGCCGATGTCGGCTGGTCCGACATCGCGGCGACCACGGGCCTCGCGTCGACGATGCTGCAGGGGCTCGGCTACAACCCGACGAAGACGATCGCCTCGGTGCCGATCACGTTCGCGGGGATCAAGAGCAAGCAGATCGACGTGTTCCTCGGCTACTGGTCGCCGACGATGGACCCGATCATTCAGCCGTTCACGAAGGCCGGCACGATCAAGGTGCTCGCGACGCCCAACCTGACCGGCGCGAAATACACGCTTGCGGTGCCCGACTACGTGTACCAGGGCGGCCTGAAGTCGTTCGCGGACATCCAGAAATACGCCGACAAGCTCAACGGCAAGATCTACGGGATCGAGCCGGGCAACGACGGCAACGCGCTGATCAAGAAGATGATCGACGGCAACCAGTTCGGTCTCGGCAAGTTCAAGCTGGTCGAATCGAGCGAGGCCGGGATGCTGGTCGAGGTGAACCGCGCGGCGCGCGACAAGCAGTGGATCGTGTTCCTCGGTTGGGAACCGCATCCGATGAACGTGCAGATGAAGATCGACTACCTGACCGGCGGCGACGACGTGTTCGGGCCGAACTACGGCGAAGCGAAGGTGCTGACGGCGACGCCGCCCGACTACGCGCAGCGTTGCCCGAACGTCGCGAAGTTCGTGTCGAACCTGCAGTTCACGACGTCGATCGAGAACCACGTGATGATGCCGATCATGAACAAGCAGGATCCGAACAAGGCCGCCGCCGATTGGCTGAAGGCGAATCCGCAATCGCTCGACAAGTGGCTGGCCGGCGTGACGACGATCGACGGCAAGCCGGGCCTGCCGGCGGTGAAGGCATACCTCGGCGTGCATTGAGCGTGACGCGTCGCGCTTTGCGGCCGGGGCCCGAAGCCTGACGTGAACGTCGAGCCGGCGCAAGCAGGGAGACCTGCTTGCGCCGGCTTTTTGCTGTGTGCATCGCCCTCGCGCCGACGGGCGGCGGGCGATGCGCTAGACTGCTCGATCCCCGATCGAGGAGCCGGCAATGACCCGCAACCCGCTTGATGCATCCGGCCGGCTACGCGTAGCCGGCACGCGGCCGAACGGCGCGACCGCTTCGGTCGACGCAGGCGGCAACCGGACGGTCCGGTACTTCGGCCATTCATTCGCATGAAGCGCATCGGGCAAGTCGTGCTCGCCGCCGATCTCGCGGGCACGGCGGTGTTCGCGATCGAAGGCGCCAATGCGGCGATCGGCGCCGGACTCGATCTGTTCGGAGTGATGGTGCTGTCGCTCGTCGTCGCGCTCGGCGGCGGCGTGATTCGCGACCTGTTGATCGGCGCCCGCCCGCCGAGCGCCGTGAGCGACTGGCGTTATCCGGCGCTCGCGTTCGCCGCCGGGTTGTTCGCGTTCGTGTTTCATGCACGGGTCGCGTCGTTCTCGCCGGCGCTGCTGACGACGCTCGATGCGGCTGGCCTCGCGCTGTTCGCAGTGGCGGGCGCGGTGAAGGCGCTCGAATTCCGCGTCCACCCGTTCATTGCGACGCTGATGGGCGCCGTGACCGGCTGCGGGGGCGGCGTCGTGCGCGATCTGCTGCTCGCGCGGATACCGGTCGTGCTGGTCACGGATATCTATGCGAGCGCGGCGCTGCTCGGCGCGGTCGTCGTCGTGTTGTGCCGGCGACTCGGTTGCCCTCCCGTCGTCGCGGCCGTGCTCGGCGGCGTCGCGTGCTTTGCGCTGCGGATGGCGGCGGTGCGCTTCGGCTGGCAGTTGCCGAAAATCGCCGCGGGGGCGTAAGCGCCCGACTCACGACCCCTTCGTCGCCGCCGGCACGTCGAACACGCGATCGAACGCCCACTGGAACACGAACGCGTAGCAGAAGAAGAACGCGAACAGTCCGATATCGACGATGAACGCGTCGAACCACGAGATGTCGAGCCACCATGACACGACCGGCACGAGGATGAAGATCAGCCCGCCTTCGAATCCGGTGGCGTGCAGAATCCGCCGCCCGAGCGTACGCGCCGGTTGTCGGCGCGATGCTTCCCAGCGCTCGAACAGCGCGTTGAAGATCATGTTCCACAGCATCGCGATCGCCGACATCGTCGCCGACAGCGCGCCCGAATAGACGAGATCCTGCTTGAAGAGCGCCGCGATCACGGGCGAAATGCAGGAAATGGCGATCGCTTCGTAGAGCACCGCCTGCGTGATCCTGCGCGGTAGGCCTTGCACGGGGTTCCTCCGGTTCGACTGCAACCGTCGCGGCGCCACGCCGCGACGTCCCGCAAGACTAGCCGCGTTGCGCGCCCGCTTCAATTCACCTAATCTCATCCCGATTGAATCCAATTCAACCCGGCCGCATCCGGCCCGCGAGGCTTCGTGTTCTCGAAACTCCCCCTGACCGCATTGCGTGTATTCGAATCATCGGCACGGCTCGGCACGTTCAAGGCCGCCGCGGACGAGCTCGCCGTGACGCCGGCTGCCGTGTCGCACCAGATCAAGTCGCTGGAGAGCCGTGTCGGCGTGTTGCTGTTCGAGCGCGGCGCGGGCGGCGTGCGGCTGACCGAAGAAGGCGAGCAGCTGTTTCGCGCGAGTCACGATGCGTTGCTGGCATTGAGCCGCGGGCTCGACGCCGTGCGTCCGGATGCGGCCGACGCGCGCCCGCTCGTGCTGACCACCACGCCGGCCTTTGCGGCGATGTGGCTGATTCCCCGTCTCGGTGCGTTTCGCCGCGTCGATCCGCACCTGCACATCAAGGTCGAAACGGGGAACGCGCTCGTCGATCTCGAACGCGATGCAAGGATCGATCTCGCGATTCGCGCGACGTCGCGCAAGTTTCCGGCGCTGCACGAGATTGCGTTGATCGACGAGTATTTCGGCGCGTATGCGGCCGCCGGCTTCGACGCGCATCGCACCGACGCGCCGCTCGACCTGATCGAGACCGTGTGGGATACACCGCTGCCCGTGTCGGTCGACTGGGCGTCGTGGTGTCGTGCGGCGGGCCGGCAAGCGTGGCTCGAACGCGCGGTGTTTCGCCATTACGACGACGAGCATTACGCATTGCAGGCCGTGCTGCACGGCCAGGGGATCGCGCTGCTCAGTTCGGTGCTGGCCGCCGAGCATGTCGAGCGCGGTGCGTTGATGCCGATCGAGCCCGCGGTGCGGCTCGACGGCGCGCGCTTCGTCGCGCTGTGCCGGCCGGGGCGGGAGCGCGAGCCGCAGGTCAGGCGGTTTCTCGACTGGCTCGAAGCGGAAATCGCGCGGACGCGCGATGCGGTGGCGCGGATGGCGCCCGACGATTCTCGCGCCGCTACCCGAACCTGACGCAATACACCGGCGGCAAATGCGCCGATACCTGTCGCCAGTTGTTGCCGCCATCGACTGACGTCCATAACCCGCCCGTCGTCGACGCCATCGCGAGGCGCGTGCCGGAATCGTCGACCGCGAGCCCATGCCGGTACACGAGGTCGTACGCGGGCGCGGGCGGCAACCCGTTCGACAGGCTCTCGAAACTGCGGCCGCCGTCGCGCGTGCGCGTGACGACGAACCGGCCGTTCACCGGAATCCGGCACGCGTCCTTCACGGCCGGCACGAACCACGCGGTATCCGGTTCGTGCGGATGCACGGCCACCGCGAAACCGAAGCTCGACGGCTGCGCTTCGATGCGGCGCCAGTGTTCGCCGCCGTCGGTCGAGCGGAAGATCGCGCAGTGATGCTGCGTCCACAGCACGTCCGGATCGGCCGCGCACTGCACGACGCGGTGCGGATCCTGCATGTTCGGCTCGCCGCGCCGCTCGGGCGGCATGTAGTCGGCTTCCATGCCTTGCGCGGTCACGCGCCACGTCGCGCCGCGGTCGAATGTCTGCCAGACGCCGCCGCACGAGATGCCGACGGCGACGTGTCGGCTGTCGCGCGGATCGACCATCACCGAATGGATGCCCGGCGCGTCGTACCCGCCGCCGCCCCATTCGGCGCGTTCGGGGCGATCCCACAGCGCGCGGTTGAGTACCCACGATTCGCCGCGGTCGTCGGAGCGGAACAGGCCGCCGGGAATCGTGCCGGCCCACAGTACGCCGGGTTCGTCCGCGCCGCCGGCTTCGAGCGACCAGATTTGCTGAAGGGTCCACGGCGGCTGCGGCGACCCGGGCGGTTCGTCGTCGGTGTCGCTGCCGCCCGTGTGCGTGTCGGCACGGGCGGGCGACGCGTCGGCGTCGGCGGGCTGGGGCGGATAAACCGGGGCCGCACATTCCTCCCAGTCGGCGGCGCCTGCGCGCAGCCGATGCAGCTTCACGCCGAAATGGCCGAGATTGAGCGCGGCATACAGCGTGCCGTCGCGCGGGTCGGCGAGCACCATGCTGACGGGCTCGCCGATGAAATGCGGTTCGCCGAGCGTCCAGCCGTCCTTACCGTCGGGTTGCAGGACGAACAGGCCCTTGCGGGTGGCGACGAGCAGTCGATCGTTCATTGTGCGATGTCTCCGGATGGTCCGCCTTGGGGCGACGGCGCTTGGTATGGGGGGATGCGCCTGTGCATCGGTCCCTTTATCCGCCTGTCAGCGCCTGCACGACATATACGCGGCTGGCGTCGCCGAGCGCATCGGACAGGCGCTGCCGGTCGCGGATCGGCTGGCCGTCGATGAACACCGACAGGTGCTTTCGCAGCGCGCCCTGATCGTCGACGATGTAACCGCGCAGCCGCGGTTGCTCGCTGAAAATGGTGTCGAATGCTTCGCCGACCGTGTGCGCGTCGATGTCGCGCTCGGGCGTTTCGACATGCCGCTGGATCGATGCGGCGAAGAAGAGGTGCGCCATGGCGGTAGCTGGCAGGAGCCGCACGAAGGGATGGCTTGTAGTTTAGGCGATCCAGCGGGTGCCGAAAGGCGGAACGGAGCGCCGTGCGCGGCGCGGCGGCTAGACCGGAATCGAGCGCCCCCTGATCCGGATCCCGAGCCGCACGACGCCGATCACCGCGTTCGACAGCCACATGAGCCAGCGCGGCATCCCGCGCCGGCGGATATCGAGCAGCAGCACGATCCGAACGGCGTCGCTGTCGTTCCATACCTCGTGCGTGAACGTGTCGTCCCACAGCAGGAAGCGGCCTTCGTCGAGCCGGTATTCGTGGCCGTCGACCTTCAGCACGGCGGCCGGCGTGCCGTCCGCGCGCTTCGGCATCGACAGCACGAGATAACCGCGCAGGATGCCGCGAAACGGCCCGCGATGCGGCGGGATGTGCTTGCCGGGCGCGAGGAACGACAGCGACGCGGACAGCACGTCCGGCGACGCCGCGACGAGCGACGCGACGGTCGGGCAGCGCGACAGGTTGCGCGCGAACGGCTGGCCGTACGCCTGCATGATGAACATGCGCCAGTCGCGCGCGTCGTTGGCCGAGATGTCGTACTGCTCGCGCATGATTTCGTGAAAGCGCGGGATGCGCGGCATGTCGCGTGCTACGTCGAGCGCCTCCGCGCGGATCGCGGGCCACGCGCGCACGAAACGCTCGGCATCCGGGAATGCGGCCGTGTCGAGCACCGCGCCGCTGTCGATATGGCGGTCGTACAGCGTGCGCAGCAGGGCGGCTGCATGGTCGTAAGCGGCGGACATGGTCGATCGATGGGCGGTCCGGATGAAGTGGTGGTCAGTCTGCCCGAAGCGCGACGGGCGCTGCGTTACGTCAGGTTACGCCGGCTGACGAACGAATGACAGGCCGGGAATAAACCCGCCCCCTCCGTCGTCATACGGGTGTAGCACGTCGTCTCGTTGACTTCTGAAGGAGTGGAACATGAACAAGCACTGGCTGGTGGCCGCCACGGTGGCGGCGATGTCTTTCGCGGGTGTCGCGACGCAAGCGTCCGCACAGGCGCTCACGCGCGCGCAGGTCCGGCAGGAACTGATCGACGCTGAAAACGACGGGCTGCGCTTCGTGACCGATACGTCGTATCCGGACGTGAGCCCGCTGTTCCAGCACGAGGCCGAGCGGATGCCGCAGCGCCAGGCCAGCACGGCGGTCGGCAGCGATCCGGCCATGTCGTCCGAAGCGGGCAAGCCGGCGGCGATGTCGCCGCGTCGAGGCGCCGCCGCATGCGTCGGCCCCGCAAGCTTCTGCGCCATCTATTTCGGAAGCTGATCCACCTGCCTGCATCCGCAGGTCACGCCTATACCGTGGTTGATCGATACGTCACATTGAAGGAGTTCATGATGAAAACATATATCGCACTACTGATGATAACCGGAGCGATCGCCGGTCAGGCGGCATTCGCGCAATCGGCCGCGCCGCTGACGCGCGCGCAAGTTCGCGAGGAGTTGATGCGTCTGGAAGCGGCCGGATACGACCCGGCGAAGGGCGACGAAGGCGAGTATCCGGCGGATATCCAGGCGGCGGAAGCGAAGCTTGCCGAGCAGGATCGCTCGCGCATGGCGGCGTCGGCCGCGCACGCACCGGATGCCGGCATGCCGGCGCAAACCAGCAACTAGGTGCCGACATGGTCGTGTGTCACGGCTGGCCGCCGTGTTCGCGGGACGGCAAATCGCATGCGCTTCGCGCCGCACCACGTGCCCGAAGGGCGCCGGCCGCGATGCCGGTCGTTGCACGCCGCTTCGCGCGGCGTCGCGATCAACTGGTCAACCGGTTCCGATGAGCGGCCCGATCGATCACCACGGCATCATGCGCTGCACGACCTGGTCGCGCAGCACGAAGCGGTGCATCAGCGCGGCTGCCACGTGCACGCAGATGCCGGCGAACAGTACCCACGCGAGAATGCCGTGCACGTCGCCCATCGCGTGACCGAATCCGGAGCCGGCTGCCGACAGCGCCGGCAACGGAACGATGCCGACGAGCGTCACGGCCCACGCGCGTGACGACGCGTTGATCCAGCCGAGCAGCGGCACCGCGATCAGCAACAGGTAGAGCGCGCCGTGCGTGATGCCGGACAGCGCGCGCATCGCGGGCGACAGATCGCTGGCGGGCGGGCGATGCGTCGCACGCCACAGCACGCGGCACGCCATCGCCGCGAGCAGCGCCGTGCCGACGATCAGGTGCGCGGCGATCAGGCCGACCGGCTGCGTGTCGCGATGCACGTCGGGCATCGTCCAGCCGATCGCATATTGCGCGACGACCAGCGCCACGATCAGCCAGTGAAGAGAACGGGCAACGGCGTCATAACGGGCGGGTGCGGACATGAAGACTCCTGACGGGCCACGGGGATGGCATGGTGCGGGCGGATTCTACGGCCGAATCCTTAACGAAACGTTAAGCGCGCGGCTCCGCTCGCCCCGCATCCGTCGACGGCAGCGTGATCGCCACGCCGAGGCCGTGGCCGCCGATGCCGGATTCGAACCGGACGGTGCCGCCGAAGTATTGCGCGATGCGGATCACGATCGACAGTCCGAGCCCGCTGCCGGGCGACGGCGTGCCGCTGCCGCGATAGAACCGGTCGCCGAGCCGTTCGCGCTCGCCGGGCGCGACGCCCGGCCCGTCGTCGCGCACGACGATGCATTGCCGCGAGCCGTCGTCGCGTACGCCGAGCTCGATGCGTCCGCCGGGGCGACCGTACTTGATCGCATTGTCGACGAGATTGTCGAGCAGGATGCCGATCAGGATCGGATCGGCGTCGATCGTCCGCGCGGACAGGTCGCCGCGTACGATGTCGATGGCCTTGTCCGCGGCTTTCGACAGATGGCGGTCGATAGCGGCATCGACGAGTTCGCGCACGACGAGCACACGCGCCGGAATGCGTTCGTACTCGTCGAGCCGCGCGAGCAGCAGCAGTTGTTCGGCGAGCCGCGCACTGCGGTCGACGCCCTGCACGACGCGCTGCATCGCCAGATGCTTGTGCGCGGGATCGTCGGTCGCGATGGCCACCTGGGCCTGCACCTTGATCGCGGCGAGCGGCGTCTTCAGTTCGTGCGCGGCGTCGGACGTGAACGCGCGCTCCCGGACGATCGATTGCCGCAGCCTCGCGAGCAGGCGATCGATCGAGTCGACGAGCGTGCGTACTTCATCCGGCACGGTCGCGATGCCGAGCGGTTCGAGCGATCGTGCATCGCGCGCGCCGATCAGCGTCGACAGCGTCTTCAGCGGTGCGAGACTGCGTCCGATCATTACCCACAGCAGCAGCGCCAGCACCGGCAGCGCGATGACCAGCGGCTGGACGATGCCGCGCGCGATACCGGTCGCCAGATCGCTGTGCGTATTCGACATCTCCATCACGCGCACCCGGCGCCCCGACTCGGGCGCGCGCAGCGTGTGCGTGCGCCATTGCACGTCGCGGATGACGATCGTTTCCGGTACGTCGGTCGAGCCGCGCGGGTCGGGCAAACCGGTAGCGTCGGCCGGGAGGCTCGACGCGACGACGTTGCCTTGCGCGTCGCGCACCTCGAACAGCACGTCGCGCGGCAGGCGATCGCCGTCGGCATCGGGGCCGGATTTCGCATCGCCGCGGGCCAGTTCGACGCGGGCGTCCGGTGGGAAGCGCGCGAGACGGTCGAGGTCGGCCGCCGACAGATCGACGAGCAGCGACGCATATTCGACGAGGCGCGCGTCTTCCCATTCGCCGATCTCGCGCGTCGCGTGCCGGAAGCTGCCGAACACGGCGACGAGCCAGACGACGGTCACGCAGCCGATCGCCATCAGCGACACGCGGCGTCGTATCGAGCCGGCGATCACGGAAGCTCGACCACGTAGCCGATACCGCGGACGGTACGGATCAGTTCCGCGCCGAGCTTCTTGCGCAGGTTCGACACATGGACCTCGATCGCATTGCTTTCGATGCCCTCCTGCCAGCCGTACAGGCCGTCCTCGAGACGTGCGCGCGACTGCGGCATGCCCGGGTGCGTGACGAGCTGAACGAGGATCGCCCACTCGCGCGACGTGAGCGCGATGCGCGCCGCATTGCGCGTCACGGTATGCGTGGTGAGGTCGATCGTGATGTCGCGCCATACGATCTCGTCGCCGGCACGGCCCTGCGAGCGCCGCACGAGTGCGCGGCAGCGGGCGAGCACTTCGGACAGTTCGAACGGTTTCGCGAGATAGTCGTCCGCGCCGTCGTCGAGGCCGCGGACACGGTCCGCCACGGTGCCGCGTGCGGTCAGCACCAGCACGGGGACCGTATCGCTGGCGTCGCGCAGCGCGCGCAGCAGTTCCGTGCCCGATTTGCCGGGCAGCCCGAGATCGAGCACGACGAGTGCGAAGCGCGTCGTCGCGAGCGCGGTCGCGGCCGCATGTCCGTCGCGCAACCAGTCGACGTGATAGCCGGCCTGGCTCAGGCTGATCTCGAGGCCGCTGCCGATCAGGTCGTCGTCTTCAACAAGGAGGAGTCGCATGGTCGATTCGGGGTGCGGGCGTCTGCGATTGTACGAGCGTGACCGTGCGCACCGTGAAACGGATTGTAATTGCGCTGCCGCAAATGTCGGACGATTCTGAAGAACGCTTAAGGTTTGGCGCCGGCAATCCCGCTACCATCGGCCACGACGTTTCCCGGGTGGTGTCCCGCTTCCCCCGATCCCGAACCGCTCCGGCGTGTCCGGCGCGAGCCGCCCGCGCCCGAGCGTCAATCCGCGACCCGTTCGTCCGATGTCCGTTCGATGCGCGTCGCCCGTACGGGAGGTTCAATCCTGATGGCATCCTCGACGATCGGGCAATGGCGCGCCCACCTGCTGATCGCCGCACTGGCCGGCATGTTCATTCAATGCTTCGTGCTGGTTTCGTTGCTTGCATGGCGCGTACCCGAAGCATTTTTTACCACGATGACGTTCCGCATCTGGACCGTCGTTGCGCTCGCCACCGCAATCCTGACGGCCCGTAAGCTTGCCGACGCGGCGTTCAAGGCCGCGATGGCGTGCGATTACGTGCGTGTGACCGGAATCGATCGCCGCACGGTAGTCGTGTCATCCGATTGCGCGTACCGTCGGCTGGTCGTCCTTCATATCCGGCTCAACGGGAACCGGTACGGCGGCGTGCACGGGTGAGCCCGCGTGTGCGCCGCCGTTCCTTGCAATTGCGGTCGTACGGGTCATCACCGGGGGAAAGCATGGTTTTTCTGCATGTGCTGCACGCGCTGGCCGGCGCAATGTCGGTCGTCTGCGGGCTCGGCGTGGCGCTGGGCATCGCGTACACGCTCACGGCTGGCGTGCTGGTCGGCCGGTTCTTTTCCCGGGCGATGGCGCAGCCACGCACGTATCCGGGCGTCACCGTCGCGCAGCCGCTGCACGGCGACGAATGGGATCTCGTACAGCATCTTGAAAGCTACTTCGTGCAGGATTATCCGGGCCCGGTGCAGCACCTGTTCGGCGTGCACGATGCGGGCGACGCGGCGCTCGCGGCCGTCGAGACGCTGCGCGCGCGATATCCGGACGCGAACGTCAAGGTCGTCGCCGATGCGCGGCTGTACGGGCCGAACCGCAAGATCGCCAATCTCGTGAACATGCTCGAACACGCGGAGTATTCGGTGCTCTGTCTCGCCGACAGCGACGTGCTGGTCGAGCGCGATTATCTGCGCGCCGTGGTCGGTGCGCTACAGCAGCCGGATGTCGGCATCGTGACGAGCGTGTATCGCGGCGTCGCATCGCCGGGATTCTGGCCCGGCGTCGCCGCGGCGATGACGAACTACCATTTTCTGCCGGGCGTGATCACCGGGCTCTTCATCGGGCGCGCGCGGCCCTGCTTCGGCCAGACGATCGCCATCACGCGCGCGACGCTCGAACGCATCGGCGGGCTGGTGCGTTTCGCGCATCACCTGGCGGAAGATCACGCACTGGGCGAAGCGGTGCGGCAAGCGGGCGCGCAGGTCGTCATTCCGTCGCTCGTCGTCGGGCATGCGTGTGTCGAAGAGACGTTCGCGCGGTTGTACGCACACGAATTGCGCTGGAGCTGCACGATCCGCGCGGCGGACCGGCCCGGTCATCTCGGCTCGGTACTGATGCATCCGGTGCCGCTGGCGCTGCTGGCGGTGCTGTTCTCCGGCGGCACGGCCGCGGCGTGCGCGCTCGCGGTCGCGGCGCTGGCGTCGCGCGCATGGTTGATGCTGAGAACGAGCCGCGCGACCGGCGCGAGCCTGCGCGGCGCATTCTGGCTGCCGCTCGTCGATCTCCTGCAGTTCGCGGTTTTCGTATCGAGCTTCTTCTCGTCGCATGTCGTATGGCGCGGCACGCGCTTTCGCGTCGACCGGCAAGGCCTGCTGTCGCCGGCGGGGGAGTCATGACGACGGAGCCGAACCGCGACGCGGCGGCGGGCCCGGTCGCCATGCGCGGCGACGCACGGCTTCGCCATGTGGGGCGCGCGGTCGCGCTCGGCGGGCTGGCGCTCGCGGTGTGGCTGGTCTGGCGCGAGCATCCGCAAGACATCCTGCATCGCCTGCGGAGCGCCGGGGCCGGGCTGCTGGTCGCCGCGCTCGCGCACATCCTGCCGATGCTCGCGAACGCGTGGGACTGGCGGATGCTGATCCGCGGCCCGCGTCGGCCTTCGTTGCTGGCGATGCTGAAACTCGTGTGGATCCGCGAATCGATCAACGGGTTGCTGCCGGTCGCGCGCATCGGCGGCGAGATCGTGTCGTTCGGGTTGCTGCGGCAGGCGGGCGTGCGTCCGGCGACCGCCGTGGCCAGCCTCGTCGCCGACATGCAGCTCACGCTGATCAGCCAGTTGTTCTTCGCGCTGGTCGCGATCGGCTATGTGCTCGAACGCGTGTCGTCCGATGCCGCGCGGGTGGCGGCCGATCTCGCGATCGGCATGGCCGCGCTGGTGCCGGTGCTGCTGCTGTTCGCGCTGGTGCAGCATGCGCGGCCGTTCGAACGCGCGATGCGTGTGCTCAACCGCGTCACGAGCGGCAAGGTGGTGGCGCTGGTCGGCGAATCGGCACGCACCGACCAGTCGATCCGGATGATCTGGAGAAAGACGGGCGTCGTCGTGCGCTATCTGGGGATCTGGCAGACGCTGCAGTTCGCGGGCTATGCGCTGGAAATCTGGCTGGCGCTGTACTTCCTCGGCGCCGAGCCGAGCTTCGCACAGGCACTGGCGATCGAGGCGCTGATCCAGCTCGTGAGCAGCATCGCGTTCCTGATGCCGGGCGGCCTGGGGGTGCAG
Source organism: Burkholderia sp. BE12 (assembly GCF_002959955.1). Lineage (NCBI taxonomy): Bacteria > Pseudomonadati > Pseudomonadota > Betaproteobacteria > Burkholderiales > Burkholderiaceae > Burkholderia > Burkholderia sp. BE12. The sequence continues at coordinate 15,752 of NZ_PREY01000046.1, read as the reverse complement.
GAGGGCGGGTTCGTGCTGATCGGCGGGCTGCTCGGGTTCGACCCGCCGACCTGTCTCGCGCTGGCCGGCGCGCGCCGCGTGCGCGACCTGCTGTTCTATCTGCCGGGGCTGCTCGCATGGCAGTGGGCGGCGGGTTCGGCGAACCGGCCGGGTGGAGCGAAACGTGCGCCGTTGCCGGCCCGGGAATCCGCCGGGCCGCGCTGACGCGGCCCGACGCGACGCGGCGGGATTCAGTGCCGCTCGTCGGCGATATGGCTGCGGATCACGTCCGCGAACGACGTGTCGCCCGTCAGCCCGAGCGCTTCCGCGCGCGACGTATCCCAGCGGCCCGGCCAGCTGCCGACGATCTTCTCGACGCGCTCGTCGGGCGCATGGCGGATCAGCTTGACGACTTCGTCGCCCGCGACTTCGCGCAGCGCCGCGATCATCTCGTCGACCGACACCGACAGCCCCGGCAGGTTGATCACGCGCTTGTTGCCGAGCTTCGCACCGTCGATCTCGCAACCGGCGACGAGCGCGTCGATCGCGCCGCGTGGCGACAGCAGCCACAGCCGCGTCGAGCCGGGCACCGGGCACACGCTTTCCTCGCCGTTCAGCGGCTCGCGGATGATGCCGCTCGCGAACGACGACGCGGCCGCGTTCGGGCGGCCGGGCCGCACGCTGATGGTGGGCAGCCGCAGCACGCGGCCGTCGACGAAGCCGCGCCGCGCGTAGTCGCACAGCAGCAGTTCGGCGATCGCCTTCTCGGCGCCGTACGACGATTGCGGGTTCAGCGCGGTGTCGTCCTGCACCACGTCGGGCAGCGCGCCGCCGTACACCGCGACGGAGCTCGTGAACACGACGCGCGGCTGGTGGCCGCGCGCACGGCACACTTCAAGCAGCGTGCGCGATGCGTCGAGGTTGATCCGCATGCCGAGATCGAAATCGGCTTCGGCCTGCCCGCTGACGATCGCCGCGAGGTGGAAGATCGCGCCCGTGCGCGTGTCGATCGCGCTTTCGAGCACCGCGCGATCGGCGATGTCGCCGACGATCGACGTCACGCGTGCATCGCCGAAATCGCTGCCCTGGACGACGTCGAGCAGCACCAGTTCGTCGATCTTCTCCGTCCGGCCGTCGGGGCCGGTCAGTTCGCCGCGCTCGAGCAGCTTGCGTGCGAGACGCTGGCCGAGAAATCCGGCGCCGCCGGTGATCAGTACTTTCATGTTCTTTGCCTCTTGGAAATTCGGATTACAGGTACGGCTCGAGCCAGCCGAGGCCTTCGGACGTGCCGGCCTTCGGCCGATATTCGCAGCCGATCCAGCCGTCGTAGCCGAGCGCGTCGATCAGCGCGAACAGGTACGGGTAGTTGAGTTCGCCGACATCCGGCTCGTGGCGTTCCGGCACGCCCGCGATCTGGATATGGCCGATGCCCGCGAAATCGCGCTCGAGTTTCATCGCGAGATCGCCTTCGACGATCTGGCAGTGGTAGCAGTCGAACTGCACCTTCAGGTTCGGCGCGCCGACTTCCGCGCGGATCGCCTGCGCGTCGTCCTGGCGACTCAGGAAATAGCCGGGCATGTCGCGCTGGTTGATCGGCTCGATCAGGATCGTGATGCCGTGCGCGGCGCCCGCCTGCGCCGCATGCCGCAGGTTCGACAGATAGGTGTCGCGATGGCGCGCGCGATCGGCGCTGGGCGGCACCATGCCGGCCATCACGTGCAGCTTCTCGTTGCCGATCACGCGTGCATAGTCGAGCGCCTGATCGATGCCGCGGCGGAACTCGTCCTCGCGGCCGGGCAGCGATGCGATGCCGCGTTCGCCCGCGGCCCAGTCGCCCGGCGGCGCGTTGAACAGCGCCTGTTCGAGGCCATGCGCGTCGAGACGCGCGCGGATCTCCTCGGCGGCGAAGTCGTACGGGAACAGGTACTCGACGGCCTTGAAGCCGTCGTGAGCGGCAGCGGCGAAGCGTTCGAGAAACGCGTGCTCGGTGTACATCATCGAGAGGTTGGCGGCGAAGCGTGGCATGGCAGCAGGTCCTGTGAATGAATGGGGCGGGGCGCCGTGCGCTCCCGCGTCGAATGATGAATCGGCCGGCGGCGGATCAGCGGTTCACGAGTTTCGCGGGCGTGAGCCACACGGCGATCGCGCCGATTACGAGCATCGCGGCCAGCACGTACATGCCCGACGACGTGCTGTGCGTGACGTCCTTCAGGTAGCCGATCACGTACGGGCTCGCGAAACCGGCGAGGTTGCCGACCGAGTTGATGATCGCGATCCCGGCCGCGGCCGCGGAGCCCGTGAGGAACGCGGTCGGCAGCGACCAGAACAACGGGGCGCAGGTCAGCACGCCGCCCGCCGCGAGCGACAGGAACACGATCGACACGGCCGTATTGTGCGAGTACGACGCGGCGACCGCAAACCCGAGCGCGCCCATCAGCGCAGGCACGATCAGGTGCCAGCGGCGTTCGCGGCGCTTGTCCGCGCTATGGCCGAACAGGTTCATCACGACGATCGCGACGACGAACGGAATCGCCGACAGCAGGCCGATCTGCAGCGTATCGGTGATGCCGGTCGATTTCACGAGCGTCGGCATCCAGAACGTGAGCCCGTACTGGCCGGTGACGAACGCGAAGTAGATCAGCGACATCCACCACATGCGCGGGTCCGAGAACACGGCCTTCAGCGAATGACCGTGCTTCTGCTGTTCCTGCGGCTGCGCGGCGATTTCGTCTTCGAGCAGTTGCTTCTCGCGCTCGTCGAGCCACTTCGCGCCGCGGATGCTGTTGTCGAGATACAGGATCGTCGCGATGCCGACGAGCACGGCCGGCACGGCCTCGATCATGAACATCCATTGCCAGCCGTGGAAACCCGATCCGCCGTGGAAGCGCTCCATGATCCAGCCCGACAGCGGGTTGCCGAAGATGCCCGACACCGGAATCGCGGACATGAACACCGCGATGATCTTCGCGCGGCGATGGGACGGGAACCAGTACGTGAGGTACAGGATCACGCCCGGATAGAAGCCGGCTTCCGCGAGGCCGAGCAGGAAGCGCAGCACGTAGAACTGCGTCGGCGTCTTCACGAACGCGAACAGCGCGGACAGCAGGCCCCACGTGATCATGATCCGCGCGATCCAGATGCGCGCGCCGAGGCGGTGCATCAGCATGTTGCTCGGCAGTTCGAACAGGAAGTAGCCGAGGAAGAAAATCCCCGCGCCGAGCCCGAACACGGTTTCGCTGAACGCGAGATCCTGCGACATCTGCAGCTTGGCGAAGCCGACGTTCACGCGGTCGAGATACGCGACCACGTAGCAGAGCATCAGGAACGGCACGATGCGCCAGAACACTTTCTTGTAGGTGCGGTCGAGTTCGCCCGAGTGGGCGGCCGCGGCGGGCGAGCGGCTTGCGGCCGCGTCGAGAGCAGTCATCGTCGTGTCTCCAAGGACGTCGTGTGCCGGCGGCGCGTAGGCCGCCGGATCGTATGTGTGTGCTGACGGAAGGGCCCGCGCACACGGCGAGCATGTGAATCGGTACGGGGTGCGCGCCGCGTTACCAGCGCGCGCCGAAGGTCTGGCGCAGTTCGTCGAGTGCCGCGTCGGACAGCGGCTCGGGCTTCGGCTGCGTCATCAGCCACAGCCGCGCCGTTTCCTCGAGCTCCTCGAGCGCATACGACGCGTGCGATACCGACGGCCCCCACATCACGGGGCCGAGGCGATCGAGCAGCACGCCGCGCACCTGGTCGGCGAGCGCCGCGACTTCGGCCGCGACGGCCGGGTCGCCGGGGCGGCGGTAACGAATCAGCGGAATGTGGCCGACCTTCATCACGTAGTACGGCGTGATCGGCGGCAGCACGTCGGTGTCGCGCCATACGCCCGCGAGCGTCAATGCGACGAGATGCGTCGAGTGCGTGTGGACGACGCCGTTCGCTTCGGCGTTGCGCGCGTAGATGCCGCGATGCAGCGCGAGCGTCTTCGACGGCTTGCCGCCCGAGACGGGCTGGCCGTCGGTGCCGACTTTCGCGATGTCGTTCGGATCGAGCCGGCCGAGGCATGCGTCGGTCGGCGTGATCAGCCAGCCGTCCGCGAGACGCGCGCTGATGTTGCCGGCGCTGCCGACCGCATGGCCGCGCGCATACAGGCTCGCGCCGACCACGCAGATCTCTTCGCGCAGTTTCGCTTCGTGGCTCATCGTGCGGCTCCGTCCAGCGCGCGCAGCGCCTTGTCGAAAAAGTCCGTCGCGCCGAAGTTGCCGGATTTCAGCGCGAGGCCGAGCGGCTGGGCGTCGGCGGTGGCCGTGGCCGGCACGCCCGGATCGATCTGCGCACCGATCTGCAGCGACTTCACGTCGAGCGCCTGCACGACCGCGCCGGACGTCTCGCCGCCGGCGACGACGAACTTGCGCACGCCGAGTTCGCGCAGCCCGCGCGCGATCGCCGCGAGCGTGCTTTCGACGAGATGGCCGGCCGCGTCGACGCCGAGTGCCTGCTGCACGGCCTTCACTTCGTCGGGCGTGGCCGTTGCATAGATCAGCACGGGTTGGGGCAGGTGCGAACGCGCGAAGGCAAGCGCTTCATCGACGACGGGCTCGCCGCGCGACGCCGCGAGCGGATCGATGCGGAAGCTCGGCCGTGTCGCACGCCATGCGGCGACCTGCGCGTTGGTGGCCTTCGACGCGCTGCCGGCGAGCACGGCCGACAAGCCGTCGATGCGCGGCAGCGATGCCGCGTTGTCGCGCTCGGGCAGTTGCTCCGCGCGGCGGAAATTCGCGGGCAGGCCGAGCGCGATGCCCGAGCCGCCGGTGACGAGCGGCAGGCCCGCGCACGCTTCGCCGAGGACGTAGAGGTCGCGGTCCGACAGCGCATCGGCGATCGCGAAACGCGCACCTTCCGCGCGCAACTGGTCGATCCGCGCGCGCACGGCGGCCGCGCCGAGCGCGATCGTGTCGTAGCGGATCAGGCCGACCGGCGACTTCGTCTGCTGCTGGAGCACGCGCACGAGGTTCGCATCCTTCATCGGCGTGAGCGGATGATTCTCCATCCCCGATTCGTTCAGCAGCACGTCGCCGACGAACAGGTGGCCGCGATAGATCGTGCGGCCGTTCTCGGGGAACGCCGGGCACGCGATCGTGAAGTCGCCGCCGGCAGCATCGAGCAGCGCGTCGGCCACCGGCCCGATGTTGCCTGAGTCGGTCGAGTCGAACGTCGAGCAGTACTTGAAGAAGAACTGTCGGCATCCTTGCGCGCGCAACCATTCATACGCGGCGAGCGATTGCGCGACGGCGTCGGCGGCGGGGATCGTGCGCGACTTCAGCGCGACGACGATCGCGTCGGCGTCGACGATCGTGTCGGCAGCCGCGCCATCGGCGGGCACGCCGATCGTCTGCACGGTGCGCATGCCGCTCTTGACGAGCATGTTCGCGAGATCGGTCGCGCCGGTGAAATCGTCGGCGATGCAGCCGAGCAGGGGACGGGAAGCGGAAGCGGTCATGGCGGGAACGTCGTTCGAATCAGCGGGCGGGCGGCAGCGTGATGCCGGGGAAAGTCTTGATCACGGCGGAATCGTCCTCGCCGCCGTGGCCGGCGCTCGACGCGCTCATGAACATCTGATGCGCGGTGGCCGACAGCGGCAGCGGGAATTTGCTGCGGCGCGCGGTATCGAGCACGAGGCCGAGATCCTTCACGAAGATGTCGACGGCCGACAGCGGCGTGTAGTCGCCGTTCAGGATGTGCGGCACGCGGTTCTCGAACATCCACGAATTGCCGGCGCTGTGCGTGATCACGTCGTACAGCGCGTCGGCATCGACGCCTTCGCGCAGGCCGAGGGCCATCGCCTCGGCCGCCGCCGCGATATGCACGCCGGCCAGCAACTGGTTGATGATCTTCACTTTCGAGCCGATGCCGTGTGCGTCGCCGAGGCGGTACACCTTGCCGGCGATCGCGGCGAGCACGTCCTCGCAGCCCGCATAGGCGGCGGCCGGCCCGGACGTCATCATCGTCATCTCGCCGGAGGCCGCGCGCGCGGCGCCGCCCGACACGGGCGCGTCGAGCATCTGCAGGCCGGCCGCTTCGATGCGTGCGCCGAGCGCGACCGCGAATTCGGGCGCGACGGTCGCGCTCGCGATCACGACGCCGCCCGGCTTCATCGCCGCGACCGCACCGTGTTCGCCGAACAGCACCGTTTCCGTTTGCGCGGCATTGACGACGAGCGTGACGACGACGTCGCACCGCGCGCCGAGTTCGGCCGGCGTCGCGCACGCGATGCCGCCTTCGGCGGCGAACGCCTGCAGCACGGTGTCGCGCACGTCGCATGCATGGACGCGCAGGCCGGCGCGCAGCAGCGAGCGTGCGACGCCGAGGCCCATCGCGCCGAGGCCGATGACTCCAACATTTCGTGACATGGTCAACCTTGATTGATTCGGGAGAGGTTCCGGACAACGGCGGCGCCCGGCTCGGCAGGCGCCGCCGGCTTCAGCAGATGCCGGCTTCCGCGAGGCGGCGGGCGGCGTTGTACATGTGCGTGCGCGCCGCGTTGCGGGCGGCCATCGGATCGCGCGCGCGGATCGCGTCGGCGATCGCCGCGTGTTCCTCGCGCACCTGCCGCGAGAAATCGTCGCGCGTCGCTTCGTTGCCCCGCGTGACCTTCACGCCGGCTTCGAGATACTGGTTCAGGAACTGCAGCGTCTTCAGGAAATACGGGTTGCCGGTGACGGCCGCGATCGTGCGGTGGAACGCGACGTCTTCCGCGACGCCGTCGCGCCCTTCGGCCGCCGCTTCGTCGATCTTGCGCAGCGCGTCGTCGATGTCGGCCATGTCGTCGGCGGTGTGGTGCAGCGCGGCTTCGGCCGCGACTTCAGCCTCGATCGCGCGGCGTACCGCGAGCAGGTGCGGCAGCGAACTCGCCTCGACGGCTTCCGCGTAGTCGATCCGCAGCGGCCGGATCGCGCCGTGCTGGTTCACGAACACGCCGCTGCCCTGGCGCGGCTCGACCACGCCTTCGTTCTTCAGCCGCGAGATCGCCTCGCGGATCACGGTGCGGCTCACGCCGAATTCCTGCGCGAGCACGGCCTCGGTCGGCAGCTTGCCGGTGGCCGAGAAACTGCCCACTTCGATCTGCTTGAGCAGTTGCTGCGCGACATGGTCGCTCATCGCGCGGGCCGGAATTTTCTCGAACATGATGCTCTGGTTTGTAAGGTGATGTGGTCATCATACAAATTTGAGCGCGCATCAGCATCCGGGATAACCCTCGTTTCACGGCGAGGAACGTCGGCTAAATTGACTGGAACCGGTTCCAAAAGCGTCAAAACGGAGGCGAACGTGTGCGGTTCCGCAATGGGTCGGGAAAGGGGCGGGCGCCCGCAGGCCGTCAGTCGGCGACGTCCTCGACGGCGTCGGCCGACGCATCGGGCGTCGCGGCGACTTCGGCCACGTCGCCGCCGCGCTCGCGATACGTCGCCGGCGGCACGCCGAACTGCTTGCGGAATTCGCGCCCGAGGTGCGACGCATCGGCGAATCCGCAACTCGACGCGATATCGGCGACCGTGCGGTCCGAACTCGTCAGCAGCCAGGCGGCCGTGCGCAGCCGCACCTGTTTCGCGAATGCCTGCGGGCTCTTGCCGGTCTCGGCCTTGAAGAGCCGTTCGAGCTGCCGCGTCGACAAGTCGAGCTTGCACGCGAGTTCATCGAGCGGCAGCGTACGCCCCACGTGCTGTTCCATCAGAAGAATCGCGCGCTTGACCTTCGGATGCGTCGCCGGTTCGAGGCCCGGCGGATGCGGCTGCGGCGCGTTGCCTTTCTGCATCTCGCCGACGAGCAGGATGCGCAGCGCCTTCTGCACGGTGGCGTGATCGAAATGGCGCAGCAGGATCGCGGCGGCGACGTCGATCGACGCGCGGCCGCCCGAACACGTGATCCGGCGGCGGTCGATCACGAACAGCCGGTCGGCGATCAGCAGATCGGGATCGGCGGACGGAAAGCGCTCGATGAAATCCCAGTAATGGAACCAGCTCACGCAGGTGCGGTAGCCGTCGAGCACGCCGGCGCGCATCAGCGTGAACACGCCGGTGCAGATGCCGACGACCGTCGCGCCGCTCGCCGCCGCGCGGCGGATGACGTCGAGCGTTTCAGGGCCGGCCTGCGGCCCCGAATGCAGCAGCCCGCCCACCACCACCACATAGTCGAACGGCTCGGCCGCGTCGAACGTCTCCCACGGCGTGATCTGGATCCCGCAACTCGCGCGCACCGGCGCGAGCGTCTCGCCGATCACGCTCCATGCGCAGCGCACGGGCTTGCTGTAGTCGCCGTCGTCGGCCGACAGCCGCAGCATGTCGACGAAGCCCGAGAAGGCCGTCAGCGTGAAGTTCGGCAGCAGCACGATGCCGAAGCGGATGCGCCGCGGCGCGGGTTCTGCGAGGGGGGAAGCGGGTACGTCGGGGGTCATCGCGGCCAATCTCGTCACGCCGGGCAGGCGGTCTCACTCGTTTCACTCTGTTTGCGGGCTACGGCTGCCGGGGCGGCACGGATGCAGCCAGCGTCGCCGATCGGCCGCGGCCGGACTTGTGGTTTTTCGTCGCGAACCATCGCCAAAACGCACTTTCCGGGCAGCCGGCGCGGCGCTTGGCGGCGCTATCCCACGCCGATGCCGTTTTTGTTCTATCGGCCGATTTTACGCCCTGATGTACTGAGGCCCAACGACATTTCACGCATGCAACCCAAAGGAAGCCAGATGAACGTCAGCGCGTTCGACCTGTTCAAGATCGGCATCGGCCCGTCCAGTTCCCATACGGTCGGCCCGATGATCGCCGCGTGCCGCTTCGCGTCGCACGTCGAGGACGCGAACCTGCTCGGCTTCGTGCGCCGCGTGAGGGTCGAGCTGTACGGCTCGCTCGGCGCGACCGGCAAGGGTCACGGCACCGACAAGGCCGTGCTGCTCGGCCTCGAGGGCCACCTGCCCGACACGATCGATCCCGACCTGATCGAGCCGCGGCTCGCCGCGATCCGCGCGGAGAAGACGCTGACGCTGCTCGGCAAGCAGACGGTGCGCTTCGACGAAAAGGAACACATCGGCTTCTATCGCAAGCTGATGAGCGGCACGGGCATCGTGCATCCGAACGGGATGCGCTTCCAGGCATTCGACGAACACGGCCAGCTGCTCGTCGAGAAAGAGTATTACTCGGTCGGCGGCGGCTTCGTCGTGAACCGCGACGGCGATCGCGTGAACGGCGTGCGCGCGGCGGTCGAGGTGCCGTATCCGTTCCGCACCGGCGACGACCTGATGCGCCAGTGCCGCGAACATGGGCTGTCGATCGCCGAGCTGATGCTGCGCAACGAATCCGCGCTGCGGCCGGCCGACGAAGTGCGCGCCGGGCTGCTCGCGATCTGGCGCACGATGGCCGCGTGCGTCGAGCGCGGCTGCAAGGTCGAGGGCGAGCTGCCGGGCCCGATGCGCGTGAAGCGCCGCGCGGCCGAAATGAACGGCCACCTGCGCGCGCGTTCGGAAGAGTCGCTGCGCGACCCGCTGTCGATGCTCGACTGGGTCAACCTGTATGCGATGGCCGTGAACGAAGAGAACGCGGCCGGCGGCCGGGTGGTCACCGCGCCGACCAACGGCGCGGCCGGCGTGATTCCCGCGGTGCTGCACTACTACGTGAAGTTCGTGCCGGGCTCGAACGAAGCCGGCATCGTCGAATTCCTGCTGACGGCCGCGGCGATCGGGATCATCTACAAGGAAACCGCGTCGATTTCCGGCGCGGAAGTCGGTTGCCAGGGCGAAGTGGGCGTCGCGTGCTCGATGGCCGCCGCCGCGCTCGCCGCCGTGATGGGCGGCACGCCCGACCAGGTCGAGAACGCGGCCGAGATCGGCATGGAGCACAACCTCGGGATGACCTGCGATCCCGTGGGCGGGCTCGTGCAGATCCCGTGCATCGAGCGCAACGCGATGGGCGCGATCAAGGCGCTGAACGCGTCGCGCATGGCGCTCAAGGGCAACGGCCAGCACTACGTATCGCTCGATTCCGTGATCAAGACGATGCGCGAAACCGGCGCCGACATGAAGACGAAATACAAGGAAACGTCGCGCGGCGGCCTCGCCGTGAACGTCATCGAATGCTAACGAAGGATCCAAACATGAGCCGCTACTCGATATTCAGCCTGTTCCGCAACGGCCTCTCGTATCACGAGAACTGGGAGAAGCAGTGGAAGAGCCCGGAGCCGAAGAAGGAATACGACGTCGTGATCGTCGGCGGCGGCGGCCACGGCCTCGCGACCGCGTACTACCTCGCGAAGGAGCACGGGATCACGAACGTCGCGATCCTGGAGAAGGGCTGGATCGGCGGCGGCAACACCGCGCGCAACACGACGATCGTGCGCTCGAACTACCTGTGGGACGAATCGGCCGCGCTGTACGAGAAGGCGATGAAGCTGTGGGAAGGGCTGTCGCAGGATCTGAACTACAACGTGATGTTCAGCCAGCGCGGCGTGATGAACCTCGCGCACACGCTGCAGGACGTGCGCGACACTGAGCGCCGCGTGAACGCGAACCGGCTGAACGGCGTCGACGCCGAATTCCTGACGCCCGCGCAGATCAAGGAAATCGAGCCGACGATCAACCTGAACAGCCGCTACCCGGTGCTCGGCGCGTCGATCCAGCGCCGCGCGGGCGTCGCGCGTCACGATGCGGTGGCCTGGGGCTTCGCACGCGGCGCGGACCGCGCCGGCGTCGACATCATCCAGAACTGCCAGGTAACGGGCATTCGCCGCGAGGGCGGCGCGGTGGTCGGCGTCGACACGGTGAAGGGTTTCATCAAGGCGAAGAAGGTCGCGGTGGTGGCCGCGGGCAACACGACGACGCTCGCCGACATGGCCGGCGTGCGTCTGCCGATCGAAAGCCACCCGCTGCAGGCGCTGGTGTCCGAGCCGATCAAGCCGGTGGTGAACTCGGTGATCATGTCGAACGCGGTGCACGCGTACATCAGCCAGTCCGACAAGGGCGATCTCGTGATCGGCGCCGGTATCGACCAGTACACGGGCTTCGGCCAGCGCGGCAGCTTCCACATCATCGAAAGCACGCTGCAGGCGATCGTCGAGATGTTCCCGGTGTTCTCGCGCGTGCGGATGAACCGCCAGTGGGGCGGCATCGTCGACGTGTCGCCGGACGCGTGCCCGATCATCACCAAGACCGACGTGAAGGGCCTCTATTTCAACTGCGGCTGGGGCACCGGCGGCTTCAAGGCGACGCCCGGCTCGGGCTGGGTGTTCGCGCACACGATCGCCCGCGACGAACCGCATCCGCTGAACGCGCCGTTCGCGCTCGACCGCTTCTATACGGGCCACCTGATCGACGAGCACGGCGCTGCCGCCGTCGCGCACTGACCACCATTGGAGAAAGAAACATGTTGCTGATCGAATGTCCGTGGTGCGGGCCGCGCGCCGAATCCGAGTTCTCGTGCGGCGGTGAAGCCGACATCGTGCGCCCGGTGGCGAACGAGAACATGACCGACCGCGAATGGGGCGAATACGTGTTCATGCGCGAGAACAAGCGCGGGCTGCACAAGGAGCAATGGCTGCACACGCAGGGCTGCCGCCGCTGGTTCAAGGTCACGCGCGACACGGTGACCTACGATATCAAGGGCTACGAAAAGTTCGGCGGGGCTGCCATCAGCGGCGCGGCTGCCGGCAACGCACACGAAGAGGGTACGAGCAAATGAGCCAGAAAGACCGCCTCGGCACCGGTGGCCGGATCAATCGCGCGATTCCGTTGACGTTCACGTTCAACGGCCGCACGTACCAGGGCTTCCAGGGCGACACGCTCGCGTCCGCGCTGCTCGCGAACGGCGTGCATTTCGTCGCGCGCAGCTTCAAGTACCACCGTCCGCGCGGGATCGTGACGGCGGATGTGGCGGAACCGAATGCCGTCGTGCAGCTCGAGTCCGGCCCGTATACCGTGCCGAATGCACGTGCGACCGAGATCGAGCTGTACCAGGGACTCGTCGCGACGAGCGTGAATGCCGAGCCCACGCTCGAGAACGACAAGTACGCGATCAACCAGAAGTTCTCGCGCTTCATGCCGGCCGGGTTCTACTACAAGACGTTCATGTGGCCGCGCAACATGTGGCCGAAGTACGAAGAGAAGATTCGCGAAGCAGCCGGCCTCGGCAAGGCGCCGGAGGTGCTCGACGCCGATCGCTACGACAAGTGCTACGCGCACTGCGACGTGCTCGTGGTCGGCGGTGGCCCGTCGGGCCTCGCCGCCGCGCATGCGGCCGCCACGGCCGGCGCGCGCGTGATCCTCGTCGACGACCAGCGCGAACTCGGCGGCAGCCTGCTGTCGTGCCGCGCGGAGATCGACGCGAAGCCCGCGCTGCAATGGGTCGAGAAGATCGAGGCGGAGCTGCGCAAGCTGCCCGACGTGACGATCCTGTCGCGCAGCACCGCGTTCGGGTATCAGGACCACAACCTCGTGACGGTCACGCAGCGCCTGACCGATCACCTGCCGGTGTCGATGCGCAAGGGCACGCGCGAGCTGCTGTGGAAGGTCCGCGCGAAGCGCGTGATTCTCGCGACCGGCGCGCACGAGCGGCCGATCGTATTCGGCAACAACGACCTGCCGGGCGTGATGCTGGCGGGTGCGGTGTCCACCTACGTGCATCGCTTCGGCGTGCTGCCGGGCCGTAACGCGGTCGTGTTCACGAACAACGACCGTGCATACCAGACCGCGCTCGACCTGAAGGCGTGCGGGGCGAAGGTCACGGTCGTCGATTCGCGCGCGTCGTCGAACGGCGCGCTGCCGGCCGCGGCCAAGCGGCAGGGCGTGACGGTGATGAGCGGCGCGGTCGTGACGGTTGCTTCGGGCAAGTGGCGCGTATCGTCGGTCGACGTCGCGTCCTACTCGAACGGCCAGACCGGCGGCAAGCTGCAGACGCTGCCGTGCGACCTCGTCGCGATGTCGGGCGGCTTCAGCCCGGTGCTGCACCTGTTCGCGCAATCGGGCGGCAAGGCGTGCTGGAACGACGAAAAGGCGTGCTTCCTGCCGGGCAAGCCCGTGCAGGCGGAGGCGAGCATCGGTGCGGCGGCCGGCGAATTCGGGCTGGCCCGTGCGCTGCGGCTCGCGGTCGATGCGGGCGTGGAAGCGGCGAAGGCCGCGGGCTTCACGGCCGCGCAGCGTCCGGCCGCACCGCAGGTCGCCGAAGCCGTCGAAGGCGCGCTGCAGCCGTTGTGGCTCGTCGGCAGCCGCGAGGCGGCCGCGCGCGGACCGAAGCAGTTCGTCGACTTCCAGAACGACGTGGCGGCCGCCGACATCCTGCTCGCCGCGCGCGAGGGCTTCGAGTCGGTCGAGCACGTGAAGCGCTATACGGCGATGGGCTTCGGCACCGACCAGGGCAAGCTCGGCAACATCAACGGGATGGCGATCCTCGCGGGCGCGCTCGGCAAGACGATTCCGGAAACGGGCACGACGACGTTCCGCCCGAACTACACGCCCGTGTCGTTCGGCACGTTCGCGGGCCGCGAGACGGGCGATTTCCTCGACCCGATCCGCAAGACGGCCGTGCACGAATGGCACGTCGAGCACGGCGCGATGTTCGAGGACGTCGGCAACTGGAAGCGGCCGTGGTATTTCCCGAAGAACGGCGAGGATCTCCATGCGGCCGTGAAGCGCGAATGCCTGGCGGTGCGTAACGGCGTCGGCATTCTCGACGCGTCGACGCTCGGCAAGATCGACATCCAGGGTCCGGACGCGGTGAAGCTGCTGAACTGGATGTACACGAACCCGTGGAACAAGCTCGAAATCGGCAAATGCCGCTACGGGTTGATGCTCGACGAAAACGGGATGGTGTTCGACGACGGCGTGACCGTGCGCCTCGCCGACCAGCATTTCATGATGACGACCACCACCGGCGGCGCGGCGCGCGTGCTGACGTGGCTCGAGCGCTGGCTGCAGACCGAATGGCCGGACCTGAAGGTGCGGCTCGCGTCCGTCACCGATCACTGGGCGACGTTCGCGGTGGTCGGCCCGAAGAGCCGCAAGGTCGTGCAGAAGGTGTGCCAGGACATCGACTTCGGCAATGAAGCGTTCCCGTTCATGAGCTACCGCAACGGCACCGTCGCCGGCGCGAAGGCGCGTGTGATGCGGATCAGCTTCTCGGGCGAGCTGGCCTACGAAGTGAACGTGCCGGCGAATGCGGGCCGTGCGGTGTGGGAAGCGCTGATGGCGGCCGGTGCCGAGTTCGACATCACGCCGTACGGCACCGAGACGATGCACGTGCTGCGCGCGGAGAAGGGCTACATCATCGTCGGCCAGGATACCGACGGCTCGATCACGCCGTACGACCTCGGGATGGGCGGGCTCGTCGCGAAGTCGAAGGACTTCCTCGGCAAGCGCTCGCTGACGCGCTCGGATACCGCGAAGGAAGGCCGCAAGCAGTTCGTCGGCCTCTTGACCGAAGACGAACAGTTCGTGCTGCCGGAAGGCGCGCAGATCATCGCGAAGGACACGCAGGTGTCGGCGGTCGATCCGACGCCGATGATCGGCCACGTGACGTCGAGCTACTACAGCCCGATCCTGAAGCGCTCGATCGCGCTCGCGGTGGTGAAGGGCGGCCTGAACAAGATGGGCGAGAGCGTCGTGATTCCGCTGGCCAACGGCAAGCGCATCACCGCGAAGATCTCGAGCCCGGTTTTCTACGATACCGAAGGGGTGCGTCAGCATGTGGAATGAAACGAGAAACCAGACGCAGGTGGCGGGTGCGGGCGGCGTGACGCTTGAATCGCCGTTCGTCGGCGCCGCCGACGTGCTGAAGGCGCACCAGGCGCGCGCATCGAAGAAGTTCGCGCTGCGCGAGCGGCCGTTCCTCGATCTCGTCAACGTGCGCGGCGAGTTGAGCGACCCGGCATTCGTGGCCGCGTTCGAGCGTGTGGTCGGCTGCCGCCCGCCCGCGGAGCCGAACACGGTGGCGCGCGGCGCCGAGTACGACGTGCTGTGGCTCGGCCCCGACGAATGGCTCGTGCGGTCGAACGGGCCGGTTCAGGCCGGCGTGCTCGAAGCGAAGCTGGCGGAGGCCGTGCAGGGCTCGTATGCGGCGGCCGTCGACGTCGGTAGCGGCTACACGGTCGTCGAGGTCGTCGGCGAACGCGTGCGCGACGTGATCGCGCGCGGCTGCCCGCTCGATCTGCATCCGCGCGTGTTCAAGCCGGGCCAGTGCGCGCAGTCGCACTACTTCAAGTCGCCGATCACGCTGATCCCGACCGGCGACGAGTCGTTCGAGATCGTCCTGCGTCGCAGCTTCGCCGACTATTTCGTGCGCATCATGCTCGACGCCGCGGCGCCGCTCGCATCATGAAGCCGTTCGACGAACCGTTCGTGGCGATCGACGCGCCGCGCCTGCGCGGGCGCGGCTGGAGCGTGTTCGTCGACGAACTGAAGGTGCCCGCGCGGATCGGCATCCACGCGCACGAGCATGAAGCGCCGCAGCCGATCGTGATCGATGCTCGGCTCGGGTATCGCTGCGAGCCGAGCGAGCAGGGCGAGTGGATCGATTACGACGGCTATTGCGCGCGCGTCGCGTCGTTCCTGTCGCACAAGCCGCATACGCGGCTGCTGGAGACGCTCGTCGCCGATCTCGCGGTGCTGTCGTTCCGCGAATGGCCGGCGCTGGAATCGCTGACGCTGTCGATGTACAAGCCGAAGATCCGGCCCGGCACGAAACGCGTCGGCGTGTCGCTCGACTGGACGCGCGGCGATTACCTGCGGTGGACGGGGGCGGCGGGGCAGCTTTGATCAGAGG
>NZ_PREY01000045.1:0-43305 GCF_002959955.1 Burkholderia sp. BE12 | reverse complement strand
CCCCCGCCCGCGCCGCTTCCACGGCAGCATTCAAAGCCAGAATATTCGTCTGAAACGAAATACTGTCGATCATCACGATGATCTCGGAGATCCGTTGCGACGCGTCGCTGATCTGCTCCATCGTCGTCACGACTTCACCCACCACCTGCCCGCCGCGCGCCGCCGTATCCGAAGCACCATTGATCATCTTCGCGGCCGTCGTCGCCGTCTCGGTGTTGTTGCGCACCACGGCCGTGATCTCTTCCATCGACGAAGCCGTCCGCTCGAGGTTGCTCGACTGCCCTTCGGTGCGTTCGCTCAGATCCGCATTCCCCGAAGCAATCTGCGCCGACCCGGTCGCAATCGAAGCCGAAGCAGCCCGAATCCGATGAACGAGCGTCGACAGCGACGACACGAACCGGTTGAACGCATCCGACAGTTGCCCGATTTCGTCCTGGCTCTCGACCGTCATCCGGCGCGTCAAATCGCCCTGACCGCTCGCGATTTCCGACAGCAGCGTTGCCGCCCGGCGGATCGGCGCGGCGATCGCTCTGCCCACCAGCCAGATCACGAGCAGCGCAACCCCGAGCCCCACCACCGCCGCAACCAGTGCCGCGCTGCGAATAGCACGCGTCACCGGCCCGAGCAGTTCGGCCTGCGGCACCTGGACGACCACATACGCATTCAGCTCCGGAATGAACGACGTCGCGATGAAGCGCGCGCCGCCATCCCCCTCGTAGCTCAGGTACGCATACGGCTTACCGGCAAGCAGCGTCGACGACGCACCGCCCGGCAGCCCCGGTTCATCCTTCAGAAAATGCTTGCCGTCGATCAGCGACGTATCGCGATGCATCATGATCGCGCCGTCGGGCCGCACGAGGTATGCGAACCCGGTCTCGCCGATCCGATAAGCCGAGATACCCTTCGCAAGCGCATCCACGGACAGGCTCATGCTCGCCGCGCCGATCGGCACGCCGTCGAGTTCCACGCGGCTGTTGATGAACATCATGTAGCCGCCGACGGTCACCTCGCGATCCATGTTCACGTCGAACGCCTTGCCGGACGACAGGAAGCTGGTCAGCCACTGATCCTTGTCGGTCACCTTCCGCTGCAGGCCGGCTTCGTTGTAGTAGTTGCCGCTCTTCACCGACACCCACTGCACGGACGCGGCCTTCTGCTCGTCCTTCACGTTCTTCGCAAGCTGAATCCAGTTGCGCGTGCCGGCATCGGGTTCGCCGTCGGCTTCCCATTGCAGCAGGAACGCATCGCGCGCCAGAATGCGCGACGCGGCGATCGGTCCAGCCATCTGGCGCTGCACGTCGGCGCGGATGCCGTTGACGGCAGTCGGCAGCTCTTCGCGGACGACGCGATCGCGCACCGCTTCGCCGATCAGACGAACGCTGAGCCCGCTCGAAATCGCGACGAACACGAGCAGGCAACTCGTCATGCTGAGAATCAGCTTGTTCTGAATGGAAAGCTTGCGCCAGAAATGCATGGGGAACCCTCGATAACCGCTCGGTCTGAGCCAGATTGGGTTATCGGCAGGCGGGAGCAGAATCGCATCGCTGATTTCAGATAGCGATCATTCGAGATTCGTTATGTTGTTAAAGAGCCGGCATATGCATCCGCCCATATGCACGAGGAACAACGCAAATACAAAGCGCTGATCAGTAAGCAACGAAGATCGTGACGCGCCGATTGCGCGCCCTCGAAGCAGCATCGTCCCCCGCAACAAGCGGCTGCGTATCCGCCCGCCCGATCGCCGCCAGCCGATGCGGCGCGACACCGCGCTCGGTCAGATAGCGCACCACACTCCCCGCGCGCGCCGACGAAAGCTCCCAGTTCGATTCGTACTTCGCGTTCGCGATCGGCACGTTATCCGTGTGGCCTTCAACGAGGATGTCGCCCGTCGCATGCGCGCTCAGTGCCTGCGCAATCTGGTTCAGCACCGGCGACGAATCGGGCAGCAAGCGCGCATCGCCGACGTTGAACAGAATCTTCGCGTCGATACCGATCTCGATGCCGTGCGGCGCCTTCACCAGCGAAATGCGTCCATTCGACTTCAACGAATCGAGCAACGCGAGCCACGGCGGCGCAGGATCGGACTTGGCGGCATCGACGGCGGCACTCCCAACACCCCCAGCCTGCCGCGCAAGTGTCTGATACCGCGCATCGAGCGCGTTGTATTTCGCGAGCTGAAGCACATACAGCGCGAGAAACAGCACCATCAGCGTCGTGATGAGATCCGCGTACGAAATCAGCCAGCGCCCGGACTGCGCGCCTTCGAGTTCGTCATCGTCGCGATCGGCGGCGGATGCGCCGTCAGTTCGAGCAGTCACGCTGTCGGGAATCCGGGTTCGTCATACGGTAGAAGCACGGCGGATACGAGCACTCGGACATCACGCCAGCGATTCCGCCGCCCGCCCGCGCACATCGCCGGTCAACCGCGTCTCGATCGTATGCGGCGACTCCTTGCGCGAAATCGCGAGCAAGCCGTCGAGATACAGCTTGCGGAACCGCATCTCGCTGTCGATCTGCGCACGCAGCTTGCCGTACAGCGGCAGAAACACGAGGTTCGCAAACGCGAGCCCGTACAGCGTCGCGACGAACGCAACCGCGATGCCCGGCCCGAGCTGCGCCGGTTCGAGAATATGGCTCGTCACCTGCACGAGCCCGAGCACCGAGCCGAGAATGCCGAAGGTTGGCGCATAGCCGCCGGCCTGCTGCCATACGCGTACGGCGGCGAGGCGGCTACGTTCGTACGCATCGAGTTCGCGCTGCAATGCATCCTCGAGCACCGCGGTCGACACGCCGTTCGCCAGCAGTTCGAGCCCACGTCGCGCGAACGGATGAATGCCGCTCACGTCCATCGATTCGAACGCGAGCAACCCGTCGAGCTTCGCGCGGTCGCCCCATTCGAGCAGGTCTGACAGGTTCTTGCGATCGACCTCGCGTGCGCGCACGAACGCGAGCCGCAACTGCTTCACCGCGTCGAAGAAGCGCGCCCACGTGTTCTGGATCATCACCGCGCCGAGCGTGCCGCCGAGCACGATCACGAGCGCCTCGAACTGGAACAGCATCGAGAAGTGCCCGCCTTCCAGCGCGAACCCGAACACGATCGCCGCGCCGCCCAGCACCACACCGACCAGGGTCAACAGATCCATACGCCTCCCTGTATCACGCATCCGACGATGAAGTCGATGCGACGGACGTCGCACCCGCCGCAGGCGCCTTCGCCGCGCGTACGGCCTCCAGCACGCGCTGCTCGATCTCCTCGATCTCGACCGGATCGAGCTTGAGTTCGCGGCGCATCACCCACGACACCTCGTTGCGCCGCGCCTCGGTCATCACGGAAAACAGCTTGTCGGCCACCGCGCGATCGTCGAGGTTCGCGATCAGCTTCGCGAGATCGTAGGTATCGAACGTGCTGATCACGTCGAACAGCGTGCGCTGGTCGATCCATACGAGATCCTCGAGCGCGCGCACGTCGCCGCCGCGGCGCGCGTTGCGGCGCGAGAAGTACGCGACGCCCTTTTGTTCGACGTAGCTGAGTACCTTCGATTTGCGGAACGCGAACACTTCTTCCGCGATCTCGCCGTTCGACAGCTTGTTGAGCAGCAGCGTCTTGTCGACGCCGATCAGCGATTCGAGATCGGCCAGTTCGATGAGTTCGAGTTCGCTGTTGATCGACAGGTCGAGATCGTGATCGGCGACCTGCTGCGCGCGGTCGATCACGCGTGCGGCGTCGAACGTGACGACCTGGCGCGCATCCGACGAAGCCGCGTAGTCGGTTGCGCCGCCCGCAACGTCGCCCTGCGCGGCTTCGATCGTGACGAGGTTGAGCTTCTCCATGCGCCGCAGCATCGCGAGCACGTGCGGCCGCGAATGGCCGGCAATCGCACGGCATTTGCGGATCACTTCGGCGAGCGGCACCGAGGTTTCGGCCGCATGCGGCTGCATCGACCGGCGCGCCCACGTGTCGCCCGATTCGCGCGCGTCGGTGCCGGCCATCAGCGACAGCACGTGCGCATACGACAGCACGCCCGGCATGAAATCCGCATGGGTATAGGTCGCAAGCTGGTCGTCCTTGCGCTTCACGCGGCGGATCATCGTCCGCACGATATGGCGCAGCAGCGCGGACACGCGCTCGATCTCTTCATCGAGCATGCCGGCCGGCACGACCGTGAGCTGACAGAACGAAAGCGCCTTCGCGGTATGCGCACGCGGTTCGGCGGCGAGCAGCGCCGATTCGCCGAAGAACTCGCCGCGGCCGAGCGTCGCGACGATCACGCGCTTGTCGTCGCAGCGCGTGGACAACTCGACCTTGCCGTCGGTAATCAGGAAGATGACGGGCTCGCCCGCGAAGCCCTCCGAGTAAATGACTTCTCCGGGCGCCGCGGTACGCGTCCACGATTGCTGACGATTCAAGTCGGTTCCCCTGCTGCGCTGGTTATTGCGGACTGCGCGTCGCCTGTCTGAAGCGTGCGATCGCGAGTCGTCCCCGTGACTCGTTTACGTCAGGGGGCGCAACATCCTTTAGGGAATTCGTCCTCGTTCTTAACCGAAATCAAGGTAAAACGTTTGCGGATTGCGTGGGTACATCGCGGTATTCATTTCGATGCACGCGCAGGTCGTGCAATTGAAAGCGTGGCGCGCTTGCGCACTGGCCGCACAAACGAAAACGCCCCGCCGAAATGGCGGGGCGTGAATCCCGATCGTTCCCGGGCAGCGCGCGAGACGACCGCGCGCGAACCGCTTACGAGCAGGCCTTGCCGTGCGATGCGTGGTAGCCCTTCGCCTTCGCGTCGGCTTCCGACATGTAGCTGCCGTGCTTCGTCTTGCCGTAGTACTTGTCGGTCGAGCAGTGATAGACCTTCGTGGTGTCGTTCGCCCACACCTTGCCCGCGCCGCCGCCCGGTGCTGCGGCCGTGGACGCCGCCGCGCTCTTCGCGGGTGCGGTGCCCGATGCCGGCGCGGCGGAGGCCGCCGTTGCCGGCGCCGCGGCCGGTGCGCTTGCCGCGGCTGCAGCCGATGCGCCGTACCACGTCTTCACGCCTTTATGACCGGCGCACGCGCCCTTTTTCGATGCGCCCGAGTAGAACGAACCGTCCTTGCAAAGCCCCGTCGTGCCGGCCGGCGCGCTGGCCGGAACCTGCGCGAACGCACCGATCGACATACCCATGCCGGCGACCAGCGCGGCGATCAACATCGTCTTTTTCATGGTCCTCTCCTGATTTGCCTGAATGATGAAAATGTCCGGGACATCCCGGGGAAAACCACGATTACCGCACCCAGCGGCACGCGCGGTGATGGTGATGATCGAAATGGCACACGCGGTGCGAATGCGCTTCGGCCAGTGCCGGCACGAGCACGGCGCAAGCCAGTGCGGTTGCCGTCAGGATCTTCGCGATGCGGTTCATGGTGAAACTCTCCCGGATAGGTCAGCCGGTGATCCGGCTGGTACCTCCTTAACGCCGGGTGTGGACGAACCGTGCACCGCGCCCACGCGCAATTGACGATCTTTGACATCGCATCGTTAATCGACGGTCGAAGCTGACGAACGTCTTTCTTTTCTTTCCGGTTCTTCAGCTTCGCGACCGTTTGAAATCCAAAGCAACGTGTCGCATCGGAAAGCCGGTCGCGAATTCAGCAGAGCAATAAAAAACCGCCTGAATGAAGGCGGTTCGTCGAAAACATACATTAACGCGGCACGCTATCCACCGGCCCCGCCCCATAGCGTCGGCGGCGGACACCGCGCACGTCATCGCTTGCGCCGCTTGCCGGTCAGCAGCGTCTGCGCGATCACCGCGAGCAGCAGGAACGCCCCGCTCGCGAGGTTCTGATAGTACGGGCTCAACGTGCCGACCTGGTTGATCACGTTCTCGATCACGCCGAGCAGCAGCACGCCCGCGAGCGGACCGAACAGCGTGCCGACGCCGCCCGTCAGCAGCACGCCGCCGATCACCGCGGCCGCGATCGATTGCAGCTCGTAGCTGTTGCCGGCGCCCGGCAACCCCGAATCGAGTCGCGACGCGAGCAGCGCACCGGCCAGCCCCGCCAGCGCCCCGCTCAACCCGTACGTGACGACCTTGAGCCCTTCGACGTTCACGCCGAGCATGCGCGCCGCTTCCTCGTTGCCGCCGATCGCGAACACGCCCGCGCCGTAGCGCGTGTGATTCAGCACGAACGCGGCGACGAGATACGCGACGAGCACGATCCATACGAGATTGCCGACGCCGAACAGCGAGCCGTTCGCGATCGTCGCGAAGAAGCCGGGGTTCGCGATCAGCATGTCCTGGCTCGCGAGCACGAGCGACAGCCCTTTCAATCCGAGCAGCGCGGCGAGCGTGACGATGAACGGCGCCATCCGCGCGCGGGCGATCAGCCAGCCGTTCATGAGCCCGACGATCAGCCCGACGCAAACGGGCGCGGCCAGCGCGGCGCCCCAACCGTACGGCGCCGCATACGCGGCGATCACGGTGCCGAGCCCGACGAGCGAGCCGACCGACAGGTCGAACCCGCCGAGGATGATCACGAAGCTCTGCCCGATCGTGATCAGCGCGACGAATGCGGCGGCCGCGACGATATCGAGCAGGTTCGGCGCGCTCAGGAAATGCGGGAACACGCGGCCGGCGATCAGGCACACGAGCACGAGGATCGCGATCGCACCGCGCGCCTGCACGAGCCGGACGAACTGCGCGCGACGCGCGCGGCCTGCATCTTGCGCGGTGTGCGGGGAGATCGGCGCGGTCGACATATCAGGCTCCCGAGCGTTGCAGGTACAACGCGCCGAGGATGAACGCGGCCTTCAGGATCTGCGCATACGTGTAGCTGATGTTGTTCATGATGAAGCTGGCATCGAGCAGTTGCAGCAGCAGCACGCCGAACACGGTGCCGACGATCGACACGCGCCCGCCGGACAGCGGCGTGCCGCCGATCACCGATGCGGCGATCGCATCGAGTTCGAAGTTCACGCCGACGTAGTTCGGATCGCCCGCGCCGAGACGCGCGGTGGCGAACAGACCGGCCAACCCGGCCAATGCACCGCTCGCCGCATAGACCGCCAGCAGCGTGCGCCGCACGGGCACGCCGGCGAGATGCGCGGCATCGCGGCTCGCGCCGACGAGAATCGTGTAGCGCCCGAAGGTCGTGTTGCGCACGACGAAGAACACGATGGCCGCGCACGCGAGCGCGATCAGCATCACGACCGGCAGCCCGAAGCACGTGCCGATGCCGACGAAATCGAACGCATCGGACGGCGGCAGGCTCACACGCGAGCCGCCGAGCAACGCCTGCGCCAGCCCGCGCGCGGCGACCAGCAACGCCAGCCCGGAAATCAGCGGATCGATGCCGAGCCGCGCGACGAGGCCGCCGTTGAACAGGCCGACCGCGAGGCCGATCGCAATCGCCGCCGCGAACGCCGCGCCGGTGCCGTACGGCAAGCATACGGCGATGATCGCGCTCGACAGCGCCATCACCGAGCCGACCGACAGGTCGATCCCGCGCGTGGCGATCGCGAGGTTCTGCCCGAGCGCGATCAGCACGATCGGCGCGGCCTGGAACAGCAGACTGCGCGCGGCGAGCGGATTCGAGAAACCGGGCGTGACGATCAGGTTGAAGACGGCGAGCGCGACGAACGCGAGATACACGCTGTGGTCGCGCGCCTGCGCGAACAGCGAGCGGCGCGACGTGCGGCGGGCTTGGTCCGGTTCGCTCATCAGGTTGGCAAGATTCACGCTTTCCTCATCCTCGGGTCGATGTCGGGTGCGTCACGTCTGGTTCGCGAGCAACGCGGTCACGTCGTCGGGGCTCGCGCCGCGCGTCGACAGTTCGCCGCTTGTCGCGCCTTCATGCAGGATCACGAGCCGGTCGGCCAGCTCGAGCAGTTCTTCCATCTCCGACGACGTCGCAACGACCGCCAGCCCCTCGTCGGCGAGCCGTTTGACGAGATCGTGCACCTCCGCCTTCGCGCCGACGTCGATGCCGCGCGTCGGATCGTCGAGGAGCAGCACCGACGGCTCGGTCGACAGGCACCGCGCGATCAGCGCCTTCTGCTGGTTGCCGCCGGACAGCGTCGAGATCGGCGCGCCCGCATGCGACGTCTTGATGCCCAGCTCGCGGATATAGCGCTCGACGAGCGCCTCCTGCTTGCGTACGGAAATGAAGCCGAAGCGTGCGATGCGCGGCAGCACGCACACGACGATGTTCTCGCGCACCGACAGCTTCGAGAAAATGCCTTCCGAGCGGCGATCCTCGGACAGGAACGCGAGCCCCGCGCGAATCGCCCGCGCCGGGTCCGCGCCGTCGAGCGCATGGCCGCCGACGCGCACCGCGCCGCCGTCCGGCTGCTGCGCGCCGAACACGGCCTTGAACGTCTCGGTGCGGCCCGCGCCGAGCAAACCCGCGAGCCCGACGATCTCCTTCGGCGCGACGCGGAACGACACGTCGCGCAGGCGCGTGCCCCAGCGCAGCCGGTCGACGGCGAGCGCCGGCTCGTGCGTCGTGTCGGCGGCGGCCGCCTCCGCCTGTTCGCGCGGGCCGTGCGCGCCGACTTCGCGGCCGAGCATCGCCGAAATCAGCGCCATGCGCGGCAGCCGGTCGGGCGTATCGCTGCGCACGACCGCGCCGTCGCGCAGCACGGTGAGCCGGTCGCACATGCGGTAGCACTCCGAAAGACGATGGCTCACGAGCACGATCGCGATGCCGGTCGCGCGCAACTGCTCGACGACGCCGAACAACACCTCGACTTCCGCCCCGCTCAACGCGGAAGTCGGCTCGTCGAGAATCAGCACGCGCGCGCCGAGCGACACGCCGCGCGCGATCGACACCATCTGTTGCTGGCCGAGCCCGAGCGAGCCGACCTTGTCGGCCGGGTCGACGTCGAGCCCGTAACGCTCGACGATCTCGCGGGTGCGCGCCCGCATCTCGCGGCGATCGATCCACGGGCCGAAGCGGCGCGGCTCGTGACCGAGGAAGATGTTCTCGGCCACGCTGCGTTCCGGAATCAGGTTGATTTCCTGGTAGACCGCGCAGATGCCCGCGTGCTGCGCGGCACGCGGGCTGTCGAACGACACGGGCACGCCGTCGACGCGGATCTCGCCCGCATCGGGCTGGTGAAAGCCGGTGAGGATCTTGATCAGCGTCGACTTGCCGGCGCCGTTCTCGCCCATCAGCCCGTGCACCTCGCCCGCACGCAGCGACAACGACACGCCGGTCAGCGCGCGCACCACGCCGAACGTCTTGCCGACGCCGTGCGTCTCGAGCACGACCGGTTTGCCGTCGGCGCCGTCGGCGTCGGATCCGGCGGGAAGCGTTGCGTCCATCGCGCGCCTCGCGTTCGCGGTTGAGCGGTTGAGCCGTTGGCGGCCGGTGCCGGCCGATCAGTAGACGAGGTTCGCTTCGAGCGAATGCTTCGCGTTCGCCTTGTCGTACAGCGCGTCTTCCATGATCTGCTTTTGCGCGACCGGCTTGCCGGCGAACCACGCTTCGAGCGACTTGAACGCGAGCGGGCCGAAGCGCGGGTTCGTCTCGACGCTCGCCGCGGCCGAGCCGTTCGCGATCGCGGTGACGAAATCCTTGGTGCCGTCGATCGACACGACCGTCACGCCGCGCTGCTTGCCGGCCTGCCGCAGCGCGGTCATCGCGCCGAGCGCCATCGTGTCGGCCTGCGCGTAGACGGCGTTCACGTCCGGATGCGCGAGCAGCACCTGCTCCATCACCTTCTGCGCTTCGGTGGCCGACCAGTTCGCGGTCTGCGACGCGACGATCTTCATGTTCGGGAATTTCTTCAGGCCGTCGGCGAAGCCGTCGGTGCGCTGGCTCTCGACGGTATTGCCATAGCCGCCCTGGATCTCGGCGATCGTGGCCTTGCCGCCCGTCGCATCGGCGAGCGCCTGCGCGGCGCGCTGCCCTTGCCGGAAGAAGTCGGAACCGAGGAACGTGATGAAATCCTGGCACGGCGTGCCGGCCGTCTGGCGGTCGATCGTCACGACCGGGATGCCCTTCGCGCGCGCCTGTGCGAGCGCGGGCTGCAGGCCGGTCGAATCGTTCGGCGCGACGATCAGCGCCTGCGCGCCCTGGTTGATCATGCTTTCGATATCGGCGACCTGCTTCGCCTGGTTCGCGTTCGCATTCGTATACAGCAGCCGCTTGACGCCCGCCGCCTTCGCCGCGGCGCGCACCGACGCGGTTTCGGTCGCGCGGAACGGGTTCTGTTCGTTCTCCGATTGCGAGAAACCGACCACGAGATCGGTCAGCTTCACGCTGCCCGGCTTCGGATTCGTGCAGGTCTGCGCGGAACTGGCGCCGACCTTCTGCGCGTTGTCCTGCGCATGCGCGATCGCGACGCATCCGAGCGTCACACCCATCGTCACCACGATACGTTGCAGCTTTGCACGGCTCGGCATCATCGTCTCCAAGTGTTGTGATGTCGTGATCGGCCCGCGCCCCATGACACACCCGCGGCGGCGGCATCACGAATTAATATTATTACTCGATATTATCGCCTACCCGACTCAGGATAATCCCGTACCGCCGAATCCGTCAGGCGGGGCCAGGCGTCCACCGCAACGTCGCCTGCAGCGACTCGCCCGGCGCCAGCACGCAGCCGCCGACGAGCGACGCGGGTTCCGCCGCATTGAAGCTGTCCGTCGTGTTCGTGACGGGCTCGACGCACAGCGCGTCCGCGCCCGACGGGGCGTACACGACGAGCTGGTCGAACGGCTGCTCGGCCTGCAGCACGATCCGCCGGCCGCGCTCCGGCCAGATCACCGCGGCTTCGCGGGTCCAGCCGACGAAATTGTTGTCGAGCTCGAATGCATCGACCGGCATCCCGTCGCGCAGCGCGGCGACGGCCGGATGATCGCCGACGTGGGTGGGCAGCACATCGGCGTCGGCGTGCCACATCGCGTCGACGTGCGCCTTCACGACGGTGTGCGGCGTGCGCAGGTAATACGGGTGATGGCCCATGCCGAACGGCATCGGCGACGCGCCGAGGTTGCGCGCGGACAGCGTGATCGACAGCACGGGGCCGTCCAGCCGGATCGACTGGCGCGCCTCGTAATGGAACGGCCAGTCGCCAGCGCGGCCCGTATCGGGGCGATGTTCGAAGCGCAGGTCGACCTGCGTGTCGTCGCGCCGCTCGACCTGCCACGGGCGCAGCCAGCCGTGCCCGTGCAGCGCATGGCGATACGCATCGTCCGGGCCGGACAAGTCGATCGTGCGGCCGTCGAATTCGAACTTCGCGTCGCGGATGCGGTTGCAGTAAGGAAACAGCGGAAAGCTCGCGAAGCGCAGCGGATCGCCGCTCGCGAGCGCCGCGTCGGAAGTCGGGCGGAACCAGTGCTGCGGGCCGTCCGGCGCGTCGTCGTAGTACGCGGCGATCGATCCGCCGGCCCGCGGCGCGACGCGTACGCGGGTCGACCCGCTGGCGAGTTCGATCAAGTCGGTGTGGCGGGGCATTCCCATCGGCATCGATCATCCCGGGATGAAGCTGACGATCCCGCAGGCCGGCGTGCAGCATCCGGCCGCGGGCATGTGCGGCCAAGGATGGCACGGCGCCGCCCGCGTGGTCAATAATATTTGTTGATATTATTATCTCGACATCCACGCATCCGGCGCAGCACGCGTAAAGCTTGATTGCCGGCCCGAATGGCCGATGTTACCGTCGGGTCAGATGATCCGACCCGCTGTTCATCAACGATTTTATTTGCCTATCCTGCCGAGGCCGGACCGCGCTCCTACCGTGAAACGCTCTACTCAACGTCGCCCCACGATGACCGACATCGCCAAGCTTGCCGGCGTGTCGCAATCCACCGTCTCCCTCGTGCTGAACAACGCGGCGGGCACGAAATTCTCGGACGCCACGCGCGAAAAAGTGCTGAAGATCGCGCACGAACTCGGCTACCGCTTCCTGCCGCGCGAAGTGACGATGACGCACAGCGGCGAGCGCGACCTGATCGTCTATCTCGCCGACGAAATCTCGACGAGCCCGCACCCGGTCGTCAATATCGACGGCGCGCGCGACGCGGCCTACGCGAACGGCAAGCTGCTCGCCGTGTACTCGACCCACGGCAACGTCGACATCGAGCGTCAGGTGCTCGAGTCGGTGCTCGCGATGCCGAACCTGCTCGGCGTCGTCTATGCGACCGTCTACACGCGCAAGGTCGCGCTGCCGGCCGAGCTGCCGCGCGTGCCGGCCGTGCTGCTCAACTGCTATACGACGGACAGCGGGCTGTCGTCGATCGTGCCGGCCGAAGTCGCGGGCGGCCATGCGGCGACCGAATACCTGCTGCGCGCGGGCCACCGGCGCATCGGCTACGTCAACGGCGAACCGTGGCAGGACGCCGCGAAGGATCGCCTGAAAGGCTATCGCACCGCGCTCGCCACGGCCGACATCCCGTTCGCGCCGGAACTCGTGCGCGACGGCGACTGGGGCTCCGATACCGGCTTCGAGCAAACGCTGTCGTTGCTGCGCGAGCCGCACCCGCCCACCGCGATCTTCTGCGCGAACGACCTGATGGCGATCGGCGCGATCGAGGCCGTCAAGCATCTCGGGATGCGCGTGCCCGACGACGTTTCGGTGCTCGGCTACGACGACCAGGAAATCGCGCGACACACGCACCCGCCGCTGTCGACGATCGTATTGCCGAACTACGAACTGGGCCGCTGGGCCGTCGAGATCCTGCTGCAGGAAGAACAGAACCGCGCGGTCGGGATGCCCGTGCGCCGCCGCGCGATCAAGCTCGACGGGCCGCTGGTCGAGCGCGGGTCGGTGCGGACCGTCGAGACGGCCGCGCAATCGGCGAGCGCGTAAGCACGCCCCAGCCCCCCTCCTCCCGTACACCACATGATGCGGTGCGGCGCATGCGCCGCCCGCGCGGGTCGGCGCTCGCCCGCTGCTTACCCTCCATCGCGCCATGCTTCAGGGTAAACATCATCACTAAATTATTAGTAATAATTTCAAAGCATTTCTATACTTGCGTCGGCATCGAGCAGAACCCGGTGCCACCACACAGCAACACGACGAGACGGTGACCGGAAGCGACTGCGCGCGAACCCGCCGCGCTGCCCGCTCCGTGCCGTCCGCACATCACACGCGCACCGTGCCGCGACGCTTGCCGTCGGGGCACCGCTTCATCCGCATCGAGTCACCAGTCGTCCGCTTCTCCTCATTCATCCGGAGTCCAGAATGACTATCACGTCTCGTCTCAAGCCCGCCGCGCTCGCGGTCGTCGTATTGCTCGCCTCGTGCGGCGGCGATGATTCGTCCGCCCCGTCGGCATCCGCACTCGCCGCGCGTGCGTCCGTCGATGCCGCGTCCAGCGACAGCACCGCCACGGTCGACGCCGCCGCGTCCGGCGATTTCATGAACATGGGGCACGGCGGCCCGTCGCATTTCCCGAACCAGCTCGTCACGCTCGGGCTACCGGGGCCGACGCCCGCGCTGCGCGTGTCGTCGCGCGGCGTGCCACCTTATGCGCCGCCGGCGCCGCCGGTCGCGACCGACACGCAAACGCTGACGCTCGCCGATTTCGATACGTACGGCCCGGCCTGGACGAGCGGAGGCACGAACACGATCCGGATCGACGGCACGAGTACGGATGGCGCGAAGCTCGTCACCAACGCGCAGCATCCGGCGTACGGCCATGCGTCGTACGAAGCGGACGTGACGATCGGCGCCCCGGCGCCGGGCGCGACGACCGCGAATGCGGGCTTCATCGTGCACGTGACGAACCCGTCGGTCGGCACCGATGCGCTGACGGGCTACTACGTCGGGCTCGACGCGGTGCGCCACGTGGTGCAGGTCGGCCGCGAGCAGAACAACTGGACCGATTTCGTCGACTACCCGGCGCCCGCGGTCGTGCCGGGCAGCACACACCACCTGAAGGTCGTCACGCGCAACAACGCGATCGACGTGTTCGTCGACGGCACGCAGGTGATCAGCATCAACGACGCGACGAGCGGCCTGACGACCGCGCTGCGCGCGGGTGCGTTCGGGCTGCGCCGCTTCGGCGCGAGCGTCGCGTTCAGCAACGTGACCGTGAGCCGCTATCCGGACGTCGCGCCGAAAACGTATGATTTCTCGCGCGTGGTGGGCGCCGTGTACAACCCGTGGAATGCCGTCAACGCGATCGATTTCTGGCAGAACTACGATCCGGCGATCGTCGACCGCGAGCTCGACTACGCGCAGACCTACGGGATGAACACGATCACCGTGTACCTGCACTACCTGAACTGGGTCAACGACCGCGACGCGTTCCTCGCGAAATTCGACAGCCTGCTCGAGATCGCCGCGCGCCACGGGCTGAAGGTCGCGCCGATCTTCTACGACGATTGCTGGCACGTCGATCCCGCGTACGGTCCGCAGCCCGCGCCGATCTTCGGCGTGCACAACAGCCGCTGGGTGCAGTCGCCCGGGCAGTCGATCGAGCAGCAGTACCTGCAACCGATCGCGGCGGGCACGTCGACCACGTACAAGCAGGACCTGCAGCACTACATCGCCGATTTCGTGTCCGCGCACCGCAACGACCCGCGCATCCTGTACTGGGAGCCGATGAACGAGCCCGGCTGCAGCGGCAACGGCGCGCTGCAACCGACGCGCGCGTTGATGATGAACGACGCGCGCATCGCGATCCTGAACGCGGGCGCGACGCAGCCGATCAATTCGCCGAACGTGCAGGAGCCGGAAGGCGATTACTTCTCCGACTTCCATGCGTTCCACCCGTACGCGATCAATGCGACGACGCCCGACTACTCGCTGCCGCCGAGCCTGCTCGACAGCCTGAACTCGGAAACGCTGCAGCGCGGCTGGCCGGGCGGCCAGGCGGGCCAGACGATGGCCGGCATCGCGTCCACCTATGGCGGCAAGACGGGCTTCCTCGTGTGGGAACTGATGATCGGCCGCACGAACACCCGCTTCCACTGGGGGCAAACGGCATCCGCGCCGGCAACCGTCGAGCCGGCGACGCCGTTCCAGGGAACGCTCTACCCCGACGGCCACCCGTGGAGCACGGCCGAGGTGCAGGCGCTCGCGAGCGCGTTCAGCTCGCGGCTGCGCGTGCTGAACGCGACGTACTACAACGACACGACGTTCACCACGCCGGTGTTCTCGTCGATCACGCCGCTGGTCGATTTCGACCTGAACACCGAGCGCGGCACCGATTCGCCCGATGCGTCGAAGGGAATGAATGCGACGAACTATGCGATTCGCTGGACCGGCGCGCTCGACGTTCCGAAGGCCGACAACTACACGTTCAGCGTGACGAGCGACAACGTCGCGCGCGTGTGGATCGACGGCCGCAAGGTGATCGACAAGGAACAGCCGGGGCTCGCGACCGCGAAGGGCCGCATCCACTTGTCGCAGAAGCGGAACGTGCCGATCCGCGTCGAGTACGTGCACGCGAGCGGGCCGGCCAGCATGCACCTGCAATGGTCGAGCCCGAGTGCGAGCCGCGACAATCTCGTGCGGGTCGCGCAGCGGCCGTTGACGGACGCGCTCGCGCAACAGTAGGCATGACCTGCATCAACGCCCGTGAAGCCGCAACTGCGTCACGGGCGCTAATGCATCGCCCCGCCCGCACGCGGGTTTACTTCAACCGCCCCGACAGAAACTGCCCGAGCCGCTCGCTCTTCGGATTCACGAGAATCTGTTGCGGATCGCCTTCTTCCTCGATCTTCCCCTGATGCAGGAAGATCACATGATTCGACACGTTGCGCGCGAAGCCCATCTCGTGCGTGACGACCACCATCGTGCGGCCTTCCTCGGCGAGCTTCTGCATCACCTTCAGCACTTCGCCCACGAGTTCCGGATCGAGCGCCGACGTCGGTTCGTCGAACAGCATCACTTCCGGCTCTATCGCGAGTGCGCGCGCAATCGCGACGCGCTGCTGCTGGCCGCCCGACAGGTGCGACGGATACATGCCCTCGACGCGCGGCGCAAGGCCGACCTTCTCCAGATACTTGCGCGCCCGCGCGATCGCCTCGTCCTTGCCGACGCCGAGCACGGCCATCGGCGCCTCGATCACGTTCTCGAGCACCGTCATGTGCGCCCACAGGTTGAAGTGCTGGAACACCATCGACAGCTTCGTGCGCATCCGCTGCAGCTGCTTCTGGTCGGCCACGCGCAGCGAGCCGTTGCGGTCGCGCGTGGTCTGGATCGGCTCGCTGCCGATCGTGATCTGCCCCGAGCATGGCTGCTCGAGGAAGTTGATGCAGCGCAGGAACGTGCTCTTGCCGGAGCCGCTCGAGCCGATGATGCTGATCACGTCGCCGGCCTTCGCCTTCATCGACACGCCCTTCAACACCTCGTTGTCGCCGAATTTCTTGTGCAGGTTGTCAACGGTGAGCTTGTACATGCTTGGTCCTTCCTTGCTGATCTTGCGAATGCGTTAATGGCCGCGCGGCGAGAGGTACGCGAGCCAGCGCGTGTCCAGCTTGCGGAACGCCCAGATGAGCGTGAACACGACGGCGGCGTACAGCACGGCTGCGATGCCGTAGGCCTGGAACGACATGTACGTCGCCGAATTGACGTCGCGCGTGACCTTCAGGATGTCGGGCACGGTCGCGGTGAACGCGAGCGTGGTCGCATGCAGCATCAGGATCACTTCGTTGCTGTAGCTCGGCAGCGAGCGGCGCAGCGCGGACGGCAGGATGATCCGCGTATACAGCTTGAAGCGCGACATCCCGTAGGCCATTCCGGCTTCGATCTCGCCGGCCGACGTCGCCTTGATCGCGCCCGCGAAGATCTCCGTCGCATACGCGCATTCGTTCAGCACGAACGCGAGCAGCGTGCAGTTCATCGCGTTGCGGAAGAACGTGTCGAGCAGCACGTGGTTGTGCACCACCTGCAGGCTGTAGATCCCCGTGTAGCACATCAGCAGTTGCACGTAGAGCGGCGTGCCGCGGAACACGTACGTATAGAGCCACACGGGGCCCGAGATCCAGCGGTTCGACGATGCGCGCGCGATCGCGAGCGGCACCGCCAGCGCGAAACCGAGCACGATCGACACGACCAGCAGCCACAGCGTGATCGCGAGGCCGCTGAAGCGGTAGCCGTCGGTGTACAGATAGCTTTGCCAGTACTGGCTGACGAGTTCGATCACAGTGCGAGCCTCCGGACGCCGACGGAATAACGCTTCTCCAGACGATGCAGCACGAGGTTGGACACCGTCGTGATCGCGAGGTAGATCGCACCCGCGGCCAGCGTGAAGAAGAAGAAATCGAGCGTGCTCTTGCCCGCGTCCTGCGACGCCTTGACGATGTCGGCGAGGCCGATGATCGACACGAGCGCGGTGGCTTTCACGAGCACCTGCCAGTTGTTGCCGATGCCGGGCAGCGCGAAGCGCATCATCTGCGGGAACAGGATGCGGCGGAACACGCGCCAGCCACCCATCCCGTACGCGAAGCCCGCTTCGAGCTGGCCGCGCGGCACCGCGAGGAACGCGCCGCGGAACGTCTCGGTGAAATACGCGCCGTAGATGAAGCCGAGCGTCACGACGCCCGCCACGAACGGGTCGATGTCGATCTGGTCCCAGCCGAGCAGGTCGGTCACGTTGTTCAGCAGGATCTGGATCCCGTAGAACAGCAGCAGCATCAGCACGAGATCCGGCACCGCGCGGATCAGCGTCGTATAGAAGGTGCCGACCGCCTTGAGCACGCGGTTGGTCGACAGTTTTGCGGCCGCGCCAGCGAGCCCCAGCACGAGCGACGCGGCGAGCGACAGCACCGCGAGCTTCACGGTCTCGACCGTGCCGGCCCACAGCAGCGGGCCAAATCCCTGGAAAATCATGTCAGCGTATCCCGATCCGGAAAAACGAGCGGCGCAGCGCGACCGGAGCCGCGTGCGCCGCAAAAGCGTCAGCCGCCGTAGACGTCGAACGCGAAGTACTTCTTCTCGAGCTTCTTGTACGTGCCGTCCTTGATGATGTCGGCGATCGCGTGGTCGATCTTCGCCTTCAGGTCGGCGTCGTCCTTGCGCAGGCCGATGCCCGCGCCGTTGCCAAGCGTCTTCGGATCGTCGATGTCGCCGCCGGCGAACTGGAAGTTCGCGCCGCGCGGCGTCTTCAGGAAGCCGATGTCGGCCTGCACCGCGTCCTGCAGCGCCGCGTCGAGGCGGCCCGACATCAGGTCCTGGTACACGCCGTCCTGGTTCTGGTAAGGCACGACCTGCACGCCCTTCGGCGCCCAGTACGCCTTCGCGTAGGTTTCCTGGATGGTGCCCTGCTCGACGCCGACCGACTTGCCCTTCAGCGATTCGGCCGTCGGCTGCAGGTTCGCGCCCTTCTTCGCGACGAGGCGCGTGGGCGTGTTGAACAGCTTGTCGGAGAACGCGATCTGCTCGGCGCGCGCCGGCGTCATCGACATCGACGACAGCACGCCGTCGAACTTCTTCGCCTTCAGCGCCGGAATCATCCCGTCGAAGTCGTTCTCGATCCACACGCATTTCGCCTTCAGGCGCGCGCAGATCTCGTTGCCGAGATCGACGTCGAAGCCGACCACCTTGCCGCTTGCGTCCTTCGATTCGAACGGCGGATAGCTGGCGTCGACGCCGAACCGGATCGTCGACCAATCCTTCGCATGGGCACCGACCGCGATGCAGGCTAGGGCAATACTGAGCGCGAGTTTCTTCATGACGTTCCTGTCTGAGGCAAGCTGGGCAACGGGCTCCCGCCGGGAACCCTTCCAACCGGCACGCCATCCCCGCGATGGCGCTCCAAGTTGTACATACAACTTTGCCTTTTCCGGGGCATAGCCAGCAATCCGTGTTTATCACTAATTGTCGGCGGATTGATATCGTGGGTTGGAAATTTCCTTAGTTTTCAATTAATTAATGATTACAGCCGGCTGAAATCCGGCTTTCTCGACGCGTACGCATCCCATCTGGGGACGCCGCAGATTTGTCTAGACTGCTTTTGGCGGTGACGTTGGCAGCCGGCAACCGTTTCGCGTCCGAGAAGCCGGTAGCCGAACTGCCGTTCCGTCAGCAGATGGCGGGCCGCGACGCCGCATGGACGCGCGCCGGCCGAACAGGGATGATTCCGGGAATCCGGGCCCGTGCGCCCGCGAAACCGGTACACTCGGCGCCGGGCGCGCGCCGGATCGACATTCGGCGGCGGGCCGCTGCCGACTCTCGAATCGTGATCCCATGACCACACCGATCTATCAGGAAATCAAGGACTTCATCCTCGCGCGCATTCATGCCGGCGAATGGGCGGAAGGCGACCAGGTGCCGTCGGAGAACGAGCTCGCGCGCGAATTCAACGTCGCGCGAATGACCGTCAACCGCGCGCTGCGCGAGCTGACGGCCGAACAGGTGCTCACGCGCACGCGCGGCTCCGGCACCTATGTCGCGTCGCCGAAATACGAATCGACGCTCGTCGCGATCCGCAGCATCTCCGATGAAGTCGCCGCGCGCGGCCACGGCTATCGCGCGCAGGTGCTGCAGGTCGGCGCGGCCATCGCCGACGCGAAGCTCGCCGACGAACTGCAACTCGACACCGGCAGCCCGATCTTTCATTCGCGCGTGCTGCATTTCGAGAACGACACGCCCGTGCAACTCGAGGAACGCTGGGTCAACCCGGCCTGCGCGCCCGAATACGCGCTGCAGGACTTCACGACGACGACGCCGAACCAGTACCTCACACGCGTCGCACCGCTGCAGCGCGTCGAATACCGGATCGAGGCCGCGATGCCCGACGCCGAAACGCGCCGCCACCTGACGATGGAGGATCGCGAGCCGTGCCTGCTGCTGCATCGGCGCACGTGGTCGCAGGGGATGGTCGCGTCGGTCGCGAATCTGTGGCACCCGGGCAGCCGTTACCGGTTCACCGGGCATTTCTGATGCCGCTGCGCGGGCTCACCTCGCGCGCGGTTGCCCCCAGCGTTCGATCGCACTGACGGCCCGCTTCAACCCGTCTTCCTGCGCGAGGCGCGCACCGAGTTGCGCCGCACGCGCCTTCGTCTCGCCTCGTTCGGCAAACGCGATCGCCCGCGCCAGCGCGGCAGCGTCCACGCGCCGCCCCGCGACCGGCGCATCCGCGACACCGAGCCGTTGCAGCCGGTTCGCCCAGAAGAACTGATCGCCCGCGAACGGCACGACCACCGACGCAATGCCGGCCCGCGCAGCCGAATGCGTGGTGCCCGACCCGCCGTGATGAATCGCCATCGCGACGCGCGGGAACAGCCAGTCGTGCGGCGTGTCGCCGATCACGCGAACGTGCGCCGGCAGCAGCGATGCATCGATGCCGCTCCAGCCCGGATAGAACAGCGCGCGCCGGCCGGCCAGCGCCTGCGTCAGCGCCATGGCCATCGCCGCACGATCGAAGCCGGCCATGCTGCCGAAACCGATGTACACGGGCGGCTCGCCCGCGTCGAGAAACGCCGACAGTTCCGGCGGCGGCGCCCAGGCACGCGCCTCGATCCGCCACTGGCCGCATGCCTGCACGTTCGCCGGCCAGTCGGCCGGGCCGGACAGCAGCGCCGGCGAAACGCCATACAGCATCGGATGATCGGTCCACACGTGCTTGCGCGGCGGCAATCCGCATA
Source organism: Burkholderia sp. BE12 (assembly GCF_002959955.1). NCBI lineage: Bacteria > Pseudomonadati > Pseudomonadota > Betaproteobacteria > Burkholderiales > Burkholderiaceae > Burkholderia > Burkholderia sp. BE12. The sequence continues at coordinate 22,782 of NZ_PREY01000045.1, read as the reverse complement.
CGCTGGCGCGCGCGGCATTGGTCGACTTCCTGAACGCCTGCCACAGCAGCGCATTCACGAGCCGATGGCTCGCGCGATTCAGCCAGCGCGGCACCTTTCCCGGCGGCAGGAACGGCGACGCGAATTCGGCGGTCGGCGTGATCGGGATCATGCCCGCGCCGATCGCCGGTATGCCGCGATACTCGGCGACCGACAACCCGACGAACGACGCGAGTCCCGACACGAGAAGCGCGTCGCACCCGGCCGATGCGTCCGCCACTTCGCGCATCCATGCGGCCGTGTTCGCGTTCGCGATCGCCGCGAGCGCCTTCGATGTATCGCTGAAGCCGCCACGCCCGCGCACCGCGTCGGCCAACGCGCCTTCCGGCGCAATCGCGCGACGGATATCGCCGGACAGCGGCGCCGACGGCACGCCGAGCGCGGCGGCCGAGCCGAGCGTCGCCGCATCCGCCAGCAGCCGGACGTCGTGACCGGCATCCAGCAGCGCGCGGCCCAGTGCCGCGAGCGGGCGCGTGTCGCCTTCGGTGCCGTAGGTGACGATGACGAGTTTCATGCGGGGCTCCTCGTACACGGCGCAAAAGTTGGATTCAAAAAAAGTGCACGTCGTATACTAATGCAATCCGTACACTTTCAGTCAATCCCCTGCCATGACGATTTCGACCGACGATCCGGGCCGCCGCGCGCGCAAGCGCATCCAGATGCTCGCGCATCTCGCCGAGACCGGTGCGCGCCTGTTCGATGCGCACGGCTACGATGCCGTCACGATGAAGCAGATTGCCGCGCAGGCCGATGTCGCGAAACGCACGCTGTACAACCACTTTCCGACGAAGGAAGCCGTGCTCGCGCACTGGCTCGAAGGCGAGCTCGCGCGCGATCTCGCGCATTTGCAGCGCGACGTCGCGCGGCGCAAGACCTTTGCGTCGCGCATCGGCTGCGTGCTTGATGCGTCGGCCGCCTGGTGCGAACACCATCCGGCGTACCTGCTCGCCTACCTGCGGCACCGCTTCCTGAGCATCGGCGCTGCCGAACCGGAGCGTGCGGGAGAGAACGGCAGCGATATCGCATCGGTGTGGCAGCAACTGATCGCCGCCGGGCAGCAGGCCGGCGAACTGAACCGCACGCTGCGGGCCGATCAGCTCGCAACCTGGTTCCATCACCTGTATCTCGCGGCGATTTTGCGCTGGCTGACCGTGCCGGGGCTATCGCTGAAACGGGAGTTTCAGTCGGTCGCAAAGCTGTTTGTCGAAGGCGCGGAAACCAAACGCTGACGCACGCATGCGAGCGTGCGTGTGCGTCACGCTTTTACAAGCGCCCGAGCACGACCGCGAGCAGCGAGCGCCCGAAACGGGCGACCGCCACGCCGCATACGACGAACGCGCGCTTCATTTTTTCCGCGGCGCTTTCGCCGCCGGCGCACCGCGTGGCGCGGCATCGCCGCCGCCCGACGGCCATTGCGTCTCGTCGAGCAGCCGGTCGAACAGCCTCGCGCGCTCGTCGGCCGACAGCGGACACAGCCCGAACATCGCCGATAACGCGAGCCCCCACGCCGCTTTCCATCGCAGCAGCGCGAGCTCGGGATCGCCGGATTCGGCCGTGATCCGCTTCACGTTCTCGGCATCGGTCTCGCGCACCTTCTGCAGCGGCGCGGGATCCTCGACCAGCGCCGCCATGATCGCCAGCGCCGCCGACGGCTGCTGGTCGATCACTTCACGCATCGTCGCGATCTGCGCGGCCAGCGTCGGCTGCGCTTCGCCCGGGTCGCGCGCGGCCAGATAGTCGCGCTGGAAACGTTGGTAGGTGTCCTGCTGATGTTCCATCAATGCATTCAGCACATCGCCTTTCGTGCGGAACTGATGCATCAGCCCGCCCTTGCTGATGCCGCTTTCGCGCGAAATCGCATCGAACGTGAGCTTGCCCGGGCCGTCGCGCTCGAGGATCGCGAGCGCCGCCTGGATCGCGGCAGTGCGCGTTCGCTCGGAACGCGTCGGGTTGTCCATGAAGTTTTCCCGGTATGGAATGAGGCCACGCGGCCGAGCCGCATGAAGACAGTGCGCGAAGTTTATCACAAACAAACCGCCTGGTCGGTTTACATCCGAAAATGGCGGTGCTACGATCGGCTCCCGCATCGACCCTGGCCGAATGACGGGCCGCGTCTCACATCACGTGACGCGACGGGAGGCCCGCAGGGCGCGGCTTTCCGGCCGCTCTCCTTTATCGGGCGGCCTGCCGCTCCCGCGATTCATTGCTTGTATTACGCCCCAAAAACAAACCGCCTAGTTGGTTTTTTTACAAATCCGAGCGGCGTTGCCGCCCCTGTTGCACCACCTTTCGTGTCGGCTCCGCCGGCGCGAATCCCGACCCCGGAGAATCAGATGAACCGATCGATCAAGCCCAGCCACCTGCTCAACGCCGCGCTGTGCGTCGCGCTCGCCGGATGCGCCGGCGTTCAGCCCGCCCGCTACAGCGGCATCGAATCGTCGCCGTATCTGCGCAGCGATCCGCAGGACAAGTCCGGGCGCATGCCCTACCGCTACGCGCTGCCGGCGGACTGGCACACGTACCGGAAGCTGATCCTCGACCCGGTGGCCGTCTATCGCGGCGCCGATCATCAGTTCGGCGACCTGACCGAGCAGGACAAGTCGACGCTTGCCGCGTACATGGGCGAGACGTTCGCGAAGAAGCTCGGCAAGCGCTTCGAGCTGACGAGCACGCCGGGCCCCGACACGCTGCGCGTGAAACTGACGCTGACGGGCGCCGTGACGACGACGACGTTTGCCGGTGTGTTCGCGCATTTCGATCTCGCGGGGAACGTCTACAACGGCGTGCAGGCGATCCGCGGTCGCGAAGGGGCGTTCACGGGCTCGGTCATCTACGCGGTGGAGATCCGCGATGCGTCGACGAACCGGCTGATCAGCGCGTACGTGACGAAGCAGTATCCGAACGCGATGAACATCGGCGCGAGTTTCGGTGCGCTCGGCGCGGCAAAAACCGGAATCGACAAGGGTGCCGATGCGCTCGTCGCGCAATTCGACTGACCGCCGCGGGCGCACGTCGGCGCGCATTGCGCCGTGGCGTGCCCGCTGGCCGCGTGCGGCGATCGTCTGGATCGTGCCGCTCGCGGCAGTTGCGTGCTGTCTCGCGTGGGGCGTGTCGTTGCTCGGCAGCCGCGGGCCGACGCTCACGATTGCGTTCGCGACCGCCGACGGACTGGAAGCCGGCCGATCGACGCTGCGGCTGCGCAATGTCGAAATCGGCCGCGTCACGCGTGTTCGTACACGGCGCGGGCAACCGGGCGTGACGATCGACGTGCGGCTGGACACCGACGCACGCGCATTGGCCGTGGCCGACACACGCTTCTGGATCGTGCGGCCGCGCCTCGGGCCCGACGGCGTGTCCGGTCTCGATTCGATGCGGTCGGGCGCGTACATCGCGGCGGCCGTCGGCCATTCGCACGATCCGCGTACCGCGTTCGCCGGGCTCGACGCACCGCCGGTCGCCGAAGGCGGCGGTCGTCACTACACGTTGCGCGCAACCTCGCTCGGCTCCGTCGCGATCGGCTCGCCGGTCTATCACCGGCGCGCGCGCGTCGGCCAGGTCGTCGGTTATGCGCTGGACGCCGACGGGCACGGCGTATCGATCGACGTGTTCGTCGCCGCGCCGTTCGATCGATACGTCGATGCCGATGCGCGCTGGTGGCAGGCCGGCGGCCTCGGCGTGCAGCTCGACGCGGGCGGTATGAAGCTCGGTACGCCGTCGATCGCCGCGCTGCTCGCCGGCGCGCTCGCATTCGCGTCGCCGCCGGGACGCACGTCGATCGCCGCGGCACCCGATGGCGCGCGCTTTCGCGTGGCCGACGACGAACTCGACGCGATGCGCACGCCGAATGCACCAGCCGCGCCGGTGGTGATGCGTTTCGACCGCTCGCTGCGCGGGCTCGAGGTCGGCGCGCCGGTGGATTTCCGCGGGATCGAGCTCGGCAACGTGACGGCCGTCGGCACCGAATACGACGCGGCACGCGGCGACGTCACGATGCGCGTGACGATGACTCTCTACCCCGATCGCCTCGGGCAGCGCTACCGCGACGTCCTCGGCAACGGCGATTCCGCTGCCGGCAAGGCGCTGTTGCATACGCTCGTCGCGCGCGGCTTGCGCGGCCAGTTGCGCATCGGCAATCCGATCGCCAACCGCTCGTATGTCGCGCTCGACATGTTTCCGCACGCGCCGCACGCGTCGGTCGATACGACTCGCGAGCCGATTGCATTGCCGACCGTGCCCGGTACGCTCGACGTGCTGCGCGATCAGATTGCCGATATCGCCGGCACATTTTCCCGATTGCCGCTCGACCGGATGGGCGCGGACCTGAACGTCGCGCTCGCGAACACCGACGCGCTGTTCGCCCGGCTCGATACCGAACTCGCGCCGCAGGCCCATGGCGCGCTGGGCACCGCGCGACAGGCGTTCATGGTCGCGCAGGCCATGCTCGGGAAAAAGAGTGCGGGTACATCGAACGTCCGCCGTACGCTGACGCAATTCGCGCGCACGTCGCGCGCGCTGCGCGCGTTGGCCGATGAAATGGAGCAGCATCCGGAATGGTTGCGGCCGAGCACATCAGGCATCGCGCAACCCGATCGCGCACCGCATCCGGCGAGTACGCCACGGTGAACCCGTCGCGCCCCGCATCGGCATTTTTACGACGATCGCACGCATCGCATGCCAAATTCCCCGCGCAGCAGTATGCTGATGTCGTACGGCTGCGCACTGGGCATCGGGTAACCCCGACGTTTGCACGCGATCGCGCCGCCGTCGCGACCGCAATCATGCGTTGCAAGGAGGGTTGTGATGGCCACCACGCATCAGCACTTCCATCTCGAACTACGGCACGCCACCGCGCCGACCTACATCATCAGTTACCTGTTCCCCGCGTTGCTGTTCGTCTACGAACTGCTGCGCGTCGGCCAGTGGATCCGCGATCACGGAATGCAATTCGTCGCATTCAAGCAGATGGGCTACGAGTATCTGCTGATGCTGCTGTTCGTCGGGCTGCAGATCGTCGTCGAGGCGATCTTCCTGCTCGGCGCCGCGATGCGCAAGGATCATCGCGATTTCGAGCATCGCTTGCCGAACGTGATTCTCGGCATCGGCTGCTCGATCGCGCTGCTGGCGATCGATCTCGCGATCCAGCTTGCGTTCTGACGGCCGGCGGGCAGGCGTCCGCTGGCAATGGCAGTGGCGCGCTCAGGCGAGCGCGTCGCGCAGGAACGTCGCGACGGCGGCCAGCACGTCGTCCGTCCGCTCGCGGTGCGGCATGTGTCCGCAGCGGGCGAGCAACAGGAACGACGACGGCCCGGCGACGCGCGCGGCGATCCGCTTCGGATGCACGTCCGACCCGTATTCGTCGTCTTCGCCGTGAATCGCGAGCGTCTCACACTGCACGCGCGGCAAGTCGTCGTCGAGATTCCAGTCGCGAAACGCCGGCGACAGCCACGTGTCGACCCACGCGCGCAGCACCCATTCGGCCTTGTCGCCGTGATAGCGCGCGAGCCGGTCGAGCTGCCCCGGTTCGTCGAACTGCCGCCCCGCGTCGCGAATGCCGGCCAGCGTGCGCTCCTCGACGAACGCCTGCGCGGCGACCGTCACGAGCGCGCGGCAACGCGCCGGATGCACGGCCGCACAGCCGACCGCCATCCCGCCGCCGACGCTGTGCCCGAATGCGACGAACGCATCGACGCCGAGCTGTTCCAGTACCGCAACGAATGCATGGTCGGCCTCGTCGCGCACGAACGTCGTACCGAGCGTGCCCGGATGACGGTCCGAGCGGCCGAAACCGAGGCGGTCGTAGGCGATCACGTCGCGTTGCGTCGCGCGTGCGAGCTGCGCGGGAAAGTCGCGCCACAGGTCGACGCAGCCAAGGGAATCGTGGAGCAGCACGATCGGCGCGGCCGCCTGCCGCGCCGGCCCCGCACGCCAGCGTTTCGCAAAGAGACGCCCTTGCGGCGTCTCGACGATTGTCTCCTCGGTCACGATATCGGTCATGTGTCGGTCGTCTGCATGAAAGCGGCCGCGCGTCGGCGGCCGCATCGAATCGGGACATGGTGGCCCGCCGGCGCGCGCAGCGTCAAGCATGCCCTTACCGCCCGCGCGCTCATTCGGGCTGCGGCGGCAGATACTCCATCTGCGCTTCGTCGTACAGCCGGTAGATCAGCGCCTGCATCGCGCGGATGTCCTCGGATTCGTCGAGCGCGCGCATGCTCATGATGATCGGCGAGACGAGATTCGGATCGTCGAGCGGCTTGTAGCTGATGTCGTCGCGCTTCAGCCCGTACACGCTGTGCGGCACGACCGACACGCCCTCGCCCATCGCGACGAGGCCGAGCGCGATCTGCAACTCGCGCGTCTCGTAGATCCTGCGCGGTTGCAGCGCGCGATCGTGGAAGGCCGCGAGCACCTGGTCCGCGTAGCTCGGGCGCGGCGCCTTCGGAAAGATGATCAGCGTGTCGTTGACGAGATCGTGCAGCGACAGCACCGGTTTCGCGTTCTCGAGCACGTGGCCGAGCGGCAGCGCGACGATCATCCGCTCCTCGCGCAGCACGACGCGCCGCACGCTCGGATCCTCGTGGCGGATGCGCCCGAACCCGACGTCGATGCGCCCTTCCTTCAGCGCCTTGATCTGGTCCATCGTCGACATCTCGTGCAGGCTCAGCTCGACGGCCGGATATTCGCTGCGAAAGCGCCGGATGATCTTCGGCAGCATGCCGTACAGCGTCGAGCCGACGAAACCGACCGACATGCTGCGCTCGATCTTGCCGACTCGCTTCGTCATCGATTCGAGCTCGGTCGTCTGCGCGAGCAGCTGCACCGCGTGCGAATAGAAAAAGCGCCCGGCATCGGTCAGCTTCAGCGGCCGCGCGTTGCGCTCGAACAGCGGCACGCCGAGCGCTTCCTCGAGCTGCTGGATCTGCCGGCTCAGCGGCGGTTGCGCGATATGCAGCCGTTCCGCCGCCCGCGTGAAATTCCGCTCTTCGGCTACCGCGACGAAGTAGCGGAGATGTCTCAACTCCATGTTCGATGCCTCCCGGCGAGCAATCCGGCGCCCCACTCCGGCCGGATGATGTCGTCACGATACCGCAGGCGGGGCCGACCGCCACGTGCGCCGCTTCACGCCATCACGGCGCCGCCCAAAGCAAAACGGGAAGCCCGCGAGCTTCCCGTCGTTTCATCGCCGCCTCGCGGCGGCGGCGCGACCGCGCATCACACCTCGGTCGCGTACAGCGCGTCGCGCTGCTCATGGCTCAGCGAGTCGAGCGGCACGTCGGGCAACTGATAGCAGATCATCGTGCCGTACAGCTCGGCCAGGCAGTTGCTGCCGGCGTCGAGCGCGTAGCCGTCCTCGCCGTCCGGCGCCGGCGGGTACACTTCGCGCCACGCGTTGATCGCGGCTTCGATTCGCACGATGGAAACGGGTCCGGCCTTCCGCTCGGCGGGTGATGCGCTCATGGATTCCTCTGGATTGCGCGCTCCGCGGGCCGTGCCGGCCCGGATGGAACGATGAAAACGCCGGGCCGCTCGCCGGCCGCCGCGCCGCGCGCGCCGGATGCCGATCCGCGCTGCGCCTGTCGCGCCGGCCGGGCCACGGCCCGGTAGGGTCGGGCAATATAACCGGCTTTGACCCCGTGCAGGCAAAAGCCTGGCAAAAAAAACGGGAAGCGCGCGGCTTCCCGTTTCGTCGTCCGTCGCGCGGCCGCTGCCGCGCCGGCGTCAGCCCGCGGTTTCGCGGTTCGCCACCGGCTGCCGCTGCGCGCCGCGGCTCGCGGCGATCCACGGCGCGATCTCCATGTCTTCGTAGCGCACGAACCGGCTCTTCTTCAGGAACCGGAAGCCGAGCCACACGACGACGAACAGGGGAATGCCGACATAGGTCGCGACCACGCCGGCCCAGTCGATCCGGTTCGCGAGGAACGCCTGATAGTCCTGGCCGAGCGCGATCACGAGACACAGCACGAACGCGAACAGCGGGCCGAACGGGAACCACTTCGACTGGTACGGCAACTGGTCGAGCGAATAACCCTGCTTCACGTAGCCCTTGCGGAACCGGTAGTGGCTGACCGCGATGCCGAGCCATGCGATGAAGCCCGTCATCCCCGACGTGTTCAGCAGCCACAGGTACACGGTCTTGTCGCCGTACAGCGACGTGAAGAAGCACAGCGCGCCGACGGCGGTGGTCGCATACAGCGCATTGCGCGGCACGCCGCCGGGAGACAGCTTCGCGAACACCTTCGGCGCGCGGCCTTCGGTGGCGAGGTTGTAGAGCATGCGCGTCGACGCGTACATGCCCGAGTTGCCGGCCGACAGCACGGCCGTCAGGATCACCGCGTTCATCACGCCGGCCGCGAAGGCGAGGCCCGCGTGGCGGAACACCAGCGTGAACGGGCTCACGCCGATGTCGGTCACGTCCGTCTTCAGCAGGTTCGGGTCGGTATACGGAATCAGCACGCCGATCACGAAGATCGCGAACACGTAGAACAGCAGGATGCGCCAGAAGATCTGCTTCACCGCGCGCGGGATCGTCGTGCGCGGGTGCTCCGATTCGCCGGCCGCGACACCGATCAGCTCGGTGCCCTGGAACGAGAAGCCCGCGATCATCGCGACGCCCATCAGCGCCGGCAGGCCGCCCGCGAACGGTGCGTCGCCGATCGTCAGGTTGCCCCAGCCGTTGGCCGGCGCGCCCTTCAGAATGCCGAAGATCATCAGCAGCCCGACGCCGATGAATGCGACCACGGTGACGACCTTGATCAGCGCGAACCAGTATTCGGCTTCGCCGAAACCGCGCACGGTGAGCGCGTTGAGCAGGAACATCACGGCGAGGAACGCCGCGCTCCACCACACGCCCGGCACGTCCGGAAACCAGTAGTGCATCACGAGCTGCGCGGCCACGAGTTCCACCGCGATCGTCACCGCCCAGTTGTACCAGTAGTTCCAGCCGAGCGCGAAGCCGAAGCCTTCGTCCACGTATTTCGCGCCGTAGGTCGCGAACGAGCCCGACACCGGCATGAACGCCGCCATCTCGCCGAGGCTCGTCATCAGGAAGTAGACCATCAGGCCGATCAGCATGTACGCGACCATCGCGCCGCCGGGGCCGGCCTGCGAGATCGACGCGCCGGATGCGACGAACAGGCCCGTGCCGATCGAGCCGCCGATGGCGATCATCGTAAGGTGGCGCGCCTTCAGCGCGCGATGAAGCTTGGGTGGGTTCGCGGACGAACCGGGTGGGTCGGAATTCGGAATGGCGGACATAAACGACACGAACGTTGAGCGGGCCGGCATCCGGAGCCGGCGCATGCGGAATCGGAGCGCGGAGCGCGTCCTGCGATGCATTCGATGCGGCCCCGATACGCGTTGCGCGGCGGGCGCCTGCGGCGAAGCGCGGATTCTACCTGATTCGACAGGGGGACAGCTGAGGTCGCCCCGCCCGCCGCCATGCCCGAGATTTCGCGGAATCAGCGGGTTGGCCGCATCGGGCGCGGCCCCTGCCGCTCGCCGTCGTTAAAGCCCCGATTCCGTACGGGTCATTCGATTTTCATTTCTTCCCGTCAGCACCTGATCCTGTCCCGATCCGCCAAATACAGCGTCAATACGCAAAATCGACCGATCGACGCGCCATTAATCAGACAAAAAGACCGACACTGCTCATTGATTCAAATCAAATCGCCCGCGCGCAATGCGGTAATGATGCGTAACCGTTTCGAATCGCCGTCTCCGCATGCATGTTTTGCAAGCGCACACGAAATTCAGGAATTCGCGGGATAATGACGTTTAATTCGAAATAATCAGCGGACGGCACCGCCAACGACGCGAGTAACCGCCGCCCCCGACTCCCGAGGATGAAGTCATTCCCGCTGCCCGCCACGCTGCGCCGCCATACCGCGTCGATCGTGGCACGCATTCTGTCGCCCCGCGGCGTACTCGTGGCGGGCATCGTCCTGCTGATGTTCAGTTGGGGACTTTCCACGTCGCTATTAATCGAGGCACGGCGCGACGCGTATGACCATGCGGTCGAAAATGCGCGCAACCTGATGCTGCTGATCGAACGCGATATCGCGCGCAATATCGAACTCTACGATTTGTCGCTGCAAAACGTCGTCGACGGCGTGGCCGATCCGGAACTGATGACATTGCCGCCGCGCCAGCGCCACCGGCTGCTGTTCGATCGCGCGGCGACCGGCGCATATCTCGGCTCGATTTTCGTGATGGATGCGCACGGCAATATCGCGATCGATTCCAGCGCATCGCCCGCACGGCAAGGCAATTTCGCCGACCGCGACTATTTCGCCGTGCATCGCGACCGGCACGTCCCCAATCTCTACATCAGCCGGCCGTACGCGTCGCGGCTGCGCGGCGGCGCGCTGACGATCGCGCTGAGCCGCCGGATCGACCGGCCCGACGGCACGTTCGGCGGCGTCGTCGTCGGCACGCTCAGCATCGACTACTTCCGCGCGCTGCTCGACGGCCTCGCGGTCGGCCGGCACGGCAGCGCGGCCATCGTCGAGGACAACGGCGCGCTCGTGTCGCGCCTGCCGTACGACACGCGGGTGGTCGGCCTCGACCTCCACGACTCGCCGCTGTTCATCGACGCGCAGCGCAGCCGCGACGGCGAGCTGACCGGGGTCGGCGCCATCGACGGCGTGCGGCGCATCTATGTTTACAAGCATCTCGCCGGGCTGCCGCTGATCGTCGACGTCGCGCCCGCCGAGATCGACATCTACGCGTCGTGGCGCCACCGCGCGGTCTGGACTGTCGTGCTGATGGGCCTGTTCACGGCGTTCATCGCGTGGGGCTCGCTCGCGCTGTCGCGCGAGCTGAAGCGCCGGCAGGACGCCGAATCGAAGCTGTACCGGCTCGCCCACACCGATTCGCTGACGGGCCTCGACAACCGCGGCACGTTCGACACGGTGCTCGCGAAGGAGGCGCAGCGCGCGTCGCGCAGCGGCCGCCCGTTGTCCGTGCTGTTCGTCGACGTCGATCACTTCAAGGCGTTCAACGACTACTACGGCCACCCCGCCGGCGACGACGTGCTGCGCCAGGTCGCGCATTCGCTGTCGCGCTGCCTGCGCCGCGACAGCGATCACGTCGCGCGCTACGGCGGCGAGGAATTCGTCGTCACGCTGCCCGACACCGACGCGCCGGGCGCGGCAACCGTCGCCGAAGGCATCCGGCGCGCGATCGCGGGGCTCGACATCGAACACGTGAAAAGCCCGTACGGGCGCGTCACGGCCAGCATCGGCACGGCCACCGCCGCCGACGGCCGGACGAACGCCGCGACGCTGCTGCGGCGCGCCGACGAAGCGCTGTACCGCGCGAAGTCCGGCGGCCGCAACCGCGTGCTGGACGCGCAATCGAGCGGGGCCGATGCGTGACGCGCCGCGATGCGCCTTGATGCGCCTTGATGCGACCGGCCGCGTGATCTGATGCGGCCACTCTGCCGCGCCGTGGACAGCCCGCTCGCGTTCGGCTAGCGTTACGTCAGCTGCGCATGCGGCGCGGCGCCGGCCCGCGCGGGCCGCCGTGCGCATTCCGGCCACCCTCCGCTCCGCCATGACCGCCCCGCTCCCGACCCGACTGCCACCGCTCGTACGCCACGCGCTTCGCCCGCTGCTCGACCCGTATCGCCGCTACCGGCATGCGAAGCTGATCCATGCGGCGCGCGTCGCGCTCGCGATTCTCGTGTCGATCGCGCTGTCCACCGGGCTGAACGTGCCGCACGGCGAATGGTCGACGATCACCGTGCTGATCGTCGTCGGCGGGCTGCAGCACCACGGCAACATCCGCAAGAAGGCGGCCGAGCGTGCGCTCGGCACATCCATCGGCGCGCTGGCGGGGCTCGGCCTGATCCTCCTCTACTCGTTCCTGCACGCGCCGTTCGCGATCTACCTGCTGATGGCCGTCGGGTGCGGTGTCTGCGCGTATCACGCGATCGGCAAGGCCGGCTACATCGCGCTGCTGTCGGCGATCACGATGGTGATCGTCGCCGGGCACGGCGACAACGAGATCGTCGACGGCCTGTGGCGCGCGGTGAACGTGCTGGCCGGCATCGCGATCGCGCTGGCGTTCTCGTTCGCGCTGCCGCTCTACGCGACCTATTCGTGGCGCTACAAGCTCGCCGACGCGCTGCGCGCGTGCGCGGCCGTGCATGCGCGGCTCGCGGGCGACCGCGACGTGAGCGACGACGCGCACCTGAAGGAAATGGCCGCGCTGAGCGCGCTGCTCGTGCAGTTGCGCTCGCTGATGCCGTCGGTGGCGAAGGAGTGCGAGACGTCGATGGCTCAGCTCGAGGCGATCCAGCGCAGCCTGCGCCTGTGCATCGGCTATCTGGAGATCCTGTCGAGCGCGCTGCCGGCCCGCGACGACGTGGCGGCCCGCGAATACATGCGCGTCGAGATGAAGACCTTGAACCGTCGCATCCGCGACACGCTGGTCGGCGCAAGCCGCGCGCTCAAGTTCGGCACGCCGAGCCGGCTTGCCCCGCGACGCCGGCCGGTCGACCCGCTGCACGATGCGCCGCCGCCCCAGTTGTCCGGCTACGTGTCGATCACCGCCAAGCTGGCCGGCGAAGTCGACCAGTTGCGCGAGCGGCTGCTCGATACCGCGCGGTCGTGGAATATCTGAAGCCGCGGCTTCACGCGCACCTCTTTCATATACCTTTCTGTGCGGCAAGGCGCCGCGCGGGCGCCTGCGAGCCGGGTTGATGGCCGATCCGGCCCCGAAAATCCGGCCCGCGCCCGACTCGTGCGCACGTGTTTCGGCGGCGATACGACGCCATCCGGCACGCGGTTCTCCACCCGGTTAACCGCCCGTCAGGCCCGCCGCGACAGGCGCGACGCCGGTTCCGCACCAAAATCAGCCCTTGCCCCAACTTCCCGGACAGCCGATACTCGCATATTCCGCGAAATACGATCCCACCGGCTTCAATCCACGGTAATTCCTATGAGCACGATTCTCGAAAGCCTCCCGACCGGCCAGAAGGTCGGTATCGCCTTCTCCGGCGGCCTGGACACCAGCGCCGCGCTGCACTGGATGAAACTGAAGGGCGCCGTCCCGTACGCATACACGGCGAACCTCGGCCAGCCCGACGAAGACGATTACGACGCGATCCCGAAACGCGCGATCGAATACGGCGCAGCCGGCGCCCGCCTGATCGACTGCCGCGCGCAGCTCGTCGCCGAAGGCATCGCGGCGCTGCAAAGCGGCGCGTTCCACATCACGACCGCCGGCGTCACGTACTTCAACACGACGCCGATCGGCCGCGCCGTGACGGGCACGATGCTCGTCGCCGCGATGAAGGAAGACGGCGTCAACATCTGGGGCGACGGCAGCACGTACAAGGGCAACGACATCGAGCGCTTCTACCGCTACGGCCTGCTCGTGAACCCGGATCTGAAGATCTACAAGCCGTGGCTCGACCAGACGTTCATCGACGAGCTCGGCGGCCGCGCCGAAATGTCCGAATTCATGAACCAGGCCGGCTTCGCGTACAAGATGTCGGCCGAGAAGGCGTATTCGACCGACTCGAACCTGCTCGGCGCGACGCACGAGGCGAAGGACCTGGAAAGCCTCGAAAGCGGCATCAAGATCGTGAACCCGATCATGGGCGTCGCGTTCTGGCGCGACGACGTGAAGATCGCCGCCGAGGAAGTGACGGTGCGCTTCGAAGCCGGCCAGCCGGTCGCGCTGAACGGCGTCGAGTTCAAGGATCAGGTCGAGCTGCTGCTGGAAGCGAACCGCATCGGCGGCCGCCACGGCCTCGGCATGAGCGACCAGATCGAGAACCGCATCATCGAGGCGAAGAGCCGCGGCATCTACGAAGCCCCGGGCCTCGCGCTGCTGTACATCGCGTACGAGCGCCTCGTCACCGGCATCCACAACGAAGACACGATCGAGCAGTACCGCGAAAACGGTCGCCGCCTCGGCCGCCTGCTGTATCAGGGCCGCTGGTTCGACCCGCAGGCGATCATGCTGCGCGAAACCGCGCAACGCTGGGTCGCACGCGCGATCACCGGCGAAGTGAAGATCGAACTGCGCCGCGGCAACGACTACTCGATCCTGAGCACGAAGTCGCCGAACCTCACGTATCAGCCGGAACGCCTGTCGATGGAGAAGGTGGCGTCGACGTTCTCGCCGCGCGACCGGATCGGCCAGCTGACGATGCGCAACCTCGACATCACCGATACGCGCGACAAGCTGCGCGTGTATTCGCAAGTCGGGCTGCTGACGCCGGGTGAAACGTCTGCGCTGCCGCAGATCAAGGGCGATAGCGACAAGTAAGCCAGTCGCTTTCGCGAGCGGCCGGGCGGCGTGACAGCCGCCCGGCTGCGTGCAGTACTTCCCCTTCCCGCTTTTTCTTCAAGCACTGCCGGATCCGCAACGCGTATCGCGACGATCCTGCAGGCGCGTCAAGGTTATTTCGATGCCGTGGCGGTGGTGGCCGTGGTAGTCGCAGTGGCCGCAGCGGCCGCGGTCGTCGTCATCGTCATCGTCGTGGCAGCAGTGGCAGGCGCCGGCGTACGTGCCAGATCCTGACCGATCATGTCCGCGACCGACTTCTCGCACGACTTGATCCCTTCCACCGACTTGTCGAAATTCTTCTCGAGATCGCTGAAGCTGCCGTACGTGTAAGCGAAATCGCTGTCGATGTGGACGCTGTTCGCCTTGATGTCGTAGCCGCACGCGAACGTCTTGTAATAGAGGTCCTGCTTCGTCTTCGCGTCGAGAATGCGCGCGCGGATGACGACCCACGGGATGTAGTCGGGCTGGTTGGCCGGCGAGATATAGCCGAACGACGTGAACCACACGTTCATGATCGCATCCGCGTCGGTCTGGATCGCGGAGTAGTCGTCCGACTTGCCGTCATCGGCGAGCTTCGTCTTCTGGCCGTCCAGCTTCACGACCTGATAGCCGTTGCCGGTAAGGCGGCCCGTCACGCCGTCCACGATGTCCGGTGCGAAGACGATCTTGCCGGCCGCCACGTGGTCCGTGTAGGTGCTCGTATGGCTTGCGTTCACGGCGCCTTGCGCGAGCGCGCCGATCAGCCCGAACCCGGCCGCCGCGCCGCCGAAATTGACGACCGCGACACGCTTCGGCTCGATGACGTCGAGCATCGCGATCGAATGCAGCTTCTGACGCGCTTCGGGCTTCATGTCCGTGTTCGGCAACGTGGTGCAGCCGGACAGCAGCGTCACGAGCAGGCCGCAACCGAACAGGGTGGCTTTGAATGAGTTCTTCATTGGGTGAGTGGCTTTCGTTGTTGACGGAACGTTTTCGTCAGGCCGTCGCACGCGGCGTGTGAAAAAGCCGCGTGCGAGCAGACCGTGCGTTTATTGCTTGATGACCTGACCGTAGGCGACGAAGCTGTAATCAGCTGCGCGCAGCACGTACAGGATCGATCGCTGGAAGCCGTTGGTCCCCTTGATCGGCACGAACATGATCGCGGCGCTGCCCGACAGCGGAACGCCCGCCGGCAGCGTGCAACCCGACGATGCCGAGGCTGCCAGCGTCATGTCGTACATGTTCTGGTTCGAGCCGGGCGTGGAAAGCTGCAGCGTGCCGCTCAGGTTGCAACCGCTCAGCGTGCCGGTGACCGTGCCGCCCGAGGCGATCGAGAAGGACGCGTTGGTGGTCGCCCACGTGCCCGTGACGCTGTCCTGCGTGACGCTCAGTGCGTTCGCGGCGTTGTAGCTCCACGTGAAATTCGACGCCGTACCGTTGCGGCTGATCGTGCCGGACAACGTCTGCTGCGGGCTGTATGCGCCGGAGCCGGAGTCGATTTTGGTGATCAGCCCGCCGGTGCCGAAGTTGACGCCCGAACCGAGCGACCACGTCGCGCCATTGACCGTCAGACTCGCGAAATCCTCGGACATCACGAACGATCCCAGCAGATTGAGCGCGGTCACGTTGTTGCGCGGATCGACCAGGGCGATGGTCGAGTAGCCGAGGTTGCCGGATGCCGACCAGATCCCGACCGGGCCGGTTGCCGTTGCGGCCGTCGAGCCGGCTTGCGGGGTCGTCAGGCTGGGTAGTGCTTCGCCTGCCGTCACCGGCTGCGACGAGGCGACGGGGGCGCTTGCGGGAGGTGCTGCGAGCGGCGTCGATGCGACGACCGGTGTGCTGGCTGCGTTGTTGGCGCCGCCGGTGTTTGCGGGCGTGCCGCTGGTTGAGTTCGACGAGCCGTCGCCGCCGCCGCAACCGGCGACGACGAATACCGAGATCGCGGCGGCTGCCAGCAGACAAAGGGAATGCTTGTTCAATTCAATCCTCGATTTTTTGATGCGTTTTTTTAGTGGTCTAGATTCGAATCGCGTTACTTTTCTGGTGTGGTGCGTGGGCCTCCTCGAGCGACGGTGGATGCTTGGGGTGATGTGTTGGGGAAGGACGATGAGAGGGGCGTCGGTTGCCGGATATTCGGCACGACGGGTACGAGCGTGGAGGTGTGGTCGTGCGGGAACGCGCACGCAGCGGTGAGAATCGCGTGCAGCAGCAGGCATGCCGCGGCAAGGCAAAGGCGCAGTGCGCGCCAGCCCCGGTGCCTGCGCGCCCCATCGAATCGGTGCATCCCATCTTCTGATACTGCGCACGGCTTCGACGGCCGGGCGCCCCCTCGGTTATCTGGTCGTGTGGTTTGGTGGTACGGCTCTGGTAATACTTTTTTTGAGCTACCGAAGAAGGGTAACGGCGGGGGTGGGGATTTCTTTAGGGCGGGTTATCGAGGGAATTTTCCAGGGCGATGTTGTTGATCCGCGTGATTCCGGACGAACCGACCGCCCTCACGAATACCTCGTGAAGGTGGCCGCTCAACGTCGGCTCGCCCCGCTGATATTGAAGGGCGCCAAGCTTCTGCCGGACATCTGCCCGTCGCCTCATTGGCAGCGCATCGAAGTCCGACAAATGCTCACGGATCCTCATTCACAATAAGGTCACGCTCTCGCTCGAAGATTGGATACACCGTAAGATCTCGATCATAAAATGCTTCGAAGAAGCCCGATTCTTGCCACGCTGCTGGCGCAATGCTGATCGTCCCATTCACATTTATTCTGGAACGCCAGTTCGACGGCACCGTCGTGCTTACGAGCTCAAAACACTCCGCTTGGTGCGCCCCCATGTTTGGCCATTCTCCCGCCCTCTCGGACGTCACTAGCCCGTAACGACGCTTTCCATCAGCGTCAATCTCGACGCTCATTACATGGTAGATACGCCCGAGTGTCAGCCATGGAGAGGACTGTACCTCGCGACCGAACGCGTCAAGTAAGCGAATGCACTTAACTTTCATGGCTTTTTGGGTACGCCGGACATATTGTTGAAGATCGCCTTGTAGGCCACTACACACAGCATGGCGCCCGTGTTCCGGCGGGCGATTCGCAAGACCTTGCCGTTCAGCACGATCACGAAGGTGACGCCATGCTAATCGATGAAGGCCTGCTGGACTTGAGATGGCGATCGAGCTCCGCCCAGCGAAAGCGCGCGCTCGCGATCTTGAGAATCACGTTGGCACGACGCATTCCTCGAATTCTCGTTCAAGGCCGTGAGACGCACGCGCTCGCCTGCAATTGCGCCATCGCGCCCTCCAAACGGTCCCGGAGATTCCGCCGTTTATATTGACGAATTCAATCTTGCACGAACGCCTCACTAGCAGGTTATCAGACCTCTATCGTTTCTCGGTCTGATCGAGTACCGCCTGGATCTCTGCTATCAAACACTCTACTTTGGCTCGTCGGGCACCAATCCGTGTTTCGAATTCGAACACATCGATACCATTGCAAACCTCGTTAAGAGCCGCGTTGAGCACGAGTAACTCCTCGAGACTTACCTCCATCTCGACGTAGTCGGTGATCCTGTTGAGCCTCATAGTTACCTCAAGTTATTAAAATAGGACTTCCCATTCATCGGCTTAAACGCCGTTCCGCCATCAGCCGCTTTGGGGTTCCGAATCACAACCATACCGGACGCATCGTCCCAATATGCAGAACGCCCGTTGCTCAGCGGCTTCGTTGCCGAGGGGTTGTTCAGTATATTTTCGATCTGGCTAGCAAACTGCTGTTGCGTCGTAATAGTGCCACCAAACTCATTCTGCTCGATCACGTGCTTGCCAAACGCATGACCGTTAGCGATCTCCTCCGCCGCGAGTTGGTTGTTCAACCGCACGCCGTTAGCTGCATTGGCCGCGCTCTGAGTCGACATTACAAATCGATTTCATGTCGAGGCACAATGAAGGCGTCCGATCAACCCCGCTCCTCATGTCCTCTACATCGACGAACACGCCGCTCACCGTCATCCACCTGAACGGCCCGATCAACAGCGGCAAGACGACGATCGGTCGCGCACTCGCATGCGTGCTGCCCGAAGCGCGCTTCATCGACGGCGACGATCACGATGCGCCTGAAGATGCGCCGTTCGACGTGCAATGGGCCATCGCGCTGGAGCGGCTGCTCACGCAGATCGCGCAAGCGCGCGAACGCCACCTCGTGATCGCCTATCCGATCGGCGCAGCGGACTTCGAGCGGCTGCGCGCGGCATGCACCGCGCGCGATGCGCGATTGTTCGTCGTGACGCTCGCGCCACCCGAAGCGGTTGCAGCGTCGAACCGCGGCACGCGTGCACTGACGGACTGGGAACGGCGACGGATCGCCGAGATGTATCGGGAAGGATATGCGTCGCGCGCGTTCAGCGATTGCGTGATCGATACGTCGAACGCGTCGCCTGACATGTGCGCGACGGAGATCGCTCGACGCGCGGTGCTGCCCGCGCATTGACGCGGCTGCTTCGGTCGCACGCGGCCGTCAGCGCATCGCATGGACGTCCGGATGCATGACCGCGGATGCGCGCCGCTCTTAATGATGCTGCTGCACGCCCGGCACGACCTGCTCGCGCGCCGCCTTCCGGCTCAACATCAGCGTAACCACCGCCGACACCGCGAGCGTCCCTGCGACCACGTAGAGCCCCGCCGCATACCCGCCCGTCGCGCGCTTCAGCCAGCCGATCGCGAACGGTCCGACGAACCCGCCGAGATTGCCGATCGAGTTGATCATCGCGATCCCCGCGGCCGCGCCGGCGCCGGACAGGAATGCGCTCGGCATCGCCCACAACGGCGCCTTCGCGGCACTGATCCCGATGTTGACGACGACCAGCGCGAGCACGGTCAGCAGCGCGGTACTCGCCTGCCCCGCGAACACGAAGCCGATGCACGCGAGCACACACGGAATCACGACGTGCCATGTACGCTCTCCGGTGCGATCCGAATGCCGCGCCCAGACGATCATCGCGACCACGGCGGCGAGGCTCGGGATGCCGGTGAGCAAGCCTGTCTGCAGCGCGGTGAAGCCGAACTGCCTGACCATCAGCGGCGCCCACAGGCCGAGCGTATACAGCCCCGCCGACGTGCCGAAGTAGATCAGCGCGAGCGCCAGCACGCGCGGATCGCGCAGCGCCTGCCACGCGCCGGCCGTGTGCCCGGCATGCGTGTGGCGCACGTCGGCTTCGACTTTCAGCTTCGCGATCAGCCAGTCGCGCTCGTCCGCCTGCAGCCACGCGGCCTTCGACGGCGAATCGGTCATGCACCTGAGCACGACGAAGCCGAGCACGACCGCCGGCAACGCTTCGACGATGTACAGCATCTGCCAGTCGGCGAGGCCGAACATCGGCGGCATCTGCATGATCGCGCCCGACAGCGGCGAACCGATCGCGGTCGAGATCGGCGCGGCCGCCATGAACCACGCGGCGGCCACCGCGCGCTGCTTCGCGGGGAACCACAGGCTCAGGTACAGGATGATGCCGGGGAAGAAGCCGGCTTCCGCCATGCCGAGCAGGAAGCGCAGCACGTAGAAGCTGGTCGGCCCGGCAGCAAACGCGGATACGGCCGACACGATGCCCCACGTGATCATCACGCGCGCGATCCAGATGCGCGCGCCGACGCGATGGAGAATCAGGTTGCTTGGCACTTCGAATAGAAAGTAGCCGATGAAGAACAGGCCGCCGCCGAACCCGAACGCGGTCGGCGACAGGCCGATCGCCTTGTTCATCGTCATCGCCGCGAAGCCGACGTTGACGCGATCGAGAAAGCTGACGAAATAAAGCAGCATCACGAACGGAATGATGCGCCACATCAGCTTCCGTGCGACGCGGGTTTCCAGATCCGTCTGCATGTGTCTCCTCCTTCGAGGTCGGGCCTGCGCCGTCGGTCGGTGGACCTCGAGCGCCGGCCGGCGCCCGGCTCGCGTCGCATGCGCGAGTCCCGGGCTGAAAATCCGTGAGTGAAGCGAGCGGGCTGCGCTCGGCCGCGCACACGCGCGACCGTCACCGCGTCACCGCCGCGCCGCTGTCAGGCCACGACCGCCGCGTTCGCGACGCGCGCGCAGACGGCCGCCGTCACTTGCGCGGTCGTCGCGCTGCCGCCGAGGTCGCGCGTGTGCAGCGACGGGTCGGCCGTCACGGCCTCGATCGCCTGCATCACACGCGCGGCGGCATCCGCCTCGCCGAGATGTTCGAGCAGCATCACGACCGACCAGAAGGTGCCGACCGGATTCGCGAGCCCCTTGCCCATGATGTCGAATGCGGAGCCGTGGATCGGCTCGAACATCGACGGATAGCGGCGCTCGGGATCGATGTTGCCGGTCGGCGCGATGCCGAGACTACCCGCGAGCGCGGCGGCGAGATCGCTGAGGATGTCCGCGTGCAGGTTGGTCGCGACGATCGTGTCGAGCGACGCCGGGCGGTTGACCATGCGCGCGGTCGCCGCATCGACGAGTTCCTTGTCCCACGTCACGTCGGGAAATTCGTGCGAGACCTGCTTCGCGATCTCGTCCCACATCACCATTGCGTGACGCTGCGCGTTGCTCTTCGTGATCACGGTCAGCAGCTTGCGGGGCCGCGACTGCGCAAGTCGGAACGCGAAACGCATGATGCGTTCGACGCCGGCGCGCGTGAGGATCGACACGTCGGTCGCGGCCTCGATCGGATGGCCCTGGTGCACGCGGCCGCCGACGCCCGCATATTCGCCTTCCGAGTTCTCGCGGACGATCACCCAGTTCAGGTCGTCCGGCCCGCAGCGCTTCAGCGGCGCGTCGATGCCCGGCAGGATGCGCGTCGGGCGCACGTTCGCGTACTGGTCGAAGCCCTGGCAGATCTTCAGGCGCAGCCCCCACAGCGTCACGTGGTCGGGTACGCCCGGGTCGCCCGCGGAGCCGAACAGGATCGCGTCCTTGCCGCGCAGCGCGTCGAGGCCATCGACCGGCATCATCGCGCCGTGCCGGCGGTAGTAGTCGGCGCCCCAGTCGAAATCCTCGAACTCGAACGCAAAGCGGTCGCTGCCGCGGGCCAGCGCTTCCAGCACCTGCTTGCCGGCCGGCACCACTTCCTTGCCGATGCCGTCGCCGGGAATCGTTGCGATACGGTAGGTCTTCATGCGGACATCCTCGATTGATCGTGAGCGTGAACGCACCTTACCGAACCAGAAGTGCAGAAACCGTGGCTATACTCAAAGCATCTTTAACTTAAATTCACGAATCCTGTCATGACGGATACCGTCCAGCCGGCCGATCTCGGCTTTTTCTCGACGCTGGCCGCCTCGGGCAGCCTGAGCGCGGCCGCGCGCGAGCTCGGACTGACCGCGGCGGCTGTCAGCAAGCGGCTCACGCAGATGGAGCGACGCGCGGGCGTGACGCTCGTCAATCGCACGACGCGCCGGATGATGCTGACGCCCGAAGGCGACGTGTACCTCGACTACGCGCGCCGGATCCTCGACCAGATGGACGAACTCGGCGAACTGCTCGGCAGCGCGAAGCAGCGGCCGAAAGGCCTGTTGCGCGTCAATGCGACGCTCGGTTTCGGGCGCAGCCACGTCGGCCCGACGATCTCGCGCTTCGTCGCGCGCTATCCGGAGGTGTCGGTGCAGTTGCAGTTGTCGGTGATGCCGCCGCCGCTCACCGACGACGCGTTCGACGTGTGCATCCGCTTCGGCGAACCGCCCGACACGCGCGTCGTCGCGCGGCGGCTCGCGCCGAACCGCCGGCTGCTGTGCGCGGCACCGGCGTATCTCGCGCGGCACGGGACGCCCGGCACGCCGCACGACCTGACGCGGCACAACTGCATCGGCATCCGGCAAGGCGACGAAGGCTACGGCGTGTGGCGCCTGACGAGCCGGCGCGGCGCGGCCAGCCATACGGAAGCCGTGCGGATCAACGGCAACCTGACGACGAACGACGGCGAGATCGCGGTGAAGTGGGCGCTCGACGGGCACGGCATCCTGATGCGCGCGGAATGGGACCTGCGCGACTATCTCGCCGACGGGCGGCTGGTCGTCGTGCTGCCCGGTCATGAAACGCCGAGCGCCGATATCTACGCGGTGTATGCGCAGCGTCACCAGATGTCCACGCGGATTCGCGCGTTCGTCGATTTTCTGGCTGAGGATTTCGGGCGGCTGAAGGCGACGTAGGGTGTCGCTCACCGACGCATGGCAGCGTCAGGCACGGTACGCGGGCTGCGAGCGAGCGTACCGTGTCGGCTCGCGGGGTATGGTCGCACGGATGTTCACCCGACATGCGAGGAAAATATTCCGGCGAGCTTCGTGCGAAATCGCCAAAATATTGACATTCTTCGATACGGATCGGATGTCCAGCGCATTCCGCCTCGCAACCGCTTGAGGGCTTGTCGTCGGCATCCCGCTTTCAAGCCACCGCTACCAGCCCGCCGTAGCGATCGCCGGTAGCGGCTGCACCCGACAGCGCCGGCCGCCACCCCACCGCC
>NZ_PREY01000044.1:0-55179 GCF_002959955.1 Burkholderia sp. BE12 | reverse complement strand
ACCAATCCGGCTGGCTGCATGGTCGGCTCCCGTGCTTGCTCAACGAGCCGTCCAGCATGCCAGCAGTCAAAAACACGACATCTGTAAATAGCCAGAACACGACATTAGGATATGGCTGCTACAACCAAAACCATCGATAATGTTGATTATGTCAAATTAGAAATTTACCGAGCAGCCGTCCTCGAATCGTCGCCATACAACACCTACTCGCCGCCTCACCAGCCGCCCGCGACCATCCATTTCCCCGGGCAACCGGCCCGCATCAGGACAACATCATCCCCTGCATCCTGTGCGAGAAATGCGCGCGCTCGGCGGTCTCCATCAGCATCAGGAATTCGTCCTGCGTCATGTGAATCAGCGCTTCGTGATCGCCGGCCTCGAAATAGACTTCCGGCTGCTGCGCGAGGCGTTCCTCGAGGAACGTCTTCATCCCGTACGCCATGCAGACCGGCGGCAGCGCGCCCATGTCGCAATCCTTGAACAGCTCGCGCAATTCGACCTCCCGGGCGAGCACGAGATGGCGTCCCGTCTTCACCCAGAGATCCGACAGGCGCACGGCGTGCGTCGTCGGTAATACGGCGGCGACGTAACCTTCAGCGTCCTCGAGGAGCACCGTTTTCGCGAGCCGATCGCCGGGAATGTGCGCGGCGGCGGCCGTCTCCATGCTCGTATGGCTATAGGGGTGGTACACGACTTCGTACCGCGATGACTTCTGGCGCAGGCAATCCTGCAGGGTGGCTGAGACTGGCATGGCGCACCTCGTCTGGGCGAATCGGGCGAACGGAGTTCGCTCCGGATTCGTTCAGCATAGGTCGCATTCCGGCCCAATGGAAACGCCCTCGCGCGACGCCGATCCAGATGCGCCGGCAACCGGCTCCCGGCATTTTTCATTCGGCCGCCTGCTCTCGCTGGCGTGCGGGATCCAGCCCCGCAATATGCTTGAAAAGCCCCTCATTTCTGTAGACGAATTTCAGGAAGTGCCTACGTAGAAGCGAATGAGCTTCCAATTTGCCGATGTAGAGAAACTAGACCGTTAGTTGCATTTTTAGGAAAACGGCAGGACTCCCTCGAGGATGAGTTATTCAAAAAAGCGAACCCTCGAATGCCCGCCGTCACGCGGGCAAACCCCGCCGCCAAAGCCTTTCCCGGTGCCCTATACTGAGCCGGCCGCCCACCATCACGCGGCGGAAACCGACTCCCGGAGCGATCATGCATTACCAGTTGATCTACGAACTCGTCGACGATTACCTGTCGCGGCGCGAGCCGTTCCGTGCGCAACATCTCGCACTCGCGCAGGCCGCGACCGAGCGCGGCGAACTCATGCTCGCCGGCGCGCTGGCGGACCCGGCCGACCAGGCCGTGCTCGTGTTCGAAGGCGATTCGCCGGAAGCGGCCGAATCGTTCGCGCGCGCCGATCCGTACGTGCAGAACGGCCTCGTGAAATCATGGCGCGTGCGGCCTTGGCGCGTCGTGGTCGGCAAGCACGCGCCGCGTCCCGCGTGAAATCGGGCTACAGCCACCCTGCCCGCTTGAAACGCCACCACAGCGCGAGATCGGCGATGGCCATCACCGCGATGCAGCCGTAGAACCCGTATTTCAGGTGCAGCTCGGGCATGTTCGCGAAGTTCATCCCGTAGATGCCGGCGATCATCGTCGGTATCGCGAACAGCGCGGCGAACGAGCCGAGCCGCTTGGTCACCTCGTTCTCCGCGAGCGAAATCATCCCGAGATTGACCTGGATCGCCGTGACGACCATCTCGCGGCGCCCTTCGATCGTCTTCACGATCCGCTGCAGATGGTCGTACACATCGCGGAAGTAGGCGGCCATCCCGCTGCAGACCTGCGGAACGCGTCCGCCGGTGAGCTTCGCGAGCGGCTCCATCAACGGCGCCGTGTGCTGGTACAGCAGCACGAGCCGGCGTTTCAGCGAATAGAGATCCTCGATGATCGCGCGCGACGACGCGGGCGTCGCCTTCGCGAAGATGCGATCCTCGAGTTCCTCGAGCTCGGTGCCGAGCGTTTCGAGGATCGGGAAATACCGGTCGACGACCTGGTCCATCAACGCGTAGAACACGAACGCCGAACCCTCTCGCAGCAGATGCGGCTCGCGCTCGCAACGCTTGCGCACATCGCGAAAATCCTGCTCGGTATGGTTGCGGATCGAGAGCACGTAATTCGGGCCGACGAACACGTTCAGTTCGCCGACCTTGAATTCGCCGTCCTCGTCGAGTTCGACCGTATGCAGCACCGCGAACAGCGAATCGCCGTATTCCTCGATCTTCGGCCGCTGATGGCCCTTGCGGGCATCCTCGAGCGCCAGCTCGTGCAATCCGAACTCCTCGCCCATCAGATCGATTTCCTCGGGCGTCGGATCCTTCAGCGCGACCCACACGAAGCATTCGGGCTTCGACACGTAATCGCTGATGGCGTCGATGTCGATATCGGCCAGCTTGCGGCCGTCTTGGTAAGCAGCACAGTTGATCAGCATGTTGTCCCACGATGTTGCGGTTTGCGCATCAGTTTACCGGTTTGCTGCACGGACGGCCCGGCTTGCGCGGTACGTCGATATTGGTCATGATCGGGCTGAGTGCGCCGCAGCACGCAGCCTCGGGGCACGTCGACAAGCCCGCCGGGCCTGCGTTGCGCGCCGCGCAACGGCCGTGCGGCCCCATCGTCAAGGAGACGGACCTATGTGGTATTTCTCGTGGATACTCGGCATCGGCGTGGCACTCGGCTTCGGCATCATCAACGCGATGTGGCTGGAAGCGGAAGTGTTCTCGCGCGGCGACACGTCGCGCCAGAAGGCGGGGAGCCGGTATTCGTGACGCATCTCGTGTTCTTCTGCGGTCACGCCGGCACCGGCAAGACCACGCTCGCGAAGCGGCTCATCGGGCCGCTGATGCGCGCGACCGGCGAAGCGTTCTGCCTGCTCGACAAGGACACGCTGTACGGCCGCTACAGCGCCGCCGCGATGGGCGCGCTCACGGACGATCCGAACGACCGCGACAGCCCGCTCTACCTCAAACATCTTCGCGATCCCGAATACCAGGGCCTACTCGACACGGCCCGTGAGAATCTCTCGCTCGGCATCGGCGCGCTCGTCGTCGGCCCGCTGTCGCGTGAAGTGCGCGACCGGCGCATCCTCGACCGCGTGTGGCTCGGCATCGCGCCCGACGTCACGCTGACGGTCGTCTGGGTCCACACGTCGGAAGACGTCGCGCACCAGCGGATCGTCGCGCGCGCCAACCCGAACGATGCATACAAGCTCGCGCACTGGGACGAATACCGGCAGCGCCGCTTCGTGCCGACCGGCCGCGAATGCGACGGCATCGTGATGTTCGACAACACCGCACCGTCCGATGCGGACATCGACGCGCTGCTGTACCGCATCGTGCCGCCGCCGCAACCAGCGACGATCGTCCCGCCGCTGCCGGCCTGATCGCGGCGCCGGGCGCCCTTCCCGCTTCCTCGACTCGACAAAAGACAACGCCGGAAGCGCTGCTGCGCTTCCGGCGTCGTACGGCCCTCGTGCCCCTCGTGCCAGAGGCTGGCGAATGCTGACAACCGCGCTCAGGCAACCGCGTGCATGCGCTCCATCGTGCCGCCGTCGTACAGCTTGCCGAAACGGTTTGACAGGAACGCCTTCAGCGACACCTTTTCCTGCGGGATGAAACCGCTCTGCGGCAGCTTCTTTTCGCGGAACAGATCCAGCACCGCGCACATCGCGCCGGCCGTCGTGATCTGGATTGCGCTCATGTGCATCCCGCACACGTCCTTCGCGAAGATCTTGCGCGTGAACACGTCCTGCACCAGTTGGCCGTCCTTCACGCCCGTCACCGTGACGAACACGAGCACGACGTCCTGCTTCGTCGACGGCACCGCACGGCGCATGATCGACTTCAGCGTATCGCGGTCGCTCGACAGGCGCAGGTCTTCCAGCAGGAACTGGACGAGCTCGCGGTGGCCCGGGTAGCGCACCGACTTGTAGTCGAGCGTCTCGACCTTGCCCGACAGCGTTTCGCACAGCGTGCCGAGGCCGCCCGACGTGTTGAACGCTTCGTATTCGGTGCCGTCGAGCGAGAAGTGTTCGAGGCCTTCGAGCGGCTGCACCCACTGCTTGCGGCCGTCGCGGATCGCTTCGCACGGCTGGCAGTATTCGTTGATCAGGCCGTCGACGCTCCACGTCAGGTTGTATTTCAGCGCGTTGGTCGGATATTCGGGCAGCGCACCGACGCGCATCTTCACGTCGCGCACTTCGCTGAAGCCGTTCACGAGTTCGTGCGCGGCGATGCCGATGAAGCCCGGCGCGAGGCCGCACTGCGGCATGAACGCGCGATCGGAGCCATCGGCCAGTTCGCGGATCGCGTGCGTGGCGCGCACGTCTTCGGTCAGGTCGAAGTAGTGAACGCCGGCAGCCTTCGCGGCGGCGGCCACGTTGACCGCGAGGTAGTAAGGCAGCGCGTTGACGAGCGCATCGAAGCCCTTCACTGCTTCGCGAATCGCATTCGCGTCGGCCGAATCGACCCGCTGCGTCACGATGCCTTCGCGCGACAGCTTCGCGAGCGCATCCGCGTCGCGGTCGAACGCGACGACTTCGTAGTCGCCCGTTTCGCGCAGCATGTGAGCAATGGTGTGGCCGATCAGACCTGCGCCGACGATGGCGATTTTCATGCGCTTATCTCCTGATGATGGGTTGGTGTTGTGGACGGCGTTGAGCCATGAACACAGTGTAGGGACGCTCAAAATCAGTTCCAAGACGAAGAATGATGCGAAACGACCAATAATTTCGACGTTCTGACGTTACATTTCGCCGAAATGACCTATTCGTCTAAAAATCGCGTAGAGAAGCTGTCGCAAAGCGGTCGTTGGCGGTCGCGCATCGCAACGACGAAAACGAGGACGCACGGCGCGTCGCCGGACGCACGAACTGCCCATGCATCAGGTGCGGCACGCCGGTCGAAACGGAATAGGAAAGGAGATTCGGGAGAGATGCGCGAAGTGCGCGGGAGGACGATGGCGAATGCCCCGTGCCGATCACGATGTACGACGAAGGCCAATACGAATGCGTGCGGGCATGCACGCGGCGCCAATCCGGGCGCCGGTGACGCACCGAAGTCCGCGCCGCGCATGCGCATGCGCCGTCATGCGCGGCGCAGCGTGCAAAGGTCAGCCGCCGATCGTCCCGCGATCGATCTTGCGCGACAAGATGATCGACGTCGTCGTGCGCTCGACGCCTTCGAGCGTGCCGATCTGGTCGAGCAGATCGTTGAGCCGTTCGGGCGAATCGGCGCGCAGCCACGCGACGTAGTCGTACTCGCCGCTCACCGCGCACAGCAGCTGGACTTCCGGCATCCGGTCGAGCTTGCGCAAGACGTCCTTGCCGAACTTCGGCGTGAGGATGATGCCGACGTACGCATAGATGCTGGCGTCGAGCACGTCCTGTCCGAGTCGCACGCTGTACCCGGCGATCACGTTGGTGCGCTCGAGCCGCGCGATGCGTGCGACGACCGTCGTGCGCGCCACGTCGAGCTGGCGCGCGAGATCCGCGACGCTGGCGCGCGCATCGGCTTGCAGCAGCGCGACGAGTTGCCGGTCGAGATCGTCGAGTTGGTCGAGGCGGGGTGGACGCATGACGCTGGGCCGGTACGCACGTGCCGGCGGAGTGGAAAGTGACGCGATGATAGCGCCGAACGCCGGCGCGCCCAACCGGCATGGCCCGGATTCGAACCTTTCGATTTCGATTCGTATCGGATGTAAGCAAGTGTCGCATTCACTGCCGCGCCGCATGCGACGTGCTACTAATAGCGTGCGACGCGAGATGCGCACTGGCGGCAATGGCCGCCGCGCCCGCTCGCAAGACACCACCCCGGAGAGCCAATCATGAAGAAAATCTCGCTCACCCTCGCTACGCTCGTCGTTGCAGCCAGCGCATTCGCGCAAACCCCGGCACAGCCGCAAGCGCCCTCCCAGGCGCCGGCCACGACGGCCGGGGCATCGGCCCCGAGCGCCGAGCAGCGCGCGGCACGCCACGAAGCGCGCATCGAGCAGCGCATCAAGTACCTGCACGACCAGTTGAAGATCACGTCGGCGCAGGAGCCGCAATGGAAGACGTTCGCCGATACGATGCGCGACAATGGCGCGACGATGGGCCGCCTCTACAGCGAACGGATGGCCAAGCACGACGTGTCCGCTCTCGACGACATGAAGCAGTACGCGGAACTGTCGCAGGCGAACGCCGACGGCGCGAAGAAACTCGCCGACGCCTTCGCGCCGCTCTACGAGAGCTTCCCGGCCGAACAGAAGACCTTGGCCGACACGACCTTCCGCAGCTGGCTGCACCACGGCGGCGAGCACCGCGGCAAGGGCAAGACGAAGAGCAAGGAAGGCACGGCAGCAGCCGCGCCGGCCGCGAGCGCACCCGCGCAGCCCTGACGCCTTCCCCGCCGGCGCCGTGCTGCCCGTCGGGCCGAACGGCGCCGCGCCGCGAGCGGCGACCGGCGCGTCACACGGCGCGCCGAATTCGGGATAAGCTCCCGGCTTTTCCCGCTTTCCCGCCCTTCCCCGCCATGCTCGAACTCAAGCAACTCGATCTGCGTACCGATCCGCAGGCCCGTCGCGTCGTCAAGGACGAAACCGTCACCGTCTCCTTCGCGGAGGCCGACGGCGAACTGATGAGCCTCGAAGGCCCGAACCGTTATGGTGCGGGCGACGCGCTGATCACCGGCTCGACCGGCGACCGCTGGGTCGTGTCGCGCGCGCGTTTCGACGCCAAATACCTGCCCGCCGATCCCGCGCTCGCGCACGGCGCGCCGGGCGCTTACCGCAACCGGCCGGCCGTCGTGCTCGCGCGCCGGATGGACGAACCGTTTACGATCGCCCGCTCGGAAAACGGCGACACGCTGCGCGGCGTCGCCGGCGACTGGGTGATGCAATACGCGCCCGGCGACTACGGCGTCGTGCAGGCGCAGCGCTTCGCGCAGGTCTATCGCGACGCGTAACGCACCGCGACCACGCCGGCCCAAAGCCGGCGCCGCTGCTCACGCAAAGTCTTCGTCGAGTTCGAGTTCCGCGTCGCGCTCGACGGCCTCGCCGGCCGCGTGCCGCTCCTCGAGCGACCCGAGCATCGCTTCCGTATACGCATGCAGCACCGCGTGGCTGCGCGCGCGCTGCATCGGCTTGAGCGCCAGGTAGCGCGCGAGCGCGGCCGGCACGATCCGGATGTCGAGCGTCATCCGCTTCGGCGTCGCGCCGAAACGCATCGCCAGCCAGTGCACGGACAGGAAGCGCCCGCGCGTGTCGCTGCTTTCTGCGAAGCGCGTCTGCTCCGGAAACAGATCGCAGATCACGCGCGCGAGCGCGTCGAATTCCGCGCTCTGGCATTCGATCAGATAGTCGTCCATTCCGTCTCTCCCGTCAGGCCGCCGCACGCGACGGCCGGCACGTCTTCACCAGCACGGCCACCAGGATCGCGGCCAGCACGAAATACGCGACCTCGACCCACGCGGCCGGCAGCACGCGCACCTGGTACAACAGCGTCGGCGTCGCCGCGAGCGCGTGCAGCACGATCGCGAGCGGCAGCACGGCCATTCGGCCGGCCCGCACGCCGCGCCACACCAGCACCGACAGCGCCAGTTGCACCGCGAACGCCGCGCAGCGTTCGAGCAGCAACAGCAGGATCGACTGGGGCGACAGCGTCGCGAGCATCATGTGCAGCCGCACGACGGTATCGACCGGCAGGCCGGACAACTGCGTCTCGAGCTGGCCGCGGCTCGCGAGCCACGCGAGATACGACCACTGGCCCCACACGAGCACGCCGACGAACCACGCTTCGGCGCCTGCGTGGCCGATTCCGTAGCCGATCCCGCGATCGTCACCGGCCGATGCGCCATAGCGGCGGTTCAGGACACGCATCCCGAGATAGCGGCCGACTTCCTCGAACACGGCGGTCGCGAGCGCGCCGTACGCGACGAAGGCGAGCGGCTGCGTCAGCCAGCCGTCTTCGGGCGTGTGGCTCAGCACGAGCCCGTGGAACGCGCGCTCGAGGATCATCGCGAACAGCGTGAAGACGGCGACGCCGACGATCGTGTCGCGGCGATTGAGCGCAAGCGGCTTGCGCAGGATGCGATAGAGGACGAGCGGCAGCAGCGCGATGATCAGCGTGGCGGCGATCAGCGCCGCCAGCGTGACGGGAGCGACAGTCATGTATTTCCTTGGTTCGAGGCAACGCACGTGGCGCGCTGCGTGCCCCGAATGATACTCAGCTTGCGGTCGACGCGCGCGCAATCAACTCGCCGGGCAGCATCGCGACGCGCACGTCGCCCGCCGCGCCGTCGATCCGCTCGTGCACGAATTCGACGGCCTTGTAGCCGATTTCGTAGGTGGGCTGACGGATCGTCGTGATGCCGATCAGCTCGGCCCACTCCGGATCGTCGATCGACAGCAGCGCCGCCTGTTGCTGCCATGCGGCGCCGAAACGCGCGCGCAAGTGGCGCGCGATCGCCAGCGCGACCGGCGCATTCGCGGCGAACAGCGCCGCGCGCACGCCGCGCCGGGCCGCGTCGTCGATGCGGGCATCGACGTCGGCGAGCGCCGCCGCGGCGGCATCGGGTTCGTTCAGGTCGAGCACGACCGTCGACGGCACCGCCAGCCCGCGCGCCGCCAGCGCCGCGCGGAACGCGGCCTCGCGCACGCGCCGCGAGCTGACGCGCTCGAACGGCTGCACGACGAAATGGATCGCGTCGAAACCGTGTTCGACCAGGTGCGCGAGCGCCGTCTCGATCGCGTCGTCGTTGTCGAGGCCGATCAGGTCG
This sequence comes from Burkholderia sp. BE12, assembly GCF_002959955.1. Taxonomy (NCBI): domain Bacteria; kingdom Pseudomonadati; phylum Pseudomonadota; class Betaproteobacteria; order Burkholderiales; family Burkholderiaceae; genus Burkholderia; species Burkholderia sp. BE12. Next base: position 46,369 of record NZ_PREY01000044.1, on the reverse strand, counting down.
GCCTCGAAGCCCTCGACCGTGCGGTCGACGAGCACGGCCGGAATGCCCGCGCCGCGCAGCGGGCGCAGCACGTCTTCGTCGGCGCCGAGCGCGTTGACGATCAGCCCTTCGACGCGGTAGGTCGTGAGCAGTTGCAGGAAGCGGCGCTCCATCTCGACTTCGTTCGCCGCGTGACAGATGAGCGGCATGTAGCCGAGCGCATGGCACGCGGCCTCGACGCCCTGCAGCACTTCGACGGTGTAAGGATTGGTCAGGTCGGCCGCGAGCATGCCGAGCAGCCGGTTGCGGCCGCGCTTGAGCCCGCGCGCCATCTGGTTCGGCCGGTAGTTGAGCCGCGCGATGGCCGCTTCGATCCGCTGGCGCAGATCGACGGACAGCACGTGCGTCTCGCCGTTCAGATAGCGCGAAACGCTGGTCTTGCCCGTGCCGGCCTCGCGCGCGACATCGCTGATCGTCGCCGGACGCGTCGTGGAAGGTTGCGAATCGGTCACTGTCGTGCCTCGCGACGTACGATCCGCGCCGCTTCGTGAGCAGACGGACCATTGTTGTTGGAAACGTAAGCCAACCGGCGGCCTCCCCTGTCCTGGCGCGTCGGCGCCTGCGCTGGCCCGGTGCTGCGCGCTCGAGCAGCGCCCGCCAGTCGCGTGCTACGGCAGTCGGCCGCACCGGAGCCGGCGCGGATGCCCTTCGCCCGACGCCGCCGGCTGAGTGGCCGGCCGTCGATGCGACGAGAGCGGGCGATCATAACGCAGCCGGCCCGCCGGCACCAAGACCATCGACTCTAACGGCGCCGGCGCCGCGCCAGCCGGTTGCCGCAGGCGGCTCAGGCGTGCGCCAGCGCATCCGGATTGACGAGATTCGTGCGCAGCGTGCCGGCCAGCGCGCCGACCAGGTTTTCCGCGGCGCAGCGCGCCATCGCATGGCGCGTCTCGTGCGTCGCCGAGCCGATATGCGGCAGCGCGACGACGTTCTTCATCTGCAGCAGCGGCGAATCCGCCGGCAGCGGCTCCTTCTCGAACACGTCAAGCCCCGCGCCCCGGATCGTCCCCGCGCGCAGCGCGTCGACCAGCGCGGCTTCGTCGACGACGGGCCCGCGCGACGCATTGATCAGGATCGCGCTGCGCTTCATCTTCGCGAATTCGGGCGCGCCGATCAGGTGGCGCGTGTCGGGCGATAGCGGCACCTGCAGACACACGAAATCCGACTGCGCGAGCAGCGCGTCGAGCGTCACGCGCCGGGCGCCGTACTGCGTCTCGGCCTCGGCATGCGCGGACCGGTTCGCGTACAGCACCTGCATCCGGAAGCCGAGCGCCGCGCGCCGCGCGACCGCGCCGCCGATCCGCCCGAGCCCGACGATGCCGAGCGTCTTGCCCTGCACGTCGGTGCCGTACAGGTCCGGGCCGATGCTGCGATCCCAGTGGCCGGCCTTCACCCATTCGGCCAGTTCGACCACGCGCCGTGCGGACGCCAGGATCAGCGAGAACACCGTATCGGCCGTCGACTCGGTCAGCACGTCCGGCGTATGCGCGAGCACGATGCCGCGCCGCGTGAGATCGGCGACGTCGAAGTTGTCGTAGCCGACCGAGATCGTCGACCACGCCTTCAGCCGCGGGGCGCGGTCGAGCATCTGCGGCGTGACCTTCAGGCTCGCGCCGATCGCGCCGTCCGCGTCGCCGAGCGCAGCGGCGAGCGCGTCGGCGCCGTCGGCCCGCACGACCTCCGCATGCTCGCGCAGGTACGCGAGAACGTCATCGGGCAGCGGCTTGTACGCGACGATACGGGGCTTCATCGTTTCATTTTCCTTGCAGCGGCGCGGCGAGCGGATGCGCATCGCGCGCCTGGGGTTTGACGGACAGCGTGAGGATCACCGCGGCGACCAGCGCGGCGCTCATGAATGCGTACGACGCGACGGGCGACCCGGTCGCACCGTTCAGATAGCCGACGAAATACGAGCCGACGAACGAGCCGAGCGCGCCCATGCTGTTGATCAGCGCCATCGCGCCGCCGGCGACGTTCTTCGGCAGCAGCTCCGGCACGATCGCGAAGAACGGGCCGTACGGTGCGTACATCGCGGCGCCCGCGACGACCAGCAGCGCATACGAGATCCAGAAGTGCGACGAGCCGAGCGCGTACGACGCGGCGAACGCGGCCGCGCCGACCAGCAGGAACGGCCACACGAAGCCGCGGCGCGAACCGACCTTGTCGGACGCCCACGACGCGGCGAGCATCGCGATCGTCGCCGCGAGGTACGGCAGCGCGGACAGCCAGCCGGTGGCGACCATCCCGAGCTCGGAACCGTTCTTCACGATCGACGGCAGCCACAGCACGAAGCCGTACACGCCGATGCTCCAGCAGAAATACTGCGCGCACAGCTTGATCACGGCCGGCGAGCGGAACGCCTCGCCATAGTTGCGTACCGGCTTGATCGCCGCCTGCTCGGCCGCGAGCGCGGCGTCGAGGTCGCGCTTTTCCTGCGCGCTGAGCCACGGCGAATCGGCCGGCTTGTCCTGCACGAGGAACCACCAGCACACGGCCCAGACGACGGCCGGGACGCCTTCGGCGATGAACATGTGGCGCCAGCCGAATTCATGCACGAGATAACCGGACACGATCGACATCCACAGCACGGTGACCGGGTTGCCGAGGATCAGGAACGTATTCGCGCGCGAGCGCTCGTTCTTCGTGAACCAGTTGCTGATGTAGATCAGCATCGCCGGCATCACGGCCGCCTCGACGATGCCCAGCACGAAGCGGATCGCCATCAGCGAGGGGATGTTGCTGACCACGCCGGTCAGTGCCGCGCAGCCGCCCCACAGCACGAGGCTGACGAACACGAGCTTCTTCACGCTGCGGCGTTCCGCGTAGATCGCGCCGGGGATCTGGAAGAAGAAGTAGCCGAGGAAGAACAGCGCGCCGATCAGCGACGACAGGCCCTTGCTGATCCCGAGATCCTGGTTGATGCCGGCCGCCGCCGCGAACCCGTAGTTCGCGCGATCGAGGTAAGCGAGGCTGTACGTGATGAAGACGATCGGCATGATCGTCCACCAGCGACGGGCTGCGAGATTGGCTGCCATGAGAGTGTCTCCGTATATGGACCGGAGGGGGCGCGCTAGCGCCTGGCCGGCCTCGAACAAAACTACCGTGCGTCGCGCACGAAATGGATCCGCGGATTGTGCCGTGTCCGGCCTCTCATTGCGCGGTGACGGTTTCCTCTAAGCGATCGGCGCGATTGCTGACACTTTCGAGCCGGTCGAGCGCGTCGCGCGTCGGCAGCCCTTCCGAATCGCCGATCACTTGGATCGCGAGCGCACCGATCCGGTTGCCGCGCGCGACCGCCTGCTCGACGCTCCGGCCTTCGAGCAGCGCGCTGACCACGCCGACCGCGAAGCCGTCGCCGGCGCCGACCGTATCGACGACGCGCTCGACGCGCTCGCCGGCGACCGTGCCTTCGCGGCCGTCGGCCGTGCGGAAATACGCACCTTGCTCGCCGAGCTTGATCACGACGCCGCGCGCGCCCTGCGCAAGATAGAAGCCCGCGATGTCGGCCGGCGTGTCGTGCCCGGTGAGTTGCCGACCTTCGGCGAGGCCCGGCAGCACCCAGTCGGCGAGCGCCGCGAGTGCATTCAGGGTCTTCGCCATCGCCTCGGCGGACGGCCACAGCGTCGGGCGCAGGTTCGGGTCGAACGAGATCGTCTTGCCGGCCGCACGCATCTCGCGCGCGAGCCGGAACGCGAGTTCGCACGACGTCGCCGAAATCGCCGGCGCGACGCCCGTCAGGTGCAGGTGGCGCGCGCCGAGCACGTAGTCGGCCACGTAGTCGTCACATGACAGGTGGCTCGCCGCCGAGCCCTTGCGGAAATATTCGACGGTCGGGTCGCTGCCGTCGTCGTTGCGCGACTTCAGCTGGAAGCCGGTCGGGTAGCGCGGATCGACGGTCACGCACGACGCGTCGATTCCCTCGCGCGCCAGCGTGTCGAGCACGTAGCGGCCGAACGAATCGCGGCCGACGCGGCTCATCCAGCCGACCCGGAAGCCGAGCCGCGACAGGCCGATCGCGACATTGAGATCGGCACCCGCAATCCGCTTCGCGAATTGCCCGGCGTGGGCGAGATGGCCCGGCTCCGTCGCGACGAACATCGCCATCGCTTCGCCATAGGTCACGACATCGAGTGCTGCTTTCATGACTGAACTCCTCAGGATCCTTCTGCGATCACGCGGTCGCAAGCCACGCGACGCGCCGGCAGGCATCGCCGGCCAGGTCGGCCGCGTCGAACGGGAACTCGATGCCGCGCGGCGCATGCCGCGGCAGCGCGGCGAGTACGCCGGTCACGAGCGGATCGTTCGGCGCCGGCGCGGCGGTGAAACGACGCGCGCCCTCGCCTTCGATGATCTTGCAATGAATGTATTCCACATGCGGCGCGAGCACCTGCGCGCAGTCGAGCGGCGCTTCGCCGCGCCACTGCCAGTTGCCGATGTCGAACGTCATGCCGAGTGCATCGGGCATGCCGGCGTCGGACAGCGCGTCGAACAGCCCGCGGAACTGCGCGAACGCGCCGCCCGCCTCGAGCTGACCGTTCTCGACCACCACCCGGGCCCGCGCGCCGCGCGACAGCGCGACGATCTCGGCCGCGTGCGCGTCGCCGGCGAAGCCGCCGAGCTGGAATTTCACGAAGCGCGCGCCGAGCGCGTCGGCTTGCGCGAGCGCGTCGCGCAGTGCGTCGGCATCGAGCGCACCCGCTTCCATGTACAGCGAGTCCGGGGTCGAATAGACCGACCACAGTCCGTGGCCGCTGATCTGCACCCCGAGCGCAGCCAGCGCGCCGGGCGCCGTGTCGTCGTCCGACGCGAACAACTCGCGCCGTACCTCGAAACCGGCCGCGCCGGATTCCGCCACGGTGGTGATGAATGCACTGTGGCCCTCCTGGCGCACCCGGTCCATCCCGAATGCGCTCGCCACGATCACGATGTCTGCCATGTTGCCCTTTTCAACCGGAATGGAACCGGTTCCATTTGCTTGAGACGGATGGTGCGCCTCGCTTCAGACCCACGCCATAGAGGAAATCCCTAAGGCCGATTTGTCGCACGAATACGCGCCCAATCGCATGCAATTCGTGTTCCCGGCGCGGCTGCTAGCGCCTACGCGAGATCCTGCGCGAGACTCATTTCGAGGAATTGCGCGGCGACCCGCGACGGTGCGCCGCCGTGCGGTACGAGAATGGAGAAATGCCGCGTGAGCGGCTCGGGCGCCAGCGAGCGCGGCACGAGCGCGGCATCCTCGTGACGCAGCGACATCGCGGAGACGAACCCGACGCCCATCCCTGCGCGCACGGCTTCCTTCACCGCCTCGACCCCCGCGATCTCGAACGCGACGCGCATCGGCGCGCCGCCATGCGCGAACGCGCGCTCGACGAGTTGCCGCACGGCGGAGCCCTCCTCGCGCAGCACGAGCGGATGCGCGGCGAGCGCGTCGAGCGTCAGGCCCGCGTCGTAGCCGGGTGCCGCGAGCGGATGGCCGGCCGGCACGATCGCGACGATCTCGTCGTCGTGCCACGCGTGGACGGCCGTGCCCGGCGGCAACGCCTCGCCGGGCGGCCCTTCGATCAGCGCGATGTCGAGCGACGGGAGCGCCGCGACCACGTCGGCCGTATTACCGCTCATCGTCTGGATCGACACGCGCGGGGCGTGCGGCTGGAACGCCGCGATCAGATACGGCAGCAGGTAGCTCGCCGGCGTCGTGCTCGCGCCGATGCGCAGCGTGCCGGCTTCCAGCCCGCGTACCGCGTCGCGAAACGCTCGCGCCTGCGCGAACGTGTCGCGCTGCGCCTTCGCGTACCGCGCAAGTTGTTCGCCGACCGGCGTGAGGCGAATGCCGCGGCCGTCGCGCTGGTACAGCGGCTCGCCGAACTCGTCCTGCAGCAGCCGCAACTGGCCCGACACGGCCGGCTGCGACAGATGCAGCGCCACGGCGGCGCGGCTGATGTTCAGATGCTCGGCGACGGCGGCGAAAGTTATCAGTTGATCCGGGGTCATGAGGATGAATTATCGGATTTCCGGATAGCTTACATCACAAATCACAATTTTTCATATCGATATAACGAAATTAGGATTACAGCATCGCCACACGCTCCATCACGGTGCTTCCATGTCCACTGCTCCGACTCCCCATCTCAGCCATGCCGCGCCGTCGATGCGCGGCCAGTTGAACGGCGTGCTGTTCGTCGCGCTGTTCGCCGCCGCCGTCACGAGCCTGTCCGAGCTTCCCGCAATCGCGGGGCTCGGCCTGTCGCCGCTGATCGTCGGCATCGTCGCCGGGGCGTTGTACGGCAACGGCCTGCGCGACGGCATGCCGGCCAGCTGGGCGGCCGGTGTCAATTTCTCCGCACGCAGGCTGCTGCGCATCGCGGTCGCGTTCTTCGGGTTGCGCGTGAGCCTGCAGGAAATCGCGCAGGTCGGGCTGCCGGGCCTCGCGGTGTCGGTGCTGGTCGTCGTCAGCACGCTCGCGATCGGCACCTGGGTCGGCATGAAGCTGATGAAGCTCGACCGCGACGCCGCGCTGCTGACCGCCGCCGGCAGCGCGATCTGCGGCGCGGCCGCCGTGCTCGCGTTCGAGTCGACGCTGCAGTCGAAGCCGCACCAGAGCGCGATGGCGGTGGGCAGCGTCGTGCTGTTCGGCACGCTGTCGATGTTCCTGTATCCGGTCGCCTATCACGCCGGGCTGCTGAACCTCGACCCGGCCGGCCTCGGCCTGTTCTTCGGCGGCACGATCCACGAAGTCGCGCAGGTGGTCGGCGCGGCGAGCGACATCAGCCCGCAGGTCGCGCACGTCGCGACGATCGTGAAGATGACGCGCGTGATGCTGCTGGTGCCGGTGCTGCTCGTGCTCGGCTGGTGGCTCGCCCGTTCGGCGCGCACGGCTCACGACGCGGCCGGCGGCGCGCAAGGCAAGCGCAAGGTGGCGGTTCCCTGGTTCGCGCTCGGCTTCCTCGCCTTCGTGATCGTCAATTCGCTGAACGTGCTGCCCGCGGACGTCACGCATACGCTGAACGTGCTCGACACCTTCGCGCTGACGATGGCCATGACCGCACTCGGCATCGAAACGCGTGTCGCGCAGATCCGCGCAGCCGGCCCGCGTGCGCTGATGACCGGCCTGATCCTGTACGTATGGCTGATCGCCGGCGGCTACGGAATCACCTGGGCCGTGCAGCACTGTCTTGGCTGAGCCGCATGTCCGTGGCGGTTCTCGCGCCGCGCCCGACGGGAAGGTCCCGCGGGCGCGGCGCAGTGCTATGCTTCGCGTCGTTTTCCATCGCCCCCTTTCAGCCGTGCTCTCGTTCCTGCTGAAGCTGCGCACTCGCGCCCAAACGCTGTTCCGCCTGTCGGACGCCCACACGATGCTGATCTGGTCGGCCATCGTCGGCGTCGGCGGCGCCTTTGCCACGATGGCGTTCCGCGAGGGCATCGATCTGATGCAGCGGCTGATCTCGGGGCACAGCGGCAGCTTCGTGCAGATGGCGAAGAGCCTGCCGTGGTACCTGCGGTTCTGGATGCCGGCCGCGGGCGGCTTCCTCGCCGGTTGCGTGCTGCTGCTCGCGACGCGCGGGGACCAGCAGGCCGCCAAGACCGACTACATGGAATCGGTCGCGCTCGGCAACGGTATCGTACCGGTGCGGCAGAGCCTGTGGCGCAGCGTGTCGTCGCTGCTGACGATCGGCAGCGGCGGCTCGATCGGCCGCGAAGGCCCGATGGTGCAGCTCGCGGCGCTCGCGGCGTCGCTCGTCGGCCGCTTCGTGCACTTCGACCCGCCGCGCCTGCGCCTGCTGGTCGCCTGCGGGGCGGCGGCCGGTATCACGTCCGCGTACAACGCGCCGATCGCCGGCGCCTTTTTCGTGTCGGAGATCGTGCTCGGCACGATCGCGATGGAGAGCTTCGGGCCGATGGTCGTCGCGTCGGTCGTCGCGAACATCGTGATGCGCGAATTCGCCGGTTACCGGCCGCCGTACGAGATGCCGGTGTTTCCGGCCGTGACGGGCCCCGAAGTGCTGCTGTTCGTCGTGCTCGGCGCGCTGTGCGGCGTGCTCGCCCCCCAGTTCCTGCATCTGCTCGACGCGTCGAAGGCGCAGTTCAAGCGGCTGCCTGTACCGCTGCCCGTGCGGCTCGCGCTCGGCGGCCTCGTCGTCGGCGTGATCTCGGTGTGGATTCCGGACGTGTGGGGCAACGGCTACAGCGTCGTGAACCACATCCTCCATTCGCCGTGGACGTGGCAGGCGCTCGTCGCGGTACTCGTGTTCAAGGTGATCGCGACCGCCGCGACGGCCGGCTCGGGCGCGATCGGCGGCGTGTTCACGCCGACGCTGTTCGTCGGCGCCGTGTTCGGCTCGCTGTTCGGGCTCGCGATGGACGCGCTGTGGCCGGGCCATACGTCCGCGTATTTCGCGTACGCGATCGTCGGGATGGGCGCGTTCATGGCGGGCGCCACGCAGGCGCCGCTGATGGCGATCCTGATGATCTTCGAGATGACGCTGAGCTATCAGGTCGTGCTGCCGCTGCTGGTGTCGTGCGTGTTCGCGTATTTCGTCGCGCGCGCGACGGGCACGACGTCGATGTACGAGATCACGCTGCACCACTACCAGGACGCGCAGGAGCGGCAGCGGTTGCGCACCACGCAGATGCGCGAGCTGATCCAGCCCGCGCAGACAGTCGTGCCGCTCACCGCGAGCGTCGCCGACATGACGCGCGTGTTTCTCGAATATCCGGTGAAGTACCTGTACGTGACCGACGACGCCGGGCGCTTTCGCGGCGCGGTCGCGCTGAAGGACATCACGTCGGACCTGCTCGACAAGCGTGACACGACCGACAAGACGGCCGCGCATTACGCGCATACGCCGTTTCCGCTGCTCACGCCCGACATGCCGCTCGCGACCGCGCTCGAACGCTTCATGGCGTTCCAGGGCGAACGATTGCCGGTGATCGAGAGCGAAGCCGAGCCGACGCTCGCGGGCGTCGTCTACAAGACGTCGCTGCTCGACGCCTATCGGCGGATGACCGGCGAGCGCTGACGCGCGCGGCCGCGCCCCGCTCCTTCATCCCGCGCAACGCTTCCCGCCTCTTCCCGTTCGCTTCGGCCGGCGCGCACCGACGTCGCGCCGCCTCTCCCGCTGCACGTGTTTCAAAATATTTGCACAAGCGGAATTTCCGTTTTCTCGTCCGGAAAATCCCCGCATGGAAAATCAACACTCCATTATTTCATTTCATCGAAATCAATAGAGTCGATTGCCTAGAAAATAAAAAATAAATTACCTACCCTTCGTCGTTGCAGCGTTTGAAAACCAGTCAGACATTTAAAAATTACAAAAACCAAACTTCCGCTGCAAAACAATCGCTTCAAAACCGCTACGAGGGAAAAATGGAAATCGGTTCCAGCTATTCAAGCATGCCCGCAATCTATGTGATTCCGGGCCAGGGAGATAGTCCGTCCGCCGCGTTGAAATCGCTTTACGAGCGAAGTCCGCCGGCCCGCGAATGCATCGACGGGACGCTCGACGACATCGAAGCCACGCTGCGCGAGGAGCCCTACGATCACGAGCCGCGGTTGCTGCGCGACGTGCTGCTCGGAAATGCCCCGGCCGCCGTTCCCGTCGGCATCCCGCAACTGTCGGCATTCGCCACCGCGGTCTGCGTGCACCGCTTCCTCGAACGCCAGCAGGTGCGGCCTGTCGCGATCGTCGGCCAGAGCCTCGGCGAAATCGCATCGCTCGTCTGCTCGGGCGTGTGGTCCGTAGCCGACGGCGTGCGTGCCGTCCTCGCGCTCAACGATGCGTTCCGGCCGTTCGCGGGACGCGGCGGCATGACGGCGATCGCGGCGTCGGAAACCGACACGCTGGCGCTCCTCGACGAAATTGCCCATGAGCGGCTGGTGCTTGCGTGCGTCAACGCGCCGCGACAGACGGTCGTCAGCGGCCCGCATACGGCGCTCGACACCTTGGCCGCATTCGCGAGCCGCCGCGGTATCAAGCTGCACGCGCTGCCGATTCCGTATCCGGCTCACCATCCCGCGCTGTGGACGGCCGCGGATCGGTTCCACGATGCGATCGCGCGATTGCCGCGCAACCGTTTCCGCATACCCGTCTATTCGGCCGTCTCGTGCCGGCGCTACACGGATACCGACGATATCGCCCGCTCGTTGGCGGATTGTTTCACCAAACCGTATTACATGCCGACCGTTCTCAAGCACAGCCAGGTCGGGCAGGATTCGATCTATATCGACCTGAGCATGACAGGCATCATGAATCGCAGCATTAAAGCAGTGCTGCCGGATGCACGAACTTATTCGCCGACTCGCGAAACGGATTCCTTTCCATTCAATTTAAATCTTACGGGGGCCCTGCAATGAATGCATACCAGATGGAAAATGGCGGAATATCCGGATCATCGCCGGCCCGACCGACTATTGCCCCCGAAATCGATGAAATCCGCGATACGCTTTCCGGCCTCGCGAAACCGGACCATCGCCGTCTGCTGATCCAGTTGCTGTCGAGCGCGGACTTCGACAAGCCGCTCGATCGGCATTCGGTCGACCTGCATCGCTCGACCTACGATCGCCTCGTCAAACTCGCCGGCCGGTTGCCGGCCGCGGCCGGCAACCTGTCCGACCCGTCGCTGCTGTCGGCGATCGCCGAATGGACCGCCGTCAACGATCCGTCGCTATGCATCGCCGCGCTGATCCACTACGGGCTCTGCATCGGTTCGCTCGTCGAACTCGGCAAGGACAACGCCCGCGCGCAGGAATACGCGGGCTAACTGGCTGCGGGCCGCAAGGTCGGCGCGTTCATGATCACCGAAATCGGCGGCGGCAACAGCCAGCTCGCGACCCGCACCGAAGCGCGCTTCGACGCGGCCAGCAAGACCTTCGTGCTGCATACGCCGGATGATGGCGCGCTGAAGTTCACCAACGTCGGCGTCAACGATCTCGACAAGCTCGGCATCGTCTGCGCGCGCGTCATCGTCGACGAACGCGACTGCGGCGTTTTCGCGTTCGCCGTCGACTTGTCCACCCGCGAGGGCCCGCTGCCGGGCGTGCGCCTGTCCGCGCCCGCCGAAATCCCGCTGGTGCCGTTCGATTACGGCCTCGCCGGCTTCGATCGCGTGACGGTCCCGTTCGATGCGTGGCTGTCCGACGGCGCGTCGATCGACACCGACGGACGGTTCCACGATCCGCTCGGCGACCCGAACGGCCGCCTGGTACGCACGCTGACCGCGCCGGAAAACGTGTGGGCGATGGGCGCGATCGGGCTGGCCGCCGTATCGCGCACCTGCGTCGCCCAGGCGCTGCACTACTCGACGCATCGCTCGAGCATGGCCCGCATCGCGCCCGAAACGTCGCTCATGCGCTACAGCACGCAGCAGCGTGCGCTGTTACGCGCGCTCGCGACGTCGTACGTGATGACCTGCTTCGCGAACGAAGCCGCGCGCGAATGGGCGCAGGCGCTGCATGGTCGCGCACAGCCGGACCGTACGGTCTCGTCGTTCATGATGTGGGCGCCTTGGAGTTCCACCAATCGCAAGCTCGCGCTCGTCAAGGCTCTGACCGCGTGGGCCGCTGAGGAAGTGGCAGCCGAATGCCGGCTGCGTTGCGGGGTGGCCGGCGATCTTCTCGTCAACCGGTATCTCGACTATCAGGGGCTCGGCCACGTGTTCAACGATGCGGGCGGCAACAACTTCCTGATTCTGCTCGACACGGCGCGCACGCTCGCAGCGGCGCCTGCCGCGTCGGCCGGACCGGATGAAGCCGGAAGCAACTGGCCCGAGGCAGCGCGCGATGCAATCGCCGCACTGCGGGCGCGCGAACGCCGACTGATCCGCTCGCTCGCCGATCAGGTCGACGACCGGACGGCAAGCGGTGTCGATTCGCTGGACGTCTGGAATCCGCTGTTGCCGAGTGCGCGCGATGCGGCGGAGGCATACGGATTGAATCTCGCGCTGGATGCCGCGCTGGCCGCGGCCGATGCGGTCGCGAGCGAGCCGGCGCGCGCCTTGCTGCGGGATCTCGCTGCGCTGTTCGCGCTCGATCGTGCGCAGCGGCACGGCGGCTGGCTGATCAGCGAAGGCGTGCTGGACCCGTCAGGCTACCGGCAACTCGATGCGGCAACCGACGCGTTGTGCGCGCGCCTCGTTCCGCACGTCGACACCTTCGTCGAAGCATTCGGGCATCCGCACCCGGTCGTCCGGTCGCCGATCTCGGACCGGGCGCACGACTATGCGGCGTCGCTGGCCCGCATGCTGCGCGTACCGCCCGGCGATGCACGCTGAACGCAGCGCAGCGACGAAGGAAACGCGTGCGCCGGCCGTCAGTCCGGCGCACGCCCCAGCACGACCCGCGCGAAGAACCCCCCGAGCACCGCTTCGGCCGAGTCGGCCGACACGTGCTGCGGATCGGCCGTGTAGTACGACTGCACGCCGTCGCACAGGCACATCAGCCCGAACGCGAGCGTATCGGCCGGCAACAGCAGCGGCGTGCCGGCCCGCTCGGAGAAGCGCTCGATGAATTCGGCCATCTGCACGCGCTTGCCGTGCAGGAACTGGTTGAAGCGCACGCGGAACTTCGCGTCGCGCGCGGCCTGCAGTTTCGCCTCGCCCCACAGCAGCGAGTATTCGTCGTCGCGAAACAGCGTCCGGTAATACGCGAGCGCCATCGATTCCATCTGCTCGCGCGTGCCGCCGCCTTCGAAAATCGCCTCGAGGTCGGCCTCCACCTCTGCGTGATCGCGCTCCAGCAATGCCAGCAGCAGATCGGACTTACTGCGGAAATTCGAGTAGAACGCACCGCGCGTATAGCCGGCCGCCGCCGCGATGTCCTCGACGCTCGCGGCCACATAGCCTTTCTTCAGAAAAATTCGATGCGCGGCTTTCAGCAGACGTTCGCGCGTCTGGTCCCTGCTCTGCTCGCGAGTTAAGCGCTGTGGTTTCATGACGCGCAGTCTAGCATCCCCTCCCCTTCGGATTCATCTTTGCATTCAGATACAGGTGTGTATTAGAATTCGCCACAGTTTCCGAAGATGTCGTCCGTCTGTCCGTGTGCGCCGGTACCGGCGCCGCTTGGGGCAAGCGCCCGCCGCGCTTGCCGGCTTCGTTCCGCTCCACCTCACCTGGGGGTTTCGTGAATCGCTCCGGTTCCCGCGCCGCGCTGCTGATCGGCGCCGCGCTCGTCCTTGCCGCCTGTCATCCGAAAGAATCCGCGCCGCCCGCCCCGCGCCCCGTCGTCGCGCTGCCCGCACGGGCCGACAGCCTCGCGGCCGCGCGCACGCTGCCCGGCGACATCCAGCCGCGCTACGCCACCCCGCTGTCGTTCCGCATCGCCGGCAAGATCATCGAGCGCCGGGTGCGGCTCGGCGATACGGTGAAGGTCGGCCAGGTCGTCGCGCTGCTCGATCCGTCCGACGTCGAGAAGAACGCCGCGAGCGCGCAGGCGCAACTCGATGCCGCGACGCACAGCCTCGCGTTCGCGAAACAGCAGCTCGACCGCGATCGCGCGCAGGCCCGCGAAAACCTGATCGCGACCGCGCAGCTCGAACAGACCCAGAACAGCTACACGTCGGCGCTCGCGCAGCGCGACCAGGCGCAGCAGCAACTCGCGCTCGCGAAGAACCAGCTCCGCTACGCGACGCTCGTCGCCGATCATGCGGGCACCATCACCGCCGAGCAGGCCGATACGGGCCAGAACGTGTCGGCCGGCCAGCCGGTCTACCAGCTCGCGTGGTCGGGCGACGTCGACGTGGTCAGCGACGTGCCCGAGGCCGCGCTCGCATCGCTCGCGCCCGGTCATGCGGCCACCGTCACGCTGCCGTCGCTGCCGGGCCGCCGGTTCGCCGCGAAGGTGCGCGAAATCGCGCCGGCCGCCGATCCGCAAAGCCGCACCTACCGCGTGAAGCTCACGCTCGGCGCGCCCGATCCGGCGATCCGGCTCGGGATGACCGCGGACGTCGCGTTCGACGGCGCGCCGGCCGCCGGCGACACGCAGCCGATCACGCTGCCTGCGACCGCGCTGTTCCACGACGGCGCGCAACCGGCCGTATGGGTCGTGCGCACGAAGGACGACACGCTCGAACTGCGCCGCGTCGACGTCGCGCGCTTCAACGAGCGCACCGTGACGGTGTCGCACGGGCTGCAGCCGGGCGAGCGCGTCGTGCTGCAGGGCGTGCATACGGTCAGCGCGGGCGAGAAGGTGCGCGCGATCGCGCCGCTGCATCCGGAGGACTTCGCATCGTGAGCGTCTCCCACGAAGAAGGCCGGTTCAACCTATCCGCATGGGCGCTGCGCCACCAGGCGCTGGTCGTCTACCTGATCGCGCTCGCGACGCTCGCGGGCATCCTCGCGTACACGCGGCTCGCGCAATCCGAAGACCCGCCGTTCACGTTCCGCGTGATGGTGATCCGTACCTTCTGGCCCGGCGCGAGCGCGCGGCAGGTACAGGAACAGGTGACCGACCGGATCGGCCGCAAGCTGCAGGAAACTCCCGCCATCGACTTCCTGCGCAGCTATTCGCGCCCCGGCGAATCGCTGATCTTCTTCACGATGAAGGATTCGGCGCCGGTGAAGGACGTGCCCGAGACCTGGTACCAGATCCGCAAGAAAGTGGGCGACATCGGCTATACGCTGCCGCCCGGCGTGCAGGGCCCGTTCTTCAACGACGAATTCGGCGACGTCTACACCAACATCTGGACGCTAGAGGGCGACGGCTTCACGCCCGCGCAACTGCACGACTACGCGGATCAATTGCGCACCGTGCTGCTGCGCGTACCGGGCGTCGGCAAGGTCGACTATTTCGGCGACCCCGACCAGCGGATCTTCATCGAGGTCAACAATGCGCAGCTCACGCGCCTCGGCATCTCGCCGCAGCAGCTCGGGCAGGCGATCAACGCGCAGAACGACATTTCGTCGGCCGGCGTGCTGACGACCGCCGACGATCGCGTGTTCGTGCGGCCGAGCGGCCAGTTCGACAACGTCGGCGCGATCGCCGATACGCTGCTGCGCATCAACGGCCGCACGTTCCGGCTCGGCGATCTCGCCACGGTCAGGCGCGGCTACGACGATCCGGCCGTCACGCAAATGCGGAGCAACGGGAAGGCCGTGCTCGGCATCGGCGTCACGATGCAGCCGGGCGGCGACGTGATCCGGCTCGGCAAGGCGCTCGACGCCGAATCGAAGGATCTGCAGGCGCAACTGCCGGCCGGCCTCAAGCTGACGCTGGTGTCGAGCATGCCGCACGCGGTCTCGCATTCGGTCGACGACTTCCTCGAAGCCGTCGCCGAAGCCATCGCGATCGTGCTGGTCGTGAGCCTCGTGTCGCTTGGCCTGCGCACCGGGATGGTCGTCGTGATCTCGATTCCGGTCGTGCTCGCGGTCACCGCGCTCTTCATGTACATGTTCGACATCGGGTTGCACAAGGTGTCGCTCGGCACGCTCGTGCTCGCGCTCGGGCTGCTCGTCGACGACGCGATCATCGCGGTCGAGATGATGGCCGTGAAGCTCGAACAGGGCTACAGCCGCGCGCGCGCCGCCGCGTTCGCGTACACCAGCACCGCATTCCCGATGCTGACGGGCACGCTCGTCACGGTATCGGGCTTCCTGCCGATCGCACTCGCGAAATCGAGTACCGGCGAATACACGCGCTCGATCTTCGAGGTGTCGGCGATCGCGCTGATCGCGTCGTGGTTCGCCGCCGTCGTGCTGATCCCGCTGCTGGGCTTCCACATGCTGCCCGAGCGCAAGCGGCACGCACACGAAGCGCATCTGCCCGACGATCACGAGCACGACATCTACGACACCCGCTTCTACCGGCGGCTGCGCGGCTGGATCGACTGGTGCATCGAGCGGCGCTTCGTCGTGCTGCTGATCACGGGCGTCCTCTTCGTCGTGGCGATGATGGGCTTCTCGCTGGTGCCGCAGCAGTTCTTCCCGAGCTCCGACCGGCCCGAGCTGCTGGTCGACCTGCGGTTGCCCGAAGGCGCGTCGTTCGCGGCGACGCTGCGCGAGACCGAGCGTCTCGAGAAAGCGATCGACAAGCGTCCCGAGATCGATCATTCGGTGAACTTCGTCGGCAGCGGCGCGCCGCGCTTCTACCTGCCGCTCGACCAGCAGCTGCAACTGCCGAACTTCGCGCAGTTCGTGATCACCGCGAAATCGGTCGAGGATCGCGAGAAGCTCGCGATCTGGCTCGAAACCACGCTGCGCGACAAGTTTCCTGCCGTGCGCTGGCGGCTGTCGCGGCTCGAGAACGGGCCGCCGGTCGGCTATCCGGTGCAGTTCCGCGTGAGCGGCGACAGTATCGCGACGGTCCGCTCGATCGCCGAGAAGGTCGCGGCGACGATGCGCGGCGATGCGCGCACGGTCAACGTACAGTTCGACTGGGACGAGCCGGCGGAACGCTCGGTGCGCTTCGAGCTCGACCAGAAGAAGGCACGCGAGCTGAACGTCACGTCGCAGGACGTGTCGAGCTTCCTCGCGATGACGCTGTCCGGCACGACCGTCACGCAGTATCGCGAACGCGACAAGCTGATCGCCGTCGACCTGCGCGCGCCGCAGGCCGACCGCGTCGATCCGGCGAAACTCGCGGGCCTCGCGCTGCCGACGCCGAACGGCCCCGTGCCGCTCGGCTCGCTCGGCCGCTTCACGCCGACGCTCGAATACGGCGTCGTGTGGGAACGCGACCGCCAGCCGACCATCACCGTGCAGTCGGACGTGCGCGCCGGCGCACAGGGCATCGACGTCACGCATGCGGTCGACGCGAAGCTGAACGCGCTGCGCGCGCAGTTGCCGGTCGGCTATCAGATCAACATCGGCGGTTCGGTCGAGGAAAGCGCGAAGGCGCAGACGTCGATCAACGCGCAGATGCCGCTGATGGCGATCGCCGTGTTCACGCTGCTGATGATCCAGCTGCAGAGCTTCTCGCGCGTGCTGATGGTCGTGCTGACCGCACCGCTCGGGCTGATCGGCGTGGTCGCGACGCTGCTGCTGTTCGGCCAGCCGTTCGGCTTCGTCGCGACGCTCGGCGTGATCGCGATGTTCGGGATCATCATGCGCAACTCGGTGATCCTGGTCGATCAGATCGAGCAGGACATCGCGGTCGGTCACGGCCGCATCGACGCGATCATCGGCGCGACCGTGCGGCGTTTCCGGCCGATCACGCTGACGGCCGCGGCCGCCGTGCTCGCGCTGATCCCGCTGTTGCGCTCGAACTTCTTCGGGCCGATGGCGACCGCGCTGATGGGCGGCATCACGAGCGCAACCGTGCTGACGCTGTTCTATCTGCCTGCGCTGTACGCGACGTGGTTCCGCGTGAAGCGCGACGAACGCGACCCGCAGGACGGTCCGCCGCCAGGCGGCAGCACGCCGGCCGCGGCGTCGGGAGCCTGACCATGGATCGATCGATGACCCTGAAAACGAAAGCCGTGCGGGCGCTCGCGATCGCGAGCGTCGCCGGCCCGCTCGCGGGCTGCGCATGGTTCGCGCCGAGCGGCGAGCCGCCCGCGATGCCGTCGCCCGCGCATTACGGCGCCGCGCCGCAAGTCGAGCAGACCGTGTCCGCGCAAGGCGTCGCGCAGCAGTTCGAGGTCGGCGCGCAGCCGGTGCCGGACTGGTGGAAGCAGTACCGGTCCGATGCGCTGAACGCGCTCGTCGACGAAGGGCTGCACAACAGCCCGACGCTGAGTGCGGCGTCGCATTCGCTGGATGCCGCGCGCGAACAGCTGCGCGGGCAGATCGGCAGTTCGATGCTGCCGTCGATCGACGCGGTCGGTCAGGCCACGCGCCAGCGCGCGCTCGGCGTACCGATTCCCGCGCTCGGCGCGCCGACGCTGCTGTACGACACGTTCGTCGGGCAACTGCAGGCGAGCTACACGGTCGACCTGTTCGGCGTGTCGCGCTTCGCGAACCGCGCGCTCGCGAAACGCGTCGACGTCAGCGCATTCCAGCTCGAATCCGCGCGGCGCGCGCTGGCCGCGAACATCGTGACCGCGTCGATCACCGTGTCGGTGCTCAATGCGCAGATCGAGACGACCGAGCGGCTCGTCGCGCTCGCGAACGACCAGGCGCACGACGCCGAGCGCCGCCATGCGCTCGGTTCGGCATCGCGCGGCGACGCGCTGAATGCGCGGCAAAGCGCCGACACGTTCGCGGCGAGCCTGCCCGCGCTGCGCCAGCAGCGCGACTCGGCGCGCCATGCGCTCGCGGTGCTGGTCGGCCGCACGCCCGACCGGCCGCCGGCCGATCTCGCGCTCACCGATCTGCACCTGCCCGAGCAGGTGCCCGTCGTCGTGCCGTCGGACCTGCTGCAAAGCCGCCCGGACATCCAGGCCGCCGACGCGGGGCTGAAGGCCGCCGCCGCCGAAGTGGGCCTCGCGACCGCGCAGATGTTTCCGCAACTGTCGCTGTCGGCGGCGATGGGCAAAGGCGGCTTCAGCTGGCCGACGATGCTGTCGGGCGCCGGCGCGATCTGGAACGTCGGCGCGTCGCTGAGCCAGCCGATCTTCCACGGCGGCGCGCTGCTCGCCCAGCGCCGCGCGGCGAAGGCGACCTACGAGGCCGCGGTCGACCAGTACAAGCAGGCGGTACTCGGCGCGTTCCAGAACGTCGCCGATTCGCTCGCGGCGCTCGAGCACGACGCAGAGGCGCTCGATGCGTCGTCGCGCGCCGCGCTGTCCGCGCGTGGCGCATACGACGACGCGGCCGCCCGCGTGCGGCTCGGCGCGCTGCCGCCGTCGGCCGCGCGCGCGAGCGAGTTGCAGTACCGCAATGCGCGGCTCGACGAGATTCGCGCGACCGGCGCACGGTTCGCGGATACCGCACGGCTTTACCAGGCGATGGGCACACCGCCGGCCGACAACGGCGACAAGTCCGGTAAAACCGCCGGCGCTGCCGGCAAGGACGCGCGCGCCGCCGCCACGCCCGAGTCCGCCCCTTCGACGCAATAAGCCTCCTTCGATCGGACGCGCGTGCGGCCTCCCGCAACGCCCGTCCGATCGCCGATCTTCCGCTTGACCCTCACGTAGCGTAACGTTCGAGACTCCAGTGTGCGCACCGAACGGAGGAACGAATGCGGCTGAAAGTGGGAGAACTGGCGAAACGCACCGGGCTGACCGTCCGCACGCTTCATCACTATCACGCAATCGGTCTGCTGACGCCTTCGGCGCGCGCCGACAACGGCTACCGGCTGTACGACCGCGACGATATCGCCCGGCTTCACCAGATCCAGGCCCTGCGTCGCTTCGGACTGTCGCTCGCCGAAATCGGCGAATACCTGAACCAGCCCGGTACCCCGCTCGTCGATCTCGTCGCCAGACAGATCGCGTCGCTCGACCGCCAGCTCGCGCAAACCGCGCAGCTGCGCGAGCGGCTCGCGAGCCTGCATGCGCAGCTCGCGGCGGGCACCGAGCCGGAACTGGCCGATTGGCTCACCACACTGGAGTTGATGACCGTGTACGACAAATATTTCTCCGAGGAAGAACTCGCTCGCCTGCCGATGTACCAGAAGAGCCAGGCCGGCGACGCGGAATGGACCACGCTCGTCGACGAGGTCCGCGCGCTGCACGACGCGGGCGTGCCCGCCGAAGACGAGCGCGTCCGTGCGCTCGCCGCGCGCTGGATGGCGCTGCTGGTACGCGACACGAACAACGATCCGCGCTTGCTGGCGAAGCTGAACCTGATGCACGAGCACGAACCGTCGATGCAGTCGAAGATCGGCATTTCGACCGCGTTGCGCGACTATGTGCTGCGTGCTTCATCGGAAACGAAGATGCGGCTGTTCGAGCAGTACCTCGCGCCGGACGAGATCCGCTTCATGCGGGCGCACTACGGCGAACGCGCGATGGAATGGCCGCAACTGATGGCCGACGTGCGCGACGCGATCGATTCGGGCATCCAGCCCGATTCGCCGCAAGGCCGCGTGCTCGCGCAGCGCTGGCTCGAGCTGTTCTGCAGCTACGCGGGCCATGATCCGGCCACGCACGCGAAATTCCGCGCGGCGCTGATGAACGAGCCGGCGCTGACGAAGGATTCGTGGACCGACGAGACGCTGATCGGTTTCGTGCGCGAGGCGATGGCGCAACTGGCGCCCGTGCGCTGATCGCATGACGGGCGGGCGGCAAGCGGGTTTCCCGCGTGCCGCCAGTTTCACCATCGGCAGCCGGTATCCAGCATCGATCGGCCCTTCTCGCACGCGCCGCCCGGGCGCCGGCCTAGTCGTTGCGCCCGCTGATCCCGCGCCAGCGCTTCGTCATGTAGCGCAGAAACGCGGGCTGCGCCTTCAGGTCCGCATTCGGTACGGGCGCCGCGCCGCCGTCGACGAACTTGCCGTTGACCGTGACGGTTTCCTCGCCGCGCAGCACGTATTTCGTGCCGGCGTCGATCAGGAAGTACTTGACCTGATCGGCGCTCACGTCGCCGCGGCAACCGATCTTGTACGCGAACAGGAACTGCTTGCGGCCGTTGCCGATCAGATCGCGCATTTCGATCGACTTCGGTACGACGTCGAGGATCACGTCGACCGGGCAGGCTTTCACATAGTCGCGCACCGTCCAGTCGGGGTGGCCGTCGAGCGTCGCGGACACCTTGAGTTCGACGTCGTCGCCGGACGCGGTTCTGGCGAGCGTCACCGCGTGTGCGCCGGCCGCATCGGTCCACGTGTAGTCGGCGGCGTGCGCCGGGCTGGCCAGCGCCGCGAAGGTGAGCAACAGGCAACGCGAGAGGGCAGGTTTTTTCATCGGCGATGGCGGGCGCGCTGGAATCGGAAGCGCCATTATCGGCAAAGCCACGTGCCGCCGCCAGCCGCGCGCGACATGCCCGTTCAGCGCTCGCGCGAGCCGAGGCCGAGCGCCTTCATCCGCCGGTACAGCGTCCGTTCGCTCAATCCGAGCTGCTCGGCCAGCGCCTTGCGCGTGCCGTCGAACGCGCGCGCGATACGGACCAGCTCCGCATCGGACACGCCGCGCGCGGCCACCGCCTGCGCGTGCGGCGCCGCCGCTGCCGCGACGAGCTCGGCCGGCAGATGTTCGACGCGAATCGTCCCGTCGTCCGCGAACAGGCACGCGCGTTCGAGCACGTTGCGCAGCTCGCGGATGTTGCCGGGCCACGCATACGCGTCGAGGCACGCCCGCGCGCGCTCGGTCAGCACGAACGGTCGGGCCGCGAACGGTCGGGCATTCGCGTCGCCCGCGTTGCCGCGCGCGTTCGCGATCCGCCGCAGGATCGATTCGGCCAGCAGCGCGATGTCGCCGCGCCGCTCGCGCAACGCCGGCAGCGGAATCGGGAACGCGTTGATCCGGTAGTAAAGGTCCTGCCGGAACCGGCCGTCGTCGATCATCTCGCGCAGCGGCTTGTGCGTGGCCGCGACGAGCCGAAAATCGGCGCGCAGCGCCTCGACGCCGCCGACACGCCGGAACGTGCCCGATTCGATCAACCGCAGCAGCTTCACCTGCATCGGCAGCGGCACGTCGCCGATCTCGTCGAGAAACAGCGTGCCGCCCTGCGCGGTTTCGACGAGGCCCGGCTTGCGCTGGTTCGCGCCCGTGAACGCGCCCTTCTCGTAGCCGAACAGTTCGCTCTCGAACAGCGTCTCGGCGATCCCCGAGCAATCGACGACGACGAACGGCCCCATCGCGCGATCGCTCGCTTCGTGCAGCGCGCGGGCGAACAGCTCCTTGCCGGTGCCCGATTCGCCGAGCAGCAGCACCGGCAACGTCGACGGCGCGACGCGCTGCAGCGCGCCGAGCGCCGCGTTGAACGCGTCGGCGCCGCCGACGAGCCCTTCCGCGCTCGGCTGCGCGGACGCACTGCGCACCGTCGTCAGCCGCTCGACATACGCGATCACGTTGCCGTCCGCATCGAAGATCGGCCGCAGCTCGACGTCGACATGCTCGGGGCCGCGCGGCGTGTGGTGGATGTGCAGCACGCGGTTCAGCCCGCGCGATTCGAGCGCCTGCTTCATCGGGCAATGCTCGCCGGCCTGGTCGCACGGCACGTCGTAGTGATGCGAGACCTGGAAACAGTGCCGGCCCACATGCTCGACGCCGGCCACACCGAACTGGCGCCGGTACGCATCGTTCGCCGCGAGGATGCGGTAGTCGGGGTCGACCACGATCATCGGCTGCGGGTCCTGCTCGAGATACGCGACGAGCGCGCGTACGTCGGGCATCGCGTCGCGGCGCGGTGCGGGGACGATCGGAATGGTGTCGTGCGGATTCATGCGGAGGCTCGCTCGGCGAAGGGGCGCCCGGACGGACTGCCAGGCTGACTGCCAATTCTGCCACGACACTGCCAGTCGTGGCAGTTCTCGTTCGCCACCGGATGTCGCCGCCGTCCTCATGGGGCCGCCCGCGCACCGAAAACCCGAGCCGAATCAAGTCCCTGGCGTATCGGTCGGTGCCGCGCCGCAGGCTGGCACGCTTCTTGAAATAAAGATCGCGATTGCAGATGAAGAACCCGATCGAGGACACCCCGTGAGCAATGCCCCCGCCCTGTCGGTCGAAGGCTTTTTCGACCCGGCGACCCACACCGTGAGCTATCTCCTGCTCGAGACGGCGAGCCGCGCGTGCGCGCTGATCGACAGCGTGCTCGACTACGACCCGAAATCCGGCCGCACGCGCACCGCCAGCGCCGACCGGCTGATCGCGCGCGTCGCCGAACTCGGCGCGACCGTGCACTGGCTGCTGGAGACGCACGTGCACGCCGACCACCTGTCGGCCGCACCGTACCTGAAAACGCAGGTCGGCGGCCGGATCGCGATCGGCTCGCACGTGCGCCGCGTGCAGCACGTGTTCGGCACGCTGTTCAACGCGGGCCCCGGCTTCGCGGAAGACGGCCGTCAGTTCGACCGGCTCGTCGACGACGGCGACACGCTCGCGCTCGGCGCATTGACGATCCGCGCGCTGCACACGCCGGGCCACACGCCCGCGTGCATGACCTACTGCGTGGCCGACGCGACGCAGCGCGCGGCGTTCGTCGGCGACACGCTGTTCATGCCCGACTACGGCACGGCCCGCTGTGATTTCCCGGGCGGCGACGCGCGCACGCTGTACCGCTCGATCGCGCGCGTGCTCGCGCTGCCTGCCGACACGCGCCTGTACCTGTGCCACGACTACCAGCCGGGCGGCCGCGACGTGCAGTTCGTGACGACCGTCGCCGAGCAGCGCCGCGCGAACGTGCACGTGAAGGACGGCGTGAGCGAGGACGATTTCGTCGCGATGCGCACCGCGCGCGACGCGACGCTCGACATGCCCGTGCTGATGCTGCCGTCCGTGCAGGTCAACATGCGCGCCGGCCACCTGCCCGAACCCGAGAACAACGGCGTGCGCTACCTGAAGATCCCGCTCGACGCGATCTGAGCCGCGCGCCCCGCCCCATCCGGAGAACCCGACATGACCATCCGCAAGCTGACCGACGCGCTGTCGGTCTCGCCGCAGATCGCGGCGGCCGACCTGCCCGCGCTTCACGCGGCGGGCATCCGCGCGATCATCTGCAACCGGCCCGACGGAGAAGGCGCCGACCAGCCGACCGTCACCGAGATCCGCGCGGCCGCCGCGCCGCTCGGCATCGACGTGCATTACCTGCCGGTCGATACCGGCAAGGTCACCGACGACCAGGCCGCGCAATTCGGCGCGCTCGTCGCGTCGCTCGAAGGCCCCGTGCTCGCCTACTGCCGCAGCGGCACGCGTTCGGCCGCGCTGTGGGCGCTGTCGCAGGCGCGGCTGCGCCCGCTGGACGACCTCGTCGCCACCGCCGGCGCGGCCGGCTACGACCTGAGCGCGCTCGCATCGCGTATCGCGCAGGGCGACCGCCAGGCGGCGCCCGCCGTGGACGCGCGGCACGACATCGTGATCGTCGGCGCCGGTGCGGCCGGCATCGCGGTCGCGTCGAGCCTGCTCGCGCGCGACGCATCGCTCGACATCGCGGTGATCGATCCCGCCGACGTCCATTATTACCAGCCCGGCTGGACGATAGTCGGCGCGGGCGTGTTCCAGCCCGGCACCACCGCGCGGCCGATGACCGACGTGCTGCCGCACGGCGTGCAGCGGATCCGGGCCGCCGTCGCGGGCTTCGAGCCCGACGCGCACGCGATCGTGCTCGACGGCTGCCGACGCATCGGTTATCGCAAGCTCGTCGTGTGCCCGGGGCTCAAGCTCGACTGGCACGCGATCGACGGCCTCGCCGGCACGCTCGGCCGCAACGGCGTCACGTCGAACTACCGCTACGATCTCGCGCCGTACACGTGGGAACTCGTGCGCGCGTTCCGCGGCGGCCGCGCGCTCTTCACGCAGCCGCCGATGCCGATCAAGTGCGCGGGCGCGCCGCAAAAGGCGATGTACCTGTCGTGCGACCACTGGCGGCGCACGGGGCGCCTCGACGCCGCGAACGTCGAATTCCTGAATGCGGGCGGCGCGCTGTTCGGCGTCCCCGATTACGTGCCCGCGCTGATGGAGTACGTGAAAAGCTACGACATCGCGCTGTCGTTCGGCCACAACCTCGTCGCGATCGACGGGCCCGCGCGCCGTGCGACGTTCTCGCGCGCGCTGCCGGACGGCGGCAAGGAAACCGTCGAGCGTTCGTTCGACATGATCCACGTCGTGCCGCCGCAGACGGCGCCCGACTTCGTGCGCGCGAGCCCGCTCGCCGACGCGGCCGGCTGGATCGACGTCGATCCGGCGACGCTGCGGCACAAGCAGTTTCCGGACATCTACGCGCTCGGCGACGTCACCAACACGACCAATGCGAAAACGGCCGCGGCCGCCCGCAAGCAGGCGCCCGTCGTGGCGCACAACCTGCTCGCGTCGCTCGGCCGCGCACAGGGCGACGCCTCGTACGACGGCTACGGCTCGTGCCCGCTCACCGTCGAGCGCGGCAAGATCGTGCTCGCCGAATTCCTGTACGGCGGCAAGGTCGCCCCGACCTTCCCCGCCTGGCTGATCGACGGCAAGCGGCCGTCGCGGCTCGCGTGGCTGCTCAAGGAGCGCGTGCTGCCGCCGCTCTACTGGAAGGCGATGCTCAAGGGCCGCGAATGGCTCGCGAAGCCCGCGATCGCACGTTGACTGGAGCGCGATGACGCCATGCTGATTTCCCTCGTACTGGGCGGCTTCGTCGGCGCCGTGCTCGGCCTGACCGGCGCCGGCGGCGGCATTCTCGCGGTGCCCGCGCTCGTCGTCGGGATGAGCTGGCCGATGCAGCAGGCCACCCCCGTCGCACTCGTCGCGGTAGCGGGCAGCGCCGCGCTCGGCGCGCTCGAAGGCTTCCGCCGCGGGCTCGTGCGCTATCGCGCGGCGCTGCTGATGGCCGTGGCCGGCGTGCCGCTGACCACGCTCGGCGTGCGGCTCGCGCACGTGCTGCCGCAGCGCCTGCTGCTCACGCTGTTCGCGCTGACGATGCTGGTCGTCGCCGGCCGCCTGCTGCGACAGGCGCTGCGGCGGCAGGCGGCCGATGCGGACGCGTCGCCGCTGTGCGTCGGCCGCGTGAATCCCGATACGGGCCGGCTCGTGTGGTCGTGGCCCGTCGGCATCGCGTTGGCGTCGACCGGCGCGGTCACGGGCCTGATGACGGGATTGCTCGGCGTCGGCGGCGGCTTCGTGATCGTGCCGATGCTGCGCAAGTTCACGAACGTGTCGATGCATGGGGTGGTCGCGACGTCGCTGATGGTGATCGCGCTGGTCGGCACCGGCGGCGTGCTCGCGACGCTCGTGTCGGGCACGCGCGCGCCGCTCGACGTGACGCTGTGGTTCACCGTCGCGACCGCGCTCGGCATGGCCGCCGGCCGCGGCGCGTCGCGCCATCTCGCCGCGCGGCACGTGCAGGCCGGCTTCGCGGCCGTGCTCGTGTGCGTCGCGCTGGGGCTGCTGGCGAAGGCGGCGTTCGGCGCGTGAACGCCGGCGACGGGCCGGCGATCGTCACGCACCGCCAAAACGAAACGCCCGGCCCGACTCGTCGTCGGCACCGGGCGTTTTTCATGACGGCCGCAACCGGCGTGTCAGGCCGCGAACCCCGCCAGCCGCTTGCGTTCCTGACGCAGCATCACGAAGTTCGCGATCACGACGCCGGCCGTCACCGCGACGATGAACAGCGTCGCGAGCGCGTTCATTTCCGGATTCAGGCCGAGACGCACACGCGAGAACACGACGAGCGGCAGCGTCGTCGAGCCGGGGCCCGACAGGAACGCCGACAGCACGAGATCGTCGATCGACAGCGTGAACGACAGCAGCCAGCCCGCGATCAGCGCCTGCGAGATCAGCGGCAGCGTGATCGTGAAGAACACCTTCAGCGGCGTCGCGCCGAGATCGAGCGCGGCTTCTTCCAGCGACGGATTCAACTCGCGCACGCGCGACTGCACGATGATCGCGACGTACGAGATGCACAGCATCACGTGGCCGAGCCAGATCGTGAACACGCCGCGCTCGGCCGGCCAGCCGATCCACTTCGCCAGTTCGATGAACAGCAGCAGCAACGAGATCCCCTGGATCACCTCGGGAATCACGAGCGGTGCGTTGATCATCCCGCTGAACAGCGCGAAGCCGCGAAAGCGCCCCATCCGCGCGAGCACGAAGCCGGCCCACGTGCCGATGAACACCGACGCGAACGCGGTCAGCACGCCGATCTTCAGCGACAGCCACGCGGCCGTCAGCAGTTCGTCGTCCTCGACGAGCGCCGCGTACCAGCGGAACGAAAAACCCGACCACACGGTGACGAGCTTCGACTCGTTGAACGAATAGACGATCAGGCTGATGATCGGGATGTACAGGAACGCGAAGCCGACGAACAGCGCCGCGAACTGCAGATAGCGGTTCGGCTTCATCGGCGGCCTCCCTGTTCCTTCGCCTGGAAGTGCTGGAACATCGCCATCGGCACGAGCAGCAGCAACACCATCGCACACGTCACGGCCGATGCCATCGGCCAGTCCGCGTTGTTGAAGAACTCGTTCCACATCACGCGGCCGATCATCAGCGTATTCGCGCCGCCGAGCAGCTCCGGAATCACGTATTCGCCGACCGCCGGGATGAACACCAGCAGGCAGCCCGCGATGATCCCGTTCTTCGACAGCGGCAGCGTGATCTGCACGAATGCCTTCCACGGCTTCGCGCCGAGGTCGTACGCAGCCTCGAGCAGGCGCAGGTCCATCTTCACGAGGTGCGCGTAGAGCGGCATCACGAGGAACGGCAGGTACGAATACACCATCCCGATGTACACCGCGTAGTTCGTCCGGTACAGCTCGATCGGCGTATGGGTGAGCCCGATCCACATCAGGAAGTTGTTCAGCAGCCCGTTGTTCTTCAGGATCCCGATCCATGCGTACACGCGGATCAGGAACGACGTCCAGAACGGCAGCATCACGCCCATCATCAGCAGGTTGCGGGTGGCCGGGTTCGAACGCGCGATGTAGTACGCCATCGGATAACCGAGCAGCAGACACAGCAACGTCGTGATCGCGGCGACCCATACCGAGTTCACGTAGGTCGCGAAATACAGGCTGTCCGTGAACAGGAACGCGTAGTGCGACAGGTTCAGCGCGATGTGCACGACGCCGTCCGCGTACGACGCGAGCTCCGTATACGGCGGGATGCCGAGCTGCAGCTCCGCGAAACTGATCTTCACGACCAGCACGAACGGCACGAGGAAGAACAGCACGAGCCACGTGAACGGCCCGGCGACGACCGCCGTGGCGCCCGTCAGGTTGAAGCGCCGCACCGGCCACTCCAGCAGGGACTTGAACGCATTCATGACGTCAGCACCACGCCGGCGGTCGCGCTCCAGCGCACGTAGATCTCGTCGCCGAGCGACGGCGTGTCGAGCTCGGAAATCGCGAGGCTCGACACGTTCGCGATCACCGTCTTGCCCGCGTCGAGCTTGACGTGATACAGCGAATAGCCGCCCATGTACGCGACGTTGCTGATCCTGCCGCGCGCCCAGTTGAACGCGCCTTCGGGCGGCTTGCGCGTGAGCGCGATCCGCTCGGGGCGCACCGACACCGTGACCGGCATCCCGAGCGGGCCCGAGATTCCGTGGCTCACGTACAGCCGGCTCGGCAGTTCCGGCGATTCGATGTACACGTGATCGGGTTCGTCCTCGACGGTCACGCCGTCGAACAGGTTCGTCGAGCCGATGAATTCGGCCGAGAAGCGGCTGTTCGGGTATTCGTACACCTCGTTCGGCGAGCCGATCTGCACGATCTGGCCTTCGCTCATCACCGCGATGCGGTTCGCCATCGTCATCGCCTCTTCCTGGTCGTGCGTGACCATGATGCAGGTGACGCCGACCTTGTTCAGGATGTTGACGAGCTCGATCTGCGTGCGCTGGCGAATCTGCTTGTCGAGCGCGGACATCGGCTCGTCGAGCAGCAGCAGTTTCGGACGCTTGACCAGCGAACGCGCGAGCGCGACGCGCTGCTGCTGGCCGCCGGACAGCTGGTGCGGCTTGCGCTTCGCGTACTTGCCCATCTGCACGAGTTCGAGCGCGGAAGCGACGCGCGCCTTCAGCTCGGCCTTCGGCGTGCCTTCCTGCTTCAGCCCGAACGCGACGTTCGACTCGACCGACATGTGCGGGAACAGCGCATACGACTGGAACATCATGTTCACGGGCCGCTTGTACGGCGGCATCTGCGCGAGGTCCTCGCCGTCGATCAGGATCTTGCCCGACGTGACCGTCTCGAGGCCCGCGAGCATCCGCAGCAACGTCGACTTGCCGCAGCCCGAGCTGCCGAGCAGCGCGAACAGCTCGCCCTGGCGCACGGTCAGATTGACGCTGCGCACGGCTTCGGTGTCGCCGAATTTCTTGACGACGTCGACGATCTGGACAAAGTTCTCGGCGCGCGCATCGGCGCCGGAGGAGGAAACGGAGAACGGCGCGCCCGCGACCGGCGCGCCCGACTGGCTATTCATGATGTGCTGCTTCTCTCCTGCGTTAGACGAACAAAGCCCCCGGGGGCACCAGGGGCTTCATGACTGCGGGTTCACTTCGGCTCGTGTCAGCGGCCCGACTTCAGCTCGGTCCACAGACGCGTCTGCAGACGCTGGATTTCAGGCGGCAGCGGCTTGAGCAGGAACAGCGTCTTCACGACGTCGGCCGGCGGGTAGACCGCCGGGTCGTTCGCGACGTCGGGGCGCACGTACTTGCGTGCCTCGGCGTTGGCGCTCGGGTAGTACACCGCGTTGGTGATCGCCGCGTGCACCTTCGGATCCTCGATGTAGTTGATCCACTGCAGCGCGGCTTCCTTGTTCTTCGCATCCTTCGGGATCGCCATCACGTCGAACCACACCGGCGCGCCGCCCTTCGGAATGTAGTACTCGATCTTGTACGGCTTCTTCGCCTCGATCGCGCGATGCTTCGCGATCACGACGTCGCCCGACCAGCCGTACGCGAAGCAGATGTCGCCGCCGACCAGGTCGTTGATGTAACCCGACGAGTTGAATTGCGTGATGTACGGACGGATCTTCTTCAGCACTTCCATCGCGGCCTTGTAGTCGGCCGGGTTCGTGCTCATCGGATCCTTGCCGATGTAGTGCAGCGTGGCCGCGAACATCTGGTCGGGCGCATCGAGCACCGACACGCCGCAGGCCTTCAGCTTCGAGAGGTTTTCCGGCTTGAACAGGATGTCCCAGTTGTCCAGCGGCACCTTGCCGAGCGCCTGCTGCGCCTTCGTCAGGTTGTACGCGAGACCGGTCGTGCCGTACGCCCAGGGCACCGAGTACTTGTTGCCCGGATCCGCGCCGGCGACGAGCGCCATCAGTTGCGGATCGAGGTACTTGAGGTTCGGCAGCTTCGACTTGTCGAGCGGCGCGAAGATGCCGGCGGCGATCTGCTTGCCCGCGTAGTTGCTGGTCGGCACGACGATGTCGTAGCCCGAGCTGCCCGTCAGCAGCTTCGCCTGCAGCGTGTCGTCGCTGTCGTAGTTGTCGTAGCGGACCTTGACACCCGCCTGCTTCTCGAAGTTCGGGATCGTGTCCTTCGCAATGTAGTCCGACCAGTTGTAGACATTGAGCTGCGTATCCTTCGCTGCTGCCGCCGATGCACCCACGCACAGCGCGAGCGCCGCGAACCGGCCCACTACCTTTGCTTTCATCCCGTTCTCCCTCCGGCCGGACGCATTGCCCGGCTGCCGTCTGCTTCGTCATGGCGGCGCATTCTGGCGCGCCGCCCCTCGAAAACCCCGAAAACTACCATCATTCGCGCCCCGTCACAAAAAAATCATGCCGGTGTCGCGCAAACGGAACAGATTCCCGCTGCCGGCCGCTCGGGCCGCCCGTGCGGCGGGGCGTTCCGGGGGAATTCTATCGGGTAATCGGCGGCTGTCCACCGGGAAAAACGGACGGTGACGAACCTGCGTTCGCATGCCGGGTGCGCCCGCTCGGCGAGCGAGCCCGACGCCCGCCCGAACCGTCCCGCTCCCGCGCCGGGACAACACGCCGGTGCCGGCGGCCGGCCGGGCCGCCGCGATGCATTAAAATGGCGGCTGACGATTCAACTGCGCGAACCTTCCCGATGGCCTCCAATCTTCACGACCTCCCCGACAGCCCCTGCATCGGCGTGTGCTCGACGCTCTTCGACGAAGTCTGCAAGGGCTGCGGCCGCACGGCCGGCGAAGTCTCGAACTGGGTGTTCCTGAGCGACGACGAAAAGCGCGCGGTGTGGGAGCGCATCACGCGCGAAGGCACCGCGATGCGCTTCCAGTACGACAAGCTGTAAATCGGCCGCGCAAAAAAAGAGCGGCATGCCGACCGCCATGCCGCCAACCCCAACTCTGTTCTTTTTCCGTCGCGTCTAGAACTTCATCCCGACGCCCACGCCGACGATCAGCGGATCGATGTGCAGCGTGCCGATGCCCTTGTCGCCGAGCGTCGCATCGGTGCTCATCCAGATCTTCTTCACGTCGACGTTCATGAACACCTTCTTCGTCAACTGCACGTCCACGCCGAACTGCAACGCGGGGCCGAAGCTGCTCTTGTCGATCGATACGCCCTGCCCGCCGACGTTGAGCCCGTTGTTGTAGAAGTACGTGTAGTTCAACCCGGCGCCGACGTACGGCCGCACCTTGCCCGCATGGTTGAAGTGATACTGCAGCAGCAGCGTCGGCGGCAGCACGCCCACGCCGCCGAGATTGCCGAGGCTCGACGTCAGTTGATGCCGCGACGTGCCGAGGATCAGCTCGACGCCGAGGTAGTCGCGGATCATGTACGTGAAGTCGAGCTCGGGCACGATCGCGTTGTTCACGCCCGTGTTGATGGCGCCGAGCGTATCGCTCGCGCGCTCGTTCGGCTGGATGCTGATCGCGCGCAGCCGGACCAGGACGTCGCCCTGGTTGATGCCGTCGCCCGGCGACGCCGCATGCGACAGCGACGGCATCGCGACGATGCCGGCCGCGACGGCGGCTGCGGTGACACAAGTTCGAATCGTTTCATGCATGGTACGGACCCCCAAAGAATGGTTTCCATTCTCCCTGTAGGGTCTTTTCGTCATCTTGATATCCGTCAAGCCAGCGTAAACGCAGGACGGTTTGTCGCAGGCTCGGTCGCACTGCCCGTCAGCAACAGGTCGAGCAGATCGCGCACGCTGCGGATCGCGCGGCCGAACGGCAACGCTTCGCGGCCGCGGAAGAACAGTCCGTTCGCGACGTCGCCGCGCAGCGCGGCCGCGAGCCGCGTATCGATGCAGAAGTGGCCGAATTTCTCGATGCCGTCGCGCAGCCCGCATACGCTCAGGCATTCGAGCGCGGTCGGACAGCGCTGCTTCAGCGCGCCGAGCTTGTTGCGAATGCGCGTCTCGTTGCGCAGGTAACGATCGAGCCAGGGCGTCTTCACCGCGCGTGCCGGCAGCCCCGTCACGCTGACGAATTCGACGATGTCGTCGGGCGTCGCCTCGGCGAGCACGCGCTTGAATTGCGGATGCGCATCGCCTTCTTCCGTCACCGCGAACGGCGTCCCGACCTGCACGCCGTTCGCGCCGGCCGCGAACGCCGCGCGCACCGTATCGTGACTGTTGATCCCGCCGGCCACGATCAGCGGGATCGTTTCGCGGGCGAGACCGAGCGACGCCATCACCTGCGCGGTTTCGTCGAGCACGCGCGCGAAATCGAAACGGCCGTCGTGCATGTCGTCGATCTGCGTGACGCCGAGGTGCCCGCCCGCGTGCGCCGGATGCTCGATCACGATCGCATCGGGCAGGCGCCCCTTCTTCATCCATTTCTTCAGCACCAGCGCGATCCCGCGGCTGTCCGACAGGATCGGGATCAGCGCGATGTCGTCCCCTTGCGTGAGGTCGGGCAGATCGAGCGGCAGGCCCGCGCCCATCACGATCGCGTCCGCGCCCTCGTCGCACGCGACCCGCACGTAGTCCGCATGCGCGCTCACCGCCTTCATCACGTTGACCGCGATCATCCCGCGCCCTTCGCTGTAGGTCTTCGCGAGACGGATCTCGCGCGCGAGCGCGTCGAGGTTCGCCGCTTCGAGCGTCGCGCGATCGGGTTGCGCGCGGCAACGCGCGAGCAGATCCGCATGATGGTGGCGCAGGTCGATGCTCGCGATCGTACCGACCGCGCCCTCGCGCGCGACGCTGCCCGCCAGCCGGTGCGCGGAGATGCCGACGCCCATGCCGCCCTGCACGACGGGCAGCAAGGTGCGGCCGCGAATCGTCAGCGGCGGAAAGGAAGTGCGTACGGTCATCTGAAACCTCGTCGGAACATCGGAACCGCGATGATCGACGATCCAGCGCCGCGCACCTTGACGGCCGTCAATAAAAAAACGGCACGCGAACGTGCCGTTTCCGGTTCGGGCCGCGAGCGGCGTTCAGGCCGGCTTCGCCGGCTTCAGCTGCATCGACTTGTATTCGAGATACTCTTCGAGCCCGTACACGCCATTCTCGCGGCCGTGTCCCGACTGCTTGAAGCCGCCGAACGGCGCCGCGCCGTTCCACGTACCGCCGTTGATGTCGACCTGCCCCGTGCGGATGCGGCGCGCGACGCGCATCGCACGTTCGTCGCTGCCGGCCCACACCGCGCCGCCGAGCCCGTACGGCGAATCGTTCGCGATCCGCACGGCCTCGTCTTCATCGCGATACGTGATGATCGACAGCACCGGCCCGAAGATCTCTTCCTGCGCGATCGTCGATTTCGGATCGACGCGGCCGAACACGGTCGGCTTCACGAAGAAGCCCTTCGCGAGCCCTTTCGGCAAACCGATGCCGCCCGTCACGAGTTCGGCGCCTTCGTCGATCCCGCGCTGGATGTACGCCTGCACGCGCTGCTGCTGCGCGGCCGACGCAAGCGCGCCGAGGCGCGTCGCGTCCTGCCGCGGGTCGCCCGCGACGTACGTTTCGGCCGTGGCCTTCGCGATTTCGCGCGCTTCGTCGTAGCGGGCTTCCGGTACCAGCATCCGCGTATGCGCCGAGCAGGTCTGGCCGGCGTTCAGGTAGCACGCGTTGACCGTGCCCTTCACCGCCGTCGCGAAATCGGCATCGTCGAGAATCACCGACGCCGACTTGCCGCCCAGCTCCAGCGCGACGCGCTTGACGCCCGCGGCCGCCAGCTCGGCCACGCGCTTGCCCGCACGCGTCGAGCCGGTGAACGACACCATGTCGACGTCCGGGTCGGTCGCCAGCACCTCGCCGACGACCGGACCATACCCGCACACGAGGTTGAACACGCCGGCCGGCAGCCCGGCCGCGTGGATCGCTTCGGCGAGCATGAACGCGTTGAGCGGGGCGACCTCGGACGGCTTCAGCACGACCGTGCAGCCGGCCGCGAGCGCCGGCGCAACCTTCAGCGTGATCTGGTTGAGCGGGTAGTTCCACGGCGTGATCGCCGCGACGACGCCGACCGGCTCGCGCACCACCAGCGAATTACCGACGCGCGCCTCGAATTCGAACGATTCGGCGAGCTTTGCGTACGCCTTCCAGTTGTAGATCGGGCCGCCGACCTGGATCGCGCGCGACAGCTTGATCGGCATGCCGACTTCGCCGGTGATCGACTGCGCGAGTTCCTCGCTGCGCGCCTGCAGATGCTCGACGATCTTGCGCAGGTAACCCGCGCGCGTCGCGGCCGGCGTGGCCGCCCATGCGTCGAAGGCCGCGCGGGCCGCACGGATCGCGTCCTGCGCGTCGGACGCGACGCCCTCGGGAATCCGGCCGATCACGGCTTCGGTGCCCGAATCGATCACGTCGATCGTGCCGGTGCCGGCCGGTTTGCGCCATGCGCCGTCGATGTAGAACTGGTCGTAGATTTTCATCGTTTTCCGCCTCCAGGGAAGCCGACATTCTAGCGAGCGTTTCGGTGGCTGGTGTGACGAATGACAGCCATTCGAAAGAACCGGAGCGCCCTCGCGCCGGTGCTCCGCCGGCCGCCGCGCATGGCCGGCAATACATTCGTCGGGCCGCCGCCACGTCGGCATCGACCCGGTTGCGCGGCCGGGCCTGCATCGTGCTATGTTTTTATTATCGGCACCGGCCCGTTGCGGCCGGCGCCGCCCGGAATCGACGCACTTCGTGAGCGCTGCCATGTCCGACGCATCCCATACCCTCGGCTCGCAAGACCGCCTGGAGCTGCTTTGCTGGCTCACCTGCGGCAACCTCGGCGCGTTTTATCTCAACGAATCATGGCCGGACGCCGCGTTCCAGGTCCAGGCCGCGCACCGCTGGCTCGACCGTCATCACCGCCAGGCCGACTGGCTCGCAGTCGCCAGGCTCGCGGCGCTTGCGCAGGACATCGCGAAGCGGCATGCGGGGTTCGTCGACGCGTCGTGGGCACGCGACGCGGTCGAGGAAATCGTCGATACCGACGATCTCGACTACCGGGCCAAACTCGTGCAATGGGTGTACGAAGACTGCTGCAAGGCGCTCGCGGACAAGCGGCTGGCCGATTGAGCCGTCCGGGGCCCGCCTGTGCACGGGTCGCGGCATCGCCGAGCGCGACGCGCTTTTCGCCGTGACGAACGTAACGGCCGGAATGATCGACGGGGTACGGTGCGTATGCACCGCCCCCAGCAACAGCACGCGCGATGCGTGCCGATGCGTTTACAGCAGCGACTTGGCCTGCGTCAGCACCTTGTCGCAAACCTGTTTGGTCACCTGCTGCTTCAGGCCGCCGCCGCTCAGGTCGAGCTTGCTGCCGTTGCCTGCGTCGAGGATCCCGCTCGCGCCGCTCGTATAGCCGCTGTCGGACGACGCGTTGCCGCCGAGCTTACCCATCAGCGCATCCTTCACCGACGACGCGCCGCCGCCGGTTGCGCCGCCGAGATAGTTGTTCTGGATGCAGAACTGCAGCAGGCCCGCGACGTTGCCGGTGCTACCCGGCGTCAGCGACGCACCGCCGCCGCCCGTCAGCGCGCCGCCGAGTCCGCCGAGGTTGCCCAGCGCTCCGCCCGCGCTGCCGCCTGAATCGCCGCCACCGCCGACTTGCTTCAGGACGTCGCCCAGTTGCGCATGGGCGACCGAAAACGGCGCGAGCAATCCGATCAGCGCGCCGGCAACGGTCGCGCGATAAAGACGTGCATTCATGTAAAGCCTCCCGGTTGTGACTGCGTGAATACCGCGAATCGCATCCAAGGATACTCAATCGACCGGCGCGTGACAGCCTTCGGAGCCGCATGAAACGTCAGGCATCGTGATATCGCGGCGATTTGACAATGCTTGACCGGCGATTCCGCGCGGCATCGCCGGCGCGACACGCGGGCGACCGCCATTCCGTATCGCCGGCCCGCGCGAAGCGTCATAGAATCGTCGTCGCCGGCCGTTCGGCCGCTGCGGCCCGACATCAATCTCGAACATGAAGGACACTCGCGTGGCGCTTGCCCATCGACTTCTGCTGATCGCCGGCGCATCGACCGCGCTGATGGCCGGCGCCGGTACCGCCGGTGCCGCTGGTGCCGCCGGTGCCGCGCCCGCAGCCACGGCGGCCGCGGCCTGCGCGTCGCCTTCGTTCGACCGCTATCCGGCACCGGCCGCCGCCCGCGCGCCGCGCAAACCGGCCGCGTCGCCTCGGCTCACCAGCAGCGAAGCGCGCCTGTATCGCACCGTCATTCGTGGCGAATTCGCGCAACCGGCCAATTTTGCCGGTCACTACCGCGTCGCGATCTGGGGTTGCGGAACGGATTGCCGAAATTTCGCGATCGTCGACAAGGACACGGGCGCGACGTACACGATGCCCGGCGTGAAATCCGTCTCGGGCGTGATGGGCAACGACGACGAGCGCGTCGACTTCCGTGCCGGCAGCAAGCTGCTGATCGTCGCCGGCTGCTTCAACGACGATTGCGGCGACGGCAACGCGAAAGCGGCACGGTTCTTCTACGAATGGACGGGCACCCGGCTGCGTCCGGTCGGCACGTGCCCGCTGGCCATCGAGCCGGTTCAGTGAGCGGCCCGGACGACTCATGACATCCATCCACCTCAGTTTCGACGACGGTCCCGGCCCGTCCACGCCCGCGCTGCTCGACGTGCTGCGCGATGCATCGTGCACGGCGACCTTCTTCGTGCTCGGCAAGCACCTGGCGGGCGCGCTCGACGTCGCAACGAGAATCGCGCGCGAAGGCCATCGGCTCGGCAATCACACCCATTCGCATGCGAGGCCGGGTGCGCTCGCGGACGTCGCACTGATCGACGAAATCCACACGACCGATACGCTGATTCGCGACATCTACCGCCGCGCCGGCCTTGCCGCGCCGGACGCGATCCCGCTGCGTCTTCCGTACGGATTGATGCCGCAGGACGATCGCGCTGCCGTGCTCGCGCGCCTGCAACGCGAACACACGGGCTGGACCGCGATACTGGACGACTGGCAGCGGCCGGCGCCATCGCCGCAGGCGCTGTTCGACGCGATGTGCGCGCACGCCGATGCCTGCGCGGCGCAGCATCGCGACGCGCTGTTCTGCCTGCACGACGGATCGCGGCACGGCGACGCGCGGCCCAACACGGTCGAAGCCGTGCGGCTGTTCCTGAACCGGCAGCGCTGACGCGACGGCCGGCTAACCCGCGGGCAGCGCCCCGTCCAGCAACTGACGCCAGCCGCCGAGGAAGCCGATGCCGGGCCCCGGCATCCACAGTCCGCGCTGCGCGGCTTCGAGATGGATCAGCGTCTGGTCCGCGCAGAACAGCGCCATCAACGGCTCGTGCTTGTCGCGCAGCCATTCGGGCGCCGCATCGGGCCGCGTCGCCGCATAAGCGTGCAGGCAGGCCGCCCATCGCCCACGGTCGAAGACGAAGCAGTCGTCCCGGCCCGCATCGCGCGACAGCGCGAACGACGCAAAGGCCGCCTCGAGCCATTGCGCCCCCTGCCCCACATCGTCGAAATCCAGCACGCCGTTCACCGCGTTGCCGACATACAGCAGGTTGCCCGCGTGATAGTCGCCGTGCAGCCAATGCGCCTGCCCCGTGAGCCACGCCGACGCCGCGTCGAGATGCGCGCCGATCCGTCGGATCACCGTGTCGTAAGCGCCGCGCAGGTCGCCCGGCAGCGACGGCATCGCGCGCGCCGCGACGCGCGCATGGCGTGCGGACAACCACGCCAGCGGCGCCGCTTCGCTTGCGGGTATCGCGGCCAGTGCCGCATGCAGATGCGCGAGCGTGCGCATCGCATCGGTCGCCCCCTTGTGTGCGTCGTCCGGCAAGCCGGGATGGCCGTCGATATGCTCGAACAGATGCAGCCAGCTTCCGTCGGACGTCTGCACGCCGGTTTGCGCATCGACGGTCAGCCTCAGCCGAGGCAGCGCGGGCAGCGTCGACGCTGTGCGCGCATCCCCGAGACGGCCGAGGATCAACGCCTCGCGCCGCATTTGCCCGAGCGGCTTGCCGGCCCACGACACACGCAGCACCGTGCGCCCCGCATCACACTCGACGAGATACGTTTTGTTAGTATGGCCCGACGCCAGCGCCTGCAGGCGCGCCGGCCCGATGTTCCAGTACCGGTGCAGCCACGGTTCCAGCGTTTTCACGTCACTCCTACTCGTTCCATTGACCATGTCAGAGCGTCCTTCGGCCCGCATGCGGGACATCAACATCGAATGGCTGACGCAAGCCGCCGAATTCGGCCATCTGTTCCAGACGCGCTGGCTCGGCGAGCGCTTCTTCCATTTGCCCGGCGACATGCTCGCGCTGCAGGAACTGATCTGGCGCGAGCGCCCCGACTGCATCGTCCAGACCGGCATCGCGGCGGGCGGCGGCGTGGTGTTCACCGCGTCGATGCTCGAGCTGGCGGGCAACCCCGGCCGCGTCGTCGCGATCGAACCGCGCCTGCGCGACGAGGTCAGGCAGCGCCTGCACGCGCACCGGCTCGCGCATCGCATGGTGCTGATCGAAGGCGAATCGTGCGCGGCCGACACACTCGCATCGGTGCGCGCGCAGATCGGCGACGGCGCACGCGTGATGGCGATCCTCGATCTCACGCATACGCACGCGCACGTGCTGCGCGAACTCGAATGCTATGCGCCCTTCGTGACGCCCGGCAGCTACGCGATCGTGATGGACACCATCATGGAGCACCTGCCCGAGTCGATGTTCGACGGCAAGCCGTACGGTCGAGGCAACAACCCGGCCACGGCAGCACGCGAATTTCTTGCCCGCGACGATCGATTCGAAGTCGACCACGACATCGAGGACCGCGTACTCATGACGCTGTCGCCAGGCGGTTTCCTGAAGCGAGTGCGCTGATCAGGCGGCCGGCTTGCGCGGAGCCGTCGCGCGCGGCATAGCTGTCGCGAATCCGTGCCGCCTGCTCGCGCAACGGTCCGGCACGCAGCAGGCGTTCGAGCGCGTCGGCGATGTCCGCGACGCCGGCCTGCTGCAGATCGAGCACGCAGCCCGCGCCGGCCCGCTCGACGAAGTGCGCCGAATGGAACTGGTCGTTGCAGAACGGCGACAGCAGCATCGGCACGCCGCACGCGAGCGACTCCATCACCGAATTCGCGCCGCCGTGGCTGACGAACGCGTGCGTGCGCCGCAGCAGCGCCAGTTGCGGCGCGTACCGTACCGCGATCACGCGTTCGTCGCCGGCCGGCAGCAGATCCGAATCGAGCAGTTCGCCGACCGACAGCACCAGTTGCGCGGACGTCGCGCGCGTCGCGTCGATCACCTTCGCGAACACCTCCGGATGGTAGTAAAGCTGGCTGCCGAGCGACATATAGACGAGCGGGCGATCCGCATCGAGGCGTTCCCACGGGAACGCCGTCTCGTCGCCGCGCGGGCCCGACGGCATCGCGGGGCCGACCAGTTCGACACCGGGCGGCGGCGCGCCGACCAGCGCGTCGGTCGTAAACGCGAGCGTCAGGTGCGGCGACAGCACGTCGCAACCGCGAAAGCGTGCGTCGAGGCCGTAGCGCGCGAACAGCCGCGTGCGTTCCGGTTCGAGCCATCGCACCGTGCGCAGCAGTTCCGAATCGAGATCGTCCGGCAACACCGGATTCAGCGAATTGGACATCGAAACCCACGGCAGCCCTTCCAGTTCGGCGGCGATCGCCGCGGCATAGAGCAGCGGATCGATCACGACGACGTCGGGCTGCCATTCGCGCAGCACCGCGCGGACGCCGTCCACCTGCGCCGGCGCGAGGTCGATCAGCAGCGTGCGGATCCAGTGCCGCAGCCAGTCGGCGTCGCGAATGTTCGCGGCGAAGCTCGCGCCGCGCGACAGGTCGTGGCGCTCGGGCGTCTCGCGCGGCCCGACGAACGTGAAGCCGCCGGCGCCGTCGAGCTGTTCGCTGATGTCGGCCGGCGCATAGAACGCGACGTCGCAACCGGCGGCGCGCAGATGCTGGGCCGGGCCGATGCAAGGATTGACGTGGCCCTTCTCGGGCACCACGCAGAACAGGATGCGTTTCATGAGCGGCTCAGGTTGGGCGATGCGCGGCATCGGGATGAAGGCGATCGAGATGATCGAGAATCAGTGTCAGCGTCGTCCACAGCACGCGTTCGGTATCCGTCTGCAAAGCGGGCGCGGCCAGGCCGAGCATGTCGGCCAGCGCATGCGTGCGGTCGCGATCGAGCAGCGTCGCGAGATCCATCGCCGGCGCGAGTCGCCCGCGCTTGGGGCCGTGCACGAGACGGTCCGGCAGGTTCAGGCGCGCACCGAGATCGCGCAGGCACTGCTTGTCCGGGTCGGGCGCGAGGCTCGTCAGATGCGCGACGACGGCGGTATCGACGAACGGCGGATGCAGCTCGACCGATGCGGCGTCGAACAACGCGTGGCACAGCGGCAGATAGTTGGCCGACCGGTCGCGGCGCAACACCTGATCCGCGCCGTCGCCGGTGATCGCCACCTCGACGCCGTCCGCCGCCATCGCGTCGGCAAGCAGCAGCTTCGCGACCGGATGCAGGTTGAACATCGGCTCCTCGACCGCATGGGTCGTCCTCGGCAGCGCCGCGATGAAATCCGCCTCGTTCGCGCGCACGATCTTCACGTTCGCCTGCATCAGCGTGGCGAGTTCGAGCGCCGCGTCGAGTTCGCAGTAATCGGGCATGTCGGTCGCGAGGATGTAGGCCGTCACGTGCCGCAATGCGCCGAGCTCGCGCAGCAACGCGAGCAGCAGCGCCGAATCGAGCCCGCCGCTCAGCGCCAGCGCGACGCGCTTGCCGCTGTCGAGCGCGCACTGCAGCGACGCGCGCAGCACGGTGTCGAGGTCGGCTTGCTGCGGGCGATTAAGCGCCGGCTGCACCGTCAGCCCTTGCGGCGACCGGATCAGTGCATGACCGGGCGGCACCGCGAGCACGTCGCGCAGCACGGTGCGGCCGACGAGGCGCTCGCCGCTCAGGTAGCCCGCGATGGCGGCCGCGTCCGGCGCGCCGGCCGGTTGCCCCGACGCCCGCAATACGGCGCGGATGCCGGACGCCGACACGCCGCTGGGCGAATGGTAGTGCAGACGATCGAAACCGAACGGGTCGCGCGTGCCGGCGATCATGGATAACGAGCCTTCAAGGTGTCCACTTCAATGCGTTTGAGGATGCGATGCGGCGCCACCGGCGCGCTGCCGCCCTGGCAATGCAGGCACGCTTCGAGCGGCGTCTCGCGTTGCAGATAGGCGAGCATCGCGTCGAGCATGCCCGCGTCGTCGCGCAACGGCAGGCCGTCGGCCTGGAAATCCTTCTCGCCTCGGTACAGCGTATGGAAATGCGCGGGACGCGTGCACGTGTAGAACATGCCGTCGCGAATCATATGGCAGCGCTCGCGAATCCAGCAATCGTGATAGATGCGTCGGGCTTCGTCGCGATCCGTGCCCGGCTGGGCGCGGTTCATCGTCGTGAATACGTCCTGCACCTTCCAGTTCAGACGCACGTCGAAGCGCGCGGCCTGATGCTCGACATGCGCGACCAGGTCGGCGGAAAGCGCCGGCTTGGGATAGCGCGAGATCGTCAGCGCATCCACCGCTTGCCAGAACGCGTCGGGCATCTCGCCGAGTTTCAGGCCGTTCGTCGTGACCGAGATCACGGGCGCGATGCCGGTGCCGCGCACGCGTTCGACCAGTTCGACGAGTGACGGATGCAGCAGCGGTTCGCCGCCGACCAGCTTGAACATGCGCGGGCGCAACACCTTCGCGGCCTTGCGCAGATCGGCTTCGATCGATTCGGGGCTGGCATGCCACTCGGGCAAAAGCGGCGACAGCGAGCAGCATTCCGCGCAGGTCAGGTTGCAGTGATCGACGATATGCGCTTCCAGCGAGCGCGTCTGGATGCGCCCGTCCTCGACGCGGTAATCGCGATCCAGCGGCGGCGGAAACACGTGCTGCCGCTCGCCGGGTCGCGGCGGATTCGGGATCTTGTTCGGATTCGCACTCACATCAGCTTCCTGCTTCCATGCAACGGGAAAAGAAATCGACCAGATGGCCACGCGCGTCCACCATCGCGGACGCCATCGTCACCGCGCCGTTCAGGTGCGACGCGAAGCGCGATGGATCGTCGAGCCAGCCTTGCACGATCCACAGCTTGAGCGCGTGCTGCAAGCATGCGGCATCGACCGCCCATGCGATGTTGGCCAGGTTCACCGGCCGCACGCGCCGGTAGGCGCGCACGAACGCTTGCGCGAGGTGCGGCGCTTCCAGCGGCAAATGATTCAGGCATCGCACCAGCTCGTATTCGCGAGGCGCGCCGATCGACGCTTCCCAGTCGAGGATCAGCGGCGGCAGCGTGCCCGTGAACAGATAGTTGAACTGGTTGTAGTCGTTGTGGATCGGGTGCTGCGGATCGTCGGCCGGAAACGCCTCGATACTGCCCGGATAGTAGCGATCGAGCATGCGCAGCGCGAGATCGACATAGCGGCGCAGGTTCGCGGCGGCGGTGGCGTTCGCATCGGCTCGATCGAGTGCATCCAGCAGACTGGCGCGTACCGCATCCGCGTCGATCGAGGCCAGCCGCGCGCGGATCGTATCGAGCGACGGCAGATGCAGGGGTTCGAGGCTCAGGTGCAACGCGGCCAGACTCGCGCCGAGCGCCTCCCATTCGGTTGGCGAGAACGTATCGTAGGTTCTGAATTGCCCGGCTTCCCACCGCGTCAGCATCGCGTGCGAATGCTGCCCCGACCACAGCGATTCGCCGGACGCCGTACGCTCGAGCGTCTGCACATGGAAACGGCTGTCGCCATGCGTTTCCAGATGCGCGAGGACGGCGGTTTCCTTGACTGCGCGCGCGTGGTGTTCGAACGCATAGAGCTTGACCGCCACATCTGTACCGCCGGCAGCCGGCAGATGCCACACCCGTTCGCTGACCTGCGTCGGCGGGCCGCTGCGATGGAGCCCATAGGCGTCGCGAATCTCGTCGAAGGTGACGGCGAGCGAATCCATTCAGATGTGCTCGGCCGGCCCGTGCCGATACGGATGACCGGTCAGGAACGTGTTGTGTCCGACGTAGCGCAGCTTGTACATCGCAGGCCGGAACAACACCGACGGATCGTTGTTCGCGATGCCGAGCAGCGGGTACAGGTCGCGCCGCACGAAGAATGCGTTGTTGCCCATGTCGTCGCAGCAGACGAGCTCATAGCCCTTCTGCCGGCCGAGATGAACGAGCGATTCGAGGCTCGCGCCGTAATAGGTCGAGCCGTCCCATTCGTGGTCGGGATTGAAGCACATGACCCAGCGCTCGGGCGGCGTGTAGTACGGGTTGTATTCGATCACGACGATGCGCGGCTCAAACGCTTGCAGGCCGCGCCACACCCAGTAATCGTTGCCGTCGATGTCGATCGACAGCAGGTCGAAGTCGGTCGGTACGTTCGCGTCGGCGAGCAACTGGTCAACCGTGTCGGGCTGCACGCGATCGTGATGCAGGCGGACGCGCTCCACGCCCGCGTAGTGCGCGGCAAGCTTGCCGAACCGGTATGCGCTGCCTTCCACGAGTACGCCGGCCCAATCCTGCTCGCGCAGCAACCGCGCGGTATTGCTGTTGCGCAGGCCGTCGCTCGCGCCGATATCGACGCAGAAGCGGTTGGTCGGCGCGATCCGCTCCATCAGGCGCGACAGGATGCCCTCCTCGGTGCCCTGCGCGTACAGGCTGGGCGCGAGGCCGGACAGGTCGAGCGGGAGAGGATGATCCTGCATCGAGGGCGGCTCCGGGGCGAAATGGGGAATGATGGGTGGCGTTGGATGGGTAATTTACCCGAAGTCGATTGAGCAGAGGAAACTGGAATGGGCGCGTGGCCGGGTTTTGCCGCGGCAGATATGAAAAAGCCCGCATCGACATGGCTGTCGATGCGGGCCTGTAGCGCTTCCGGCTGTTCGCCCCGGGGCGGTGATGGCTAACCTGGACCCACGACCGGACAAAACCTCAGGACACTTACTCCTGCCCCTGACTCGTCAGGAACTCCTCGTAATTCCCGCCGAAGTCGAACAGCGTGCCGTCCGTGCGCACTTCGATGATCCGGTTCGCCAGCCCGCTCACGAACTCGCGGTCGTGCGACACGAGACCACTTTCATGTTCTTAATCAATCAC
The DNA here is from genome assembly GCF_002959955.1 of Burkholderia sp. BE12. Taxonomy (NCBI): domain Bacteria; kingdom Pseudomonadati; phylum Pseudomonadota; class Betaproteobacteria; order Burkholderiales; family Burkholderiaceae; genus Burkholderia; species Burkholderia sp. BE12. The sequence goes on along the minus strand of NZ_PREY01000044.1, from coordinate 2,461 downwards.
TTGGAGAACGTGAATGGCCACAATCACCCTGCGTGGGACAAAATGGCAGGTCAAAATCCGCCGTAAGGGGCAGCCTAGCCTGTCCGCAACCTTCGCCAGCGAGGAAGCCGCTACGCGCTGGGCTGCGGAACACGAGCCCGGACACACGGCCAAGCCCGTTGATACCGGCCCCACTGTCGGAGACCTGTTCCGGAAGTACATCGAGCATCCCATACCTGGAAAGCGGTCAAGTGAGTGGGACCGCCGCACGCTGCAACGTCTGCTCAAGAAGGAAAAGAAACTTTGCTCCGTTCCTGCTGCCCAGCTCAACAAGTCCCATCTTGCCGAGTGGCGCGACCGGCGCATAACGGAAGTGCTCGGTAGCTCCGTAGGTCGCGAGCTGGACGCCATCTCAGCCGTCTACCGAATCGCGATAGACGAATGGGAGATGGGGCTCACGGTCAATCCTGTGCGTGGCTTCCGGCGACCCAAGCTCCCCCCTCCGCGTGACGTGCGGCTAATGGCCGGTGACGACGAGCGGCTGATAGAGAAGGCTCTTGACTTCAACCGCGAGATTGCCCCGGCAATCATCCTTGCCATTGAGACAGCCATGCGCCAAGGTGAGATAGCAAAGCTGCGGTGGGAACACATCGACCTTGAAGCGCGCACCGCCCTTCTTCCCATGACAAAGAATGGAACTCCCCGAAAGGTCCCGTTATCCAGTCGAGCTATCGAGGCGCTGACGTGGTGCCCACCACCTCACAAAGGCCGAGTCTTCAAGCTGACTCAGTCCGCCATGAAGTACGCTTTCTGCCGTGTCCGCGATGAATGTGGGCTGGGCACACTTCATTTCCACGACCTGCGGCACGAAGCAGCAAGCCGTCTGTTTGAGAAAGGGTTGAATGTGATGGAGGTGGCGGCCATCACTGGCCATAAGAATCTCAAGCACCTTCAGCGCTATACACACCTTCGCGCTGAAGACCTGGCGCTCAAACTGGGCTAACGGATGGCGGGCTATTTGCCCGCCTTTTCTCTTCCCGCGCTACACTTAAAATATCCGAAACTGCGACGCTGACAGCGCATCAGCCACCGTTGCAGGCTGGCTACGGGCGAACAAATGGGAACACACGGCGCACGAATTCCGCCATACGATAGCTGACCACCTACGCGATGTTGGATACCCCACAGGGGTTCGCCTTTCGATTGGCGGATGGCCAACCAAGCGCCAAGCTGCGGGGTACGACGAGGGGCGCAGTCTTCCCATCAAGCGCGAGTAGCCAGGTAAGGCTGTTGGCTAGGCCTTCAGCTTATTGATAAAGGGCAACGAGACCAGTGAGACCACGATTTTCTGACCGTATCGGCGCAACCCAGACGCCGGAGATGCTTCAGATTGATAGCATAGACGCCCCGCTTAGAGCATCCCTGTGGAACATCATCCATTCACTGTGTGAGACACAGGGCAACAACGACAAGTGGGTACTCTTGGCGCGCGCGATGTCCACCCACGTGACCAAGACGCCGATAGATGACCTCCCTATTTATGGAATCCAAAAGAAGCAGTGGGTTAGAGCGTGGTATGACAGCCAGGAATGGCACGAGGTGTACAACTTCATTGAGTTCCTGGTTGACAATGCCAACCAGATTCTCCGTGGTGTAAGCGGTCAAAACACGCGTCTGATGGATGCGTTCAACCATGTGCTGGAACGCGAACGCTCGGGTTACCGCTTTGTCGCTGGTGTGCTTTCTCCCATTACAAACAGAGAAGAGTTAGAGTCAGTTGAGGATGCTGTCCGATCAACTGAAAGAGCCGCGTTAGCAGGCGCGAATGAGCACCTTCGAACCGCCCTCGCTTTGCTTGCTCAGAAGCCCGAGCCGGACTATCGGAACGCAACCAAGGAGGCTATCAGTGCCATCGAATCGGTAACCAAGGTTCTTGGCGAGTCATCGGCACAGGGGCTTTCAGGCGCACTCGCTGACCTGAATAAGAAGGTAGAAATTCATCCATCGTTGCGCAATGCGTTCGTCAAGCTCTATGGATACGCGAGCAACGAGGAAGGGGTGAGGCACTCACTAGGCGATGAAGCAACAAACGTGGGTTTCGATGAAGCCAAGTACATGATTGTGGCTTGCTCGGCATTTATGAACTACCTCATCTCGAAAGCCAACGTCGCTGGCCTGCTGACAGGGAAGTAACTAGCACGGCTTCACCGCCTGATCCGTCTGCGATTCGCTAGGGAATCACAACCCCTAGTGGATTGCCGCATCAACTCAAGCGGTTTTCCACTATACCCCAGGGGCTTACGCAAGCCCCTATCCCGTTGCTATCGTGCATCCCTGACAATCCATCAGAGGGGCTGACCTGCTCCCCGCATTTAGTACGGTGACGGTGTAGAGTCCGTTCCAGAGAGGAACGGCAATGAAAAAGCGATTCACCGAAGAACAAATCATCGGCATCTTGAAGGAAGCCGAGGCTGGCCTGAAG
>NZ_PREY01000043.1:0-56299 GCF_002959955.1 Burkholderia sp. BE12 | reverse complement strand
GTGGGCGGGGTCGTCGTCCATGCAATCCCATATAAAATGACGAGAAAATTAATTGCCCCCATGGGTAAAGAATTTTGCGGAGTTTTTAATTGCCCCGAAGTTGTTGAATTCCCCCATAGCTCAACCTCGAAACTGCGGCCAATTCCAGCCACTGCTCGACCCTTTACGCCTGACAGTTTGTAGGATAAAACTAGCCTGCGCATCTGCGCGGGGTTAAACGGGGGAATTGGGGGATACCATGTCAAGGGCAGCTAAAAACATCATAGGAAAGAAGTTCGGTCGACTGACAGCGACCAAGCGGGCGGGGTCGTACCATCTGTGTAATTGCGAATGCGGCTCACTTGCAAAAACAGTGCGTACGGACAAGCTGGTGCGGGGAGAGACGAAATCGTGCGGATGCTTGCGCCAGGAGCAGAACGCCGAGCGGCATGCAGTTGCGTTGCAGTCCACGGGCACGCCGAAGCGATTCGCGGCGCTGCGCGCCGGCCTGCGAAAAGTGTGGGATGGCATTTGTGTCGGAGGCGAAGTTTCGCCTGAATGGGATAAATTCGATGCGTTCGTTTTCGAGATGGCCGCGACGTGGACGCCAGGTCACGAGCTGGTCCGGATAAACCCCAACGCGCCCTATAACGGAAACAATTGCCGGTGGGCACCACCGAAAAAGAAATTCACCCATCGCAGCGCCGGTTTATTCGTAAAGATGTCGGACGGTAATAGCTGCGCACTCGCCGTTTTCGCCGAACAAATTCATATGAGTTATCAAAAGGCGTATCGGATATTCAGCCGGATCGCGGCAGAAGGGCGCGCAGTAACGGCGAACGACTTTAAAAACAATAATGCTCGTGAAACTACCGATCCTTTTGCGTCGGTCGCGGGCAGCTTGTCGGTTTCGCCGTCGGCTAGACTTACCGGGTAGATAGTGAGGATACCGAAGCAATGAAGCCGGGGACCGAAATCGCCGAGTACGTCGCCAACATGCCCGCAGACGAGCAGGAGGACACCCTGTGCAAGCTGCTGGAGCTGGCGACGCGCGACCCGGCGCAGATCGGCTTCCCGGCGATGCTGCCCATTGAGCTGGCGATGGGCGAGGCCAAGCCCCAGGAGATCTGCCAGGGCTACGGGATCTCGCGCGAGGAATTCGCGCGCATCATCGCGCACCCGGTGTTCATCAAGGCGTACCAGGAAGCCGTGGAGATGCTGCGCGTCGAGGGCATGAGCTTCAAGGTCAAGGCGCGCATGCAGGCCGAAGCGTTCCTGGCCACGTCGTTCTCGATGGTGCAGAACCCGGCGACGAGCGACAACGTGCGCGCGGACCTGATCAAGTCGACGGTGAAGTGGGCCGGGCTCGACATCAAGGCCGCGGACGCCGACGCAAAGCCCAATTTCAACATCGTGCTGAATCTCGGCTGAAGCCGATTTTTCCCAAGGAGAGCAGTCATGTCCGTCCGCGCAAAATTCCGCCTCAGCGACGTCACCGAGCATCACTGGCCCTGGAGCCAGTCGCCGGCGAAGACGTTGAAATTCCAGGCCGACTACGACCAGTCGATTCCCGAGGACCAGCGGTTCCAGGAAGCGACGCCGACGGGCACGTTCGAGATGCTGTGCACGAACCCGGCGGCGCTCGCGCAATTCGAACTCGGCAAGTCGTACTACTTCGACATCACGCCGGCGAACTAAATCTCGGCTGAAGCCGACTTTACCCAAGGAGAGAACCATGCCCGCAGTCTATGACCAGGCGATCCCCAGCGCCGCGCAAGCCAAAGGCATTTCATTGGCCCCGCCGCCGGCGAGCGAAATCGATTCGATGCTGCTGAGGTTGCTCAGGGTCGTCGAAACGCTCGACAGCCAGCAGCAGGAGATCGAGTCGCGGTTGCGCGCGTTGCTCTCCCCACAGTATCCGTCGGCTGTCGGCGAGCAGGCGCCTGAATGCTCGTCGGCGCACGGCGTGGCACTCGCCGAGATCGGCACTCGCATCTTGTCGGTGATCGACCGGAACGTCGAACTGATGAACCGCCTGCAGCTTTGATTTTTCGCCCCGAATAGTCAGGAATTCGAACTATGTTGCGCATCCTCGACACCGAATGCGACACCGATGCGATTCTGCTGGGGTGCGTGTTGGCGAAACTCGGGCTGACCGAAGTGACGATCACGGCCGAGGACGAGCTGGTGATGCGCAGCGTGCTGGACAACGGAGCCTTCCGGTGGGTCGTCGGTGCAGACCAGACGGCAGGCTCCGTGACCCTGCGGCTGCTGGAAGCCGCGGACATCCCCGCTGATACCGACGCCATCCAGTGACGCGCCGCAGGAGAACGCTCATGCGCTCCATTCTCGCTCTCATCCTTCTCGCGACGCTCGTGGCTTGCTCGTCGCTGGTGTCCACCCAACGCGCGTCGGTCGGCTCCGTCGTGTCGGTGATGACCGACTCGGGGCACGGCACCGGGTTCCCGGTGAGCAAGCACTGCGTGGTGACGGCCGAGCATGTGGTTGACGGCGCGGAGAAAACCGTGCGCATCGCCGGCGTCGACAAGGTCGAGCACCAGGCGCAGGTCGTGCGCCAGGACGCCCAGTTGGACATCGCGGTGGTGTGCGCAGACAAGGCCAGCATGAAGCCGGTGCGGCTCGCGCCTCGCATGCCCGACCGGTTCGCGCCCGTGTACACGATCGGCAACCCGCTGATCTACAACCAGATCATGACCGAAGGGCGCTACCAGGGCGGCTCGACCATCACCGCCGACGTGGCGCCGGGCAACTCCGGCGGCCCGGTGTTCGACGAGAACGGCGACGTGATCGGGTTCGCCGACGCGCTCGCGGTGATGATGTCGCCGATGGGCGTGATGACGTTCGCGCACCTGGCCACGATCGTGACGGTCGAGAAGATCCGGCCGTTCGTCGCCGGCACGCCGGAGGCGCAGGCATGAGCAGCGCCTGGCTCAACGTGCGCATCGGGCGCTACTTCGTGCAGGGCGACGGGTGGCGCGTCTGCGTCCGGCGCATGGACGACACGTGGATGCTGGCGCACGGCCGGCCGTTCATCAAGGTCTGGAAGTTCCCTGGGGTGCGGTGATGGCAAAGGCCAAGGCGGTTTTTATCCCCATCCCCCTGTACGGCGGCGAGGTCGTGCTCTGCCGCACGCGCAAGGAGTGGGACGCGGTCGCGGCGCAGTTCGGCGTGTCAGATGACGGCGAGCCCATGCTCGGCGTCATGCACGAGCTGCTGGGCACGGAAGGAAGCCGCTTCTACATGGTCGGTGTGTTCGACGGGGCCATCGCGACGCTCGCGCACGAGCTGCTGCACGTCGCCGTCGCGACGCTCGGCCGCGTTGGCGTGCCGATCAACCCGGACACGGACGAGGCGCTGACGTACCTGTTCGATCACCTGCTGGCGACGGCGCTGCCGCTGTTCATGGTGGCCGGGCTGCGCACGAAGAAGGAGCGAGGATGCCATTCCGATTCGAACTGATCAGTGTCGAGCGGTGCACACCGGGCATTGAATACCCGGCTACGCATTGGCGCAAGATCGCTCGGTATGTCGTCTGGGCATGGGGCGGCCCGACTGGCGACTATGCTCGGCCGCGGCCGAAGTGGGTGCGGGCATGAGTGACGATACGCTCGACCAGAAAGACCCGGAAGCTTACGACAACGGCATGCTGTGCTCGTGGTGTGGCAAGCAGGCGGCTGACATGACGCCGGCGGAGCTGATCGCGTTCATCGGTATGCTCGATACGTCGTTGACGGCGGTGAGCGGGCGACAGCAGAAGATGCAGGATTTGATCGACGCCCAGCGAGAAGTGATCAGCAGGCAAGAAGACCTGATCGCATTCCTTGGCGGCGGGGACGGCACGAGGCACTGATGGCATCGATCGAATACACCCCGCCGCCGACCGTCAAGGAGTTCATCAAGCACTTCCGCGCGGGGGAACTGTTCCTCGACTGGATCGTCGGGCCGGTCGGCTCGGGCAAGACGACCGGCATCTTCATGAAGCTGATCTTCATGGCGCAGATGCAGGCGCCGAGCCCGATCGACGGCATCCGCCGCTCGCGCTGCGTGGTGGTGCGTAACACCGCACCGCAGCTGCGCGACACGACGATCAAGAGCTTCATGTACTGGTTCAAGGACGGGCAGGCCGGCAAGTGGAAGGCCACTGACAAGGACTTCGTGCTGCGCTACGGCGACGTCGAGTGCGAGGTGATGTTCCGCCCGCTCGACACCCCGGACGACATCAACCGCGTGCTGTCGCTCGAAGTGACGTTCGCGATCATCGACGAGTTCGTCGAGCTGCCGCAGGCGATCGTGGAGGCACTGTCCGCGCGCTGCGGCCGCTACCCACCGGAGATCGAGGGCGGCGCGACGAACTGGGGCATGTGGGGCGCGAGCAACCCAGGCATGGAGTCGGTGTGGTGGTACCCGATGCTGGAGGAAGAAGCGCGCGACCAGCTGCCACCGGACCAGGAAGTGCCGGAGAACTGGACCTATTTCAAGCAGCCGTCCGGGTTCTCGGAGGAAGCCGAGAACACCGCGAACCTGCCGGGCAAGCGCGACTACTACACCAACCTGGCCAAGGGCAAGACGAAGCACTGGATCAAGCAGTTCATCGAGGTGGAGTGGGGGTATTCGCTCGTCGGCAAGCCCGTCTACCCGATGTTCAACCGGGATTTCCATGTCAGCAAACGCATCCTCGTCCCCAACCGCTCCCGCCAACTGGTGGCAGGCTACGACCCTGGTATGCGCTCTGCTCTCGTGCTCGGACAATACGACGACAGCGTGGGCCGCGTTCTGGTCTTTGACGAAATCGTCCTCGAAGACTTCGCCACCGACCGCATGATCGCGGAGAAGCTGAAGCCGCTGCTGATGCGCAAGTACGTCGGATTCGAGTTCCTGATCGTGCCGGACCCGGCGAGCGTGAACGAGAGCCAGGCGAAGCAGGGCAGCTCGGTGATCACCGAGCTGAAGAAGCACTTCGCCGTGCACTACGACACTGACAACTCGATCGAGAGCCGCATCGCGCCGGTGCAGTACTACATGATGCGGCTGACCGGCGACGGTCCGGCGCTCACGATCGATCCGGCGTGCATCAAGCTGACGCGCGCGCTGACGGGCGGCTACAAGTACACGGTGAGCAAGACCGACGTGCAGCGCGAGGTGCCGGACAAGAGCATGCACTCGCACGTGGCGAACGCGTTCGAGTACCTGGTGCGATATTTCCGCCGCGGCGAGGAACGCGCGGGCAAGAAGGTGGCGACGCGAGGGTGGGCGCAGCGGAATAGGGGCAATCCCTATGCAGTCCGTTAGCGCGTCCAAAATGATTAGGATGCCGAAGTAATAATGCTTGCTCCCGAGAACCCTATGGCGACCGACACGACTATCCCTTCCGCGACCCAGCCCAACGCGACGACCACGCTGGAAGGCGTGCGCGGCAAGATCGACGACGCGGTGCTGCGCCGGGTCGGGGCGGATCTCGCGTCGCGGTTCATGCAGTACGAGAACGACCGACGCATCGCCGAGCTGCGCTGGGAGATGAACGCGCGGCAGTACCTGGGCATCTACGATCCGGACATCGAGAGCAAGCTCGACAAGAACCGCTCACGCGCGTACCCGAAGCTCACGCGCGTGAAGTGCGTGTCGATGCTGTCGCGGCTGATGAACCTGCTGTTCCCGACCGACGACAAGAACTGGTCGGTCGCGGCGTCGCCCGTGCCGGACCTGGTCGAAGCGGATTTGCAGTCGGTGCTCGACAGCCTGATGCCGCCCGCGGCGTCGCCGATGCAGGCACCGGGCATGCCCGCGCCGCCGGCACCCGCCACGCCGAGCGACCAGGTGATCGAGCAGGCGATTCGGGACTTCGCCAAGGGGCGCGCGAAGCGCATGGAGGTCGAGATCGAGGACCAGCTCGACGAGCTGGGCGGGTCGCGCAAGATCGACTACGTGATGCTCTGCCGGAAAGTGCTCGCGAGCGGCATCCGGTACGGCTGCGGCATCCTGAAGGGGCCGTTCGTCGAGGAAGAAACGCTGCGGCGCTGGGGCCAGGATGCGTCCGGCCGGCTCGTCGCGAAGCCGTACACCGCGTTCCGCCCGCGGTTCGAGTTCGTCCCGATCTGGGACTATTACCCCGATATGTCGGCCAAGGCGCTCAACCAGATGGACGGGCAGTTCGAGCGCGTGGTGATGAGCAAGCACCAGGTCACGATGCTGAAGCAGCGACCGGACTTCATGGCGAACCAGATCGACGCATTCCTGCGCGAGTCGCCGACCGGCAACTACGTGCGCCGCGCGTTCGAAACGGAGCTGCGCGCGATGGGCTCGTCGCTCAACGTGTCGCAGGCCGCGCGCAACAAGTTCGAGGCGGTCGTCTGGGAAGGCTACATGTCCGGGCAGGACATGGCCAACATGGGCGTCGACGTGCCGGAGGACAAGCTGTACGAGGACGTGCGCGCGAACGTCTGGATCATGGGCAACCGCGTGATCCGCGCGCAGCTGGACCCGTGGAGCAAGTTGAAGACCGACGGCGAGATGCCGATGTACCACCACTTCATCTTCGAGGAAGACGAGAGCTTCCTGCTCGGCAACGGCCTGCCGCAGATCATGCGTGACAGCCAGATGGGGCTGTGCGCCGCGGTGCGCATGGCGCTCGACAACGGCGCGGTGCAGCGGGTTTTCGAGATCAATCGGACGATCATCTCGCTGAATCAAGACATCGAGGCAATCAACCCTGACCACATCTTCTATCGCGACGACGATCAGGTCGCGACGATGCAGTATCCGGCGATCCGCCAGATCAACCTGGATTCGCACCTGACTGAGCTGCAGGGTCTTGCCAAGATGTTCCAGGATTTCGCCGACCAGGAAACGTTCGTCAACCCGGCTACCGGCGGCGACCTGCAGAAAGGCCCGAGCGAGCCGTTCCGCACGGCCGCCGGCGCGTCGATGCTGCGCGGCGACGCCGCGTTGCCGTTCAAGGATGTCGTGCGCAGCTTCGACACCTTCACGGAGTCGGTGATCGGCGCACTGCTGGTGTTCAACCGTAACTTCAATACCGACGAGGCCATCCGGGGCGATTTCAAGCCGGTCGCGCGCGGCGCGACATCCCTGATCGCCAAGGAAGTGCTGGGCTCGCAGCTCGACCAGTACGCGCAGACGCTGCAGCCGGAGGAACGGCCGTACATCAAGTGGCCGGAGCTGGCGCGCGCCCGCGCGCGCGTGCGCGACCTGGACACCGAGGAAGTCGTGATGAACGACAGCGAGTGCCAGCAGGTTGACGAGCAGCGCCAACAGCAAGCGCAGGCGCAGCAGGAGCAGGCGCAGCAGATGGCCGCGGCCGAAATCCGCAAGCTGCTGTCGGACTCGCTGAAAAACCTGTCGCAAGCGGGCAAGAACGCGGCGAACGCCGAAGCGACGACCGCGAATACGATCCTTGGCGCGATGGAGAAGGGGCTCAACCCGGACCAGGTGAGCGCCACGAACCTTACGGAGACTGGCAATGGATCAGGATCTGCCGCCGCTGGAGCGGCGCCGGGTGGAAGCGGAGCTGGTGGGGCGGGTGCGCCTGGAGGCGCAGGTGGGGCTGTCGGGCCTGTCATCGCTCCAGCAGCTCTTGCGCATGCGGCTCAAGGATCTGGACTCACAGCTGCGGCGATGCCAGCCGGCTGATTTTCCAGCGTTACAGGCAAAGGCGCAGCTGTACGACGCGCTGCTGAAAGAACTGTTCTGAGTTTTCAACGGAGACGACCATGACGACGACCACGACGCCGGCCGCGGCAGCCACGCCGACCCCGGAAGATGAATTTTCCGCAGCCTTCGCGGAATTGCAGCAGCCGAGCGGCGGCGCCGCACCGGCTGCCGAGCCTGCACCTGCTCCGGCCGCGGACCCCGCACCGGCAGTAGATCCCGCCGCGGCGGCCGCCACGGGGGAGACGACGCCGGCAGCAGCGCCGGCGGCCCCCACCGCTGCTACGCCCCCGGCTGCCACCGGTGGGACGGAACCGACGAGTGCACCTGCGCCCGCGCCGGCTGAACCCGCACCGGCGCCGGCCGCCGCGCCGCCGGCTGACTGGCAGGCGCAGATCGCCGCGATGCAGGCCGAGCTGGCCGAGCTGAAAAAAGCGCCGGCACCCGCGCCGGCACCCGCCGCGCCGGCAGCAGAGCCACCGAAGCCAATGTACACGGCTGACGAGCAGGCTACGATCGACGCCTACCTGAAGGAATGGCCGGACGTCGCCAAGAACGAAGCGCTGCTGCGCCGCGGCGAGTACCAGCACCTTGCCGGCTGGCTCCTTGAACAGATCAACTCGCGGCTCGACGCGGTCGAAACGCTGTCGACGAAGGCGGCATCGAGCACGCAGTACATGGACATCAAGTCGCTGGTCCCGGACTATGACCAGGTGCGCGATCCGGTGCTCGCATGGGTCGACGCGCAGCCGGCCTACCTGAAGTCCGCGTACCAGACCGTCACCGAGACGGGCACGCCGGAGGACGTGGCGGACCTGATCGCGCGCTTCAAGAAGGAGACGAACTATGTGGCTCCTGCACCTGCTGCTCCGGCTGCTGCCGCCGCTGCCCCCGCCGCTCAGCCTGCTGCCGCTGCTCCCGCACCCGCCGCGCCGGCCGCACTCCCGGCCGCTGCTGCCGCCGCTGCAGCGGCGCTCAAGCCGGTGCGTTCGAGCCGCAGCGAGCCGACGAGCGCGCCCGATCCGAACGACTTCGATGGGGCATTTGCCGAGTACTCGCAGATGAAGTAATCTGCATTCCTGAATAATATTCAGGGAGTAGATCATGTCCATCACGAATACGCAGATCCACGGGATCGCCGCGCCCCAGCATCTGGTCGCGGCGTTGAAACTGCTGAATTCGGGCTCGTCTAGTGCTGCTGCCATCGCGCAGACGCCGGCGAGCCTCGAAGAAAAGAAGGCGATGCTGGCCGTGCTCAACAGTACGGCCACTCGTGTAGGTATTAACAGCATGTCGCTCAGTTTGCCGGTCAAAAGTGTGCTGCTGGCTATTGCCGGGGTCTGACCGGCGGGTGTAGATTCGCACGTAATTCAGTAGCACTGCGGCGCCCCATACAAGCGGGGAGATGCTGACACTGCGAAAGTTAGGAATACGAACATTCCTTGTCTTTTGTACAGGAGTCAGTCATGACTGCCGTAACCCAATATGGCGATATTTCGCCCCGAGTCGCAGCGTACGCCGTCAGCCAACTGCTGAAGCGCGGCCTGCCGTACCTGGTCCTCGAAAAGTTCGGCCAGACGTACCCGATCCCGAACAACGCAACGAAGGTTGCCAAGTTCCGTCGTTACTTCATCACCGGTGCGACCGGCGGTGCGGGTGACGGCAACCCGGCAAACGCCTTCAACACGCCGCTCGCGATCACGCCGCTGGTCGAAGGTGTGACGCCGACCGGCAAGAAGCTCGCGAATCAGGATTACACCGTCACGCTGCAGCAGTACGGCGACTACATGACGATCACCGACGTCGTGATGGACACGGCCGAGGACCAGGTTCTCCAGCAAGCCACGGAAGTGCTCGGCGAGTCGGCCGCGCAGACGATCGAGACGATCCGCTTCAACGTGCTGAAGGCTGGCGTGAACGTGTTCTACGCCAACGGCAGCGCGCGCACCGCGGTCAACTCGGTCATCACGACGACGCTGCAGCGCAAGGTGACGACGGCGCTCACCCGCCAGAACGCCAAGCGCATCACGCAGGTCGTCAAGTCGACCCCGGACTTCCGCACGGAACCGGTGGAAGCGGCGTTCATCGGCTTGGTGCACCCGGACCTGGAATCGGACATCCGCAACATGACCGGTTTCATCCCGACCAAGCAGTACGGCACCGTGACGCCGTTCGAAAACGAAATCGGCTCGGTCGAGACGGTGCGTTACCTGCAGTCGACGATTTTCGCGCCGTGGGCAGACGCCGGCGGTACGGCAGGCGCGATGCGCTCGACGACCGGCACCAACGCGGACGTGTACCCGGTGCTGTATCTGGGCCGCGACGCGTTCGGCATCGTCCCGCTGAAGGGCAAGGACTCGCTCGTGCCGATGGTCGTGAACCCGAAGCCGGCAGCCGGCGACCCGCTCGCGCAGCGCGGCACGGTCGGCTGGAAGGCGATGACCGCCGCAGTCATTCTCAACGACTGCTGGATGGCCCGCCTCGAAGTGTCGGCCACGGCATAACGCCACAGCGACGAACTGACGGACGCCCCGCTCGCTAGCGGGGCGTTTGCACACCGAACCGATTCAGGAGCCAATCATGGCAATCACCACGAACACGCAATCGAATGCCGAAAGCGTCTGCAACCACGCCGTCGGCCAAGTCGCCACCGATTCGGGCACGGCCGCCGCGATCGCGATCACGTGCGGCTTCAAGCCGCGGGTCGTTCGCTGGATCAACGTGACCAGCTCGGCTGCGCTGACCAAGGACGAGTGGTACGAAGGCATGGCCGCAGCCAACTCGGTCCACACCGTCGGCTCGACCGGCGTGGTCACGCTCAGCACGACGGCCGGCCCGACCATTTCCGATAGCGGGTTCACGCTGCCGGCCGGCACCGTGCCGGCCAGCTCGTCGTTCGTCTGGGAAGCCGTCGGCTAAACCGTGTCTCCTTGGGGCCGGTGATGCGCGAGCGCGATCCGGCCACTTTTTATATCACGCGGAGCTATAGCGATGAGCGGAGACACCGTCCTGCGGATCGAGAAGCTGGAGAACGGCTACGAGGTTGAAATCTGCGACCCCAAGGTCATGGAGAACAACCGCAAGCCGAAGACCGACTGGGAAGATCCGTGGAAAGGCTACGCGTTCACGACAGCCGAAGAAGTCAAGGCTTTCGTTGCCGAGCATCTCGATTCGCTAAAGCCGCCGCCCAGTGTGGACGAGGAATACTCGGACGCCTTCAAACAAGCCACATCCGGAGACTGACATGAGCCAATCCGACCTGAATACCGCTGCCGATGCCTTGGCCGCCGGGGACGTGTCCACGCCGCTTGCGCCGCGCAAAGGCGTGAAGACTGCGCCGGCCGTGGAGAAGAAGGTAAAGATCATGCTGGAAGACATCGACGAGATCCCGCCCGGCGGCCAGTTCGTCAGTGTCAACGGGCGCACGTTCCTGATCAAGGCGGGCGTCGAGGTGGAGGTGCCGGAGTGCGTCCTCGACGTGCTCGACCACGCAGTGATGTCGGTGCCGGTTCTCGACGAGATGAAGTCGGTGATCGGCTACAAGGACCGCCTGCGCTTCCCGTACCGCGTCATGCGCGGCTAAGGCTCAGGCCAGACCATGACGACCCCCATCGCAGATCGCTTCGCTCGCTGGACCGAAGCGATTCCTGAATCCGGATGTCTGATCTGGATGGGGGCAATTACGCCGCGCGGCTACGGCGAGATTACGCTAGGTGGCCGGGCGCAGCGCGCTCACCGCATCGCCTATCAGATCGCACATGGTCCTATCCCGCCTGGCATGCAGGTGCTCCACCGCTGCGATGTTCGGTGTTGCGTGGCACCTGGTCATCTGTTCCTGGGCAAAGAGATCGACAACGTACGTGACATGATCGAAAAGGGGCGTCGAGCCTCCACGGCAGGCGCGCGGAATGGCGCGGCAAAGCTGACTGACGATCAGGTCCGGGCGATTCGCAGCGATCTGCGCGCGCAAACCGCTGTTGCCGAAGCATTCGGGATTCACCAGTCGCTTGTGAGCCTGATCCGCGCGCGGAAGCGTTGGGCGCACGTGGAGGATGTGTCGTGACCTTGGGCGAACTCCTTTCAGAACTGCGCTTCAACGTGCTGCGGGACCGCAGCGACTTGATCGCGGGCGACACCGATTCGTTGTGGTCGGACGAGACGCTTCTGCTGTATATCAAGGACGCCGAGCGGCGGTTCGCGCGTCAGACGCTGATCATCCGCGACAGCACGACCCCCGAGGTGGTGCAGGTCCGGATGAAGCTGGGCGTGACGACTTACCCGCTGCACGCCACCGTGTTGTCGGCGCTGACGGCGACATATACGGCGCCGAACGGCCCTGGCCCTTACGATCTCCAGCGCAGCGGGCACTCGCTGATTTTCCAGGCGACGCCGGCTGAGGCGATGGTGTGGAACCCGGCCGAGCCGTACACGGCGACGCTGCCGCCAGGCGCGCCGCTGGCGTATTACACCGACGAGACGTTGGTGTATGCGCGGCAGAGCCGCGTGACGCTGTCGCTGTACCCGACGCCGGGCGCGAATGAGGACGGGCAGACCGTCTATTTGCGCGTCGTGCGGCTGGCGATGGGCGATTACACGAAGGACTGTCTCGAACGGCAGTCCGAAATTCCCGAGGACTATCAGCTCGACGTGCTGGAATGGGCAGCGTATCGGGCTCAGCGTACCTTCGATGGCGACGCCGGAGCGCCGACGTCGGCCGATCAACACAAGGCTGCGTTCGACGAAGCTGTCCAGCATGCGAAGGACGAAGCCAAACGCAAAATGTTCGCGCCGACGCAGATTCGCTACGGCGCGAACGGTTCGTCCTGGACACGGTGACGAGCCATGGCCGAGAACCAAGTCCAGGAACGCGACCAGGACGTCGTCACCTATGAGACGTTCACGGGCCTGCGCGGCGACGTCACGCCGGAGCGCTTCGGCACGGGCGACCTGGCAGTCGGCGATAACGTAGACCTGGACAAGAGCGGCCGCCTGTCGCGCCGCGAGGGCTACGTACTGACGCTCGCCAGCTCGGCGCATTCGTTGTGGGCCGATACGATGCAGGAATTCTGCCTTTTCGTGTCGAGCAGCCAGCTGATGCGCCTGATGCCGGATTTCTCTGCCCGTCTGGTCAAGTCGCTGGTGGATGGTCAAAGCCGGCTAAGCGCAGAACGGGTGAGCGATCGGGTCTATTTCTCCAATGGCACCGACACAGGCATCATCGAGCGCGCGACGGGCGCCGCGCGCAGCTGGGGGCTACCAGTGCCGCCGCTGCCGGTGCCGAGCGCCACGGTCGGGCAGATGCCGGCCGGCACGTACCAGTTTGCGGTCACGTACTGGCGGACGGACGGCCAGGAATCGGGCGCCCCGCGCGCCGGCACGATCACCGTGGGGGATGGCGCTGGGCTATCGTTCGCGATGCCGTCGAGCCTCGATCCCGATGTCGCGAGCAAAGCGCTGTATCTGTCGACCCCGAACGGCGAGGTGCTGTACCTCGCGGGGCTGGTGGACAACGCTGTTCAGACTTTTACCTATGCGAATGACACGACCGAGCTGAGCTACCCGATTGCGACGCAGTTTCTCGGGCCGGCGCCGGCGGGGCAACTGGTCGCGTTCTACCGCGGGCGCATGTTCGTGGCGGTCGGGGACGTCCTGTTCTACTCGTCCGGATTCGGCTACGAACTGTTCGATCTGCGCGAGTATGTCGCGCTCGACGGGCGCATCACGATGCTCGCGCCGATGACCGACAAGGAACTGGGCGACAGCGCCCGCGGGAGCGGCTTCTTCGTGGGCACCGACCGATCGTGCGGGGTGCTGGTCGGCAGCGACCCGAAGGACTTCCAGTACGTGCCGAAGGCCAATTACGGGGCAATCCCTGGGGCACTCGATTTTGTGGATGGATCGCTGTTCGGTGACGACTCGGCCGGCGTGCGCGAGCTGCCGATGTGGTTGACGACGCAGGGGCTGTGCGTGGGGATGCCCGAGCTGACGATCCGGAACCTCACCCGTAGTCATTATCCGTTTGCCGCGGGCGGCCAGGGCGCGGCCCTGTTCATGGCTGGACCGAACCGCTATATTGCTACTGCGAATCTATAAGGAGTACGAAATGACGATGCGACTTTCCACCGGGCTGCGCAATTTCCTCGCGAAGGAAGGCGGGATCGACGACGCGCTCCGAAACGGCATTATCGAGATTTACACCGGCGCACAGCCGGCATCGGCCGATGCAGCGCCGACCGGCACGTTGCTGTGCACGATCACCAAGGGGTCCGCGGCGGTGACGAGCGAAGTGCTCGCGACCGGCACTGTGACGCTCGCCGGGTCGGCCGGATCGGTGAACACGATCACGGTCAACGGCAACGACATTCTCGGCGGCGCGGTCAACTTCGATTCGACGCTCGCGCAGACGGCGCTCGATGTGGCCGCGCAGATCAACCGCAACAAGACGTCGCCGGACTACACCGCGACGGCATCGGGTGCGGTCGTGACGATCAGCGCGCTGCCGGGCACCGGCGCGAGCGTGAACGGGCTGGCGGTGTCGGGCACGCTCACCACGATGACGGCCACATACGGGAACCTGGCCGGAGGCGTGACCGCCGCCAACGGGCTGCAGTTCGACGCGGTGGCGAGCGGCACGCTGCCGAAGCGCGCGGCGGACACCTGGAGCGGTGTGAACGTCGCGACTGGCACGGCTGGCTGGTTCCGGCAGTACGGCAGCGTGGCCGACTCCAAGGCGCTCGACTCGGCAGGCACCATGATCCGCATGGACGGCGCGATCGCGACGTCGGGCGCGGAAATGAACCTGAACCTGACCGCATTCGCAAGCGGCGCGACGACGACGCTGGCATCGTGGTCGCTTGGGGTGCCGGCCCAATAAGGGGTAACGCATGGCCAACCTGACGCTATCGCTGGCAGGCGTCAGTGCCACCGGGCAGAGTGGGTTCGTTGATGCGCCGGTTGTTGCGCTGACGCTCCCGCGCCCGACCCTGTCTATCTCAGGCGTTGGGGCGGTACCGGACGTGCAAGCCACGCTGCCGACGCCGGTCCTCGCCATTACGGGCGCAGCCGGCGCCGCGGGCGCGGTGGTGTTCTCGTTGCCCATGCTTGCGATCCAGGCTGGCGCGGGGACGGCGCTGACGCTGCCGGCGCCAAAGCTGGTGATCAGCGCGAGCGTGGGAGTGGTCGGCACAGTCGCACTGGCGCTGCCGACTCCGACCCTGGCTGTTGCCAGCCCGAGTGCTGTCGCGCTGACGACTCCGTCGCTGACGCTCGCGGCGTCTGGTACGGTCGGGGCAGCCGCGAGCGTCGCGCTTTCGCTGCCGGTTCCCACGCTCATCATCGCCGGGCAAGCCCCGGTCACGGCTCAAGTTGCGGCCGTACTGCCCGTGCCGCAGGTCAGTATTTCGGGCGTGGCTGGCGCGGCCGGGCGCGCCGATAATACGCTGCGCGCGCTGGCGCTCGCCGCGCAAGGTGTGACTGGCACGGTCGGGCAGGCGACGCTGACGCTGCCGCTGGTGAAGCTGACGGCATCCGGCTATGAGAACGTCGTCGGGTCGGTGCGGCTGGTGCTGCCGCACCTGCAGCTGGTCGCTACCGGCGTCGAGGCTGGGGCCGCGCCGGCGCCGACCGCATCGAACACGATCGTGATGCACACCGAGCAGATGGGCGTGACGACGTACAGCAACTTCCCGTTCAACTCGTTCGCGCAGTTCGGCGGGGTGTACCTGGCGGCCAGCTCGGCCGGCATCTTCACGCTCGGCGGGAATACGGACAACGGAGCGCTGATCCAGGCCGCCGCGCGTGTGGGCATTACCGACTTCAGCACGTCGCACCTGAAGCGCGTCGACCGCGTGTATGTCGGCTACCGGACGGACGGCAACCTCGTGCTGCGCGTGTTCACGGACGAGGTGACGCAGCGTGACTATCTGCTGACCGCTACGGGCAAGTCGGGGCTGCACGGCAACCACGTGAGGCTCGGCAAGGGGCTCGTGGCGCGCTACTGGCAGTTCGAGGTGCGCAACCAGAACGGAGCGGATTTCGAGCTGAACGCGATCGAGCTAAAGCCGACGCAGCTGCGCCGGCGCGTAGGGGGCGGCGATGCGTGAGTTCCGCGAAGTCCGCAAGGATCTGACCGGCGACGAGGCTGCACCGTACATCGGCGTGGCGCGCACGCTGCTCGGGCAGGTCAAGAACCAGATGCGCCTGGGGGGCCTGTCGCAGCTCACGCGCAGCATCGCGCTGCCCGATGGCACGACGCTCGTTGCGACGTCGCGGTTCGGGCAGGACACGATTCGGGTCATCGCCGCGCCGACCAGCGGCGGGTTCGTACCCGCGAGCCAGCCCAGCAGCATCGAGCAGCCGAGCGGTGCACCGGAGCCGTTCAGCACAACGATTCCGTGGGTGCCGTCGCATGTTGCGGTTGGCGGCGCGTACAACAACACGATCGGGCTCACGGGGATCTACTGGCCGACCGAAAAAGATGCCCCGATCGACGTGGGCGCATCGTTCGGGAACTCCGACATCGGGCAGTACCTGACGTCGGTGACAGCAGATGGGCATACCGCTGTCGGCTGGTGGGGAAACGTCGGCGTCACTTATACCCGCAGCGGCGGCTTGCATGATGTCCCGGCGCCCGATGTCGACAACGACCCGAACGGGAACGGTAACTCCACGGCCGCGTCCATTTCGTACGACGGGGGCACTGTTGGTGTCGCGGTCGTGGGCCGCACCAGCTTGTTCGCCATCGACTACGCCTGGCACCCGAAGACTGGCGTTTTCAGTCAGGTTCCGCAAATGCTTGTCGCAACGCAGTTTCCGACTGAGACCGCCATTATTTCCGGTAATGGTAAGGTGCTCGCAGGGCGCGGCCCCATCGCGGGCGGCTCGTATGCGATTGTGGTGGACATCGCCTCGGGGGCCGTGCTCAAGACGATTGCGAACGGAAAAGTCGTGGCGTTGAATTACGACGGTTCGGTCGCAGTGGGCTGTCTGAATGACGGGCAACCAAACGTTCAAGCGATGATCTGGACGCCGACGCAGACGATTTCGCTTGGCGTCGGGATATGCGAGGGTGTGAGCGCCGATGGCTCCGTTGCATGCGGCACGTTCGGAAGTGCTTGGTACGCCACCACTGGGTTTATCTGGACTAAATCGAAAGGTGTCTTGCCGATTCCTGGGTTCAGCGCGGCGCACTGCGTTTCACCGTGTGGCACCGCGATCGGCGGGGCAAATGCGACCTCACCCGTGGTGTGGGACATTCACGGCAACATGACCGCGCTTGCCTTACCTGCCGGATCGTATATCTACGCCCCCACTTACGGCGGTGTCTTTGGGCTCGCGCAGCGCGCGCCGCTGGCGCTGCTTGGCCAGGGTGACACGTCCATCACGTACCCCCGTTAGACAGGAATGCGAAGTAGTTATAGACTTCGCGTAATCTTTCACAGGGCGGTGCGATGAGCGTCACTACCTTTCTTGTCGATGGTGTGTTCGGGCCAGATGCCGGGTCGGAGCTGCCGCCGCCGCCGCAATCGACCGGGGCGGCAGCGCTCGTCACGACCGGATTCAATACCGCGCAGGGGTTTGCCGGGGAGGCATTCGCCGAGGCGAAGTCGTTCCTGAGCCAGATCTCGAACGCATCGTCCGCGCTGCTGAATCTCCCGCCTGTCGACGGCACGCTGCCGCCGATCAGTGCGCTCGTCACGGGCTTCAATCCGCCACCTGTACCGACCGCGCCGGCGAACCTGACGCTTAACCTACCGGCCGCGCCGGGCTCGCCGACCCTTACGCCGGTGACAGGAATCAGTCCCGGCACAGCTCCGCAGTTCACCGCGCAGCCGATGCCGCTGAACATGCCGACGCCGCCGAGCCCGCTGTCGGCCAGCGTGCCGGCCGCGCCCGCGCTGCCCGCCGTGGCGATCCCGGCCGCGCCCGCGGTTGCGCTCCCCGACGTACCGAGCCTGGTCGGCATCACCGTGCCGGCCGAGCCGCTGTTGAACTTGCCAACGTTCACCGCTGTGCAGCCTGGGTCGCCGCTCGCGCCGCAGTACATTTTCGCGTTTTCGGAGCCGGCGTACGTCGATCAGTTGCTGACCGACCTGAAAACGCAGCTCGACGCCTGGGTGAATGGCGTATCGACTGGACTGGCGCCGGCTGTCGAACAGGCGATCTGGGACCGCGCGCGGGCACGCGAGGTGGTGGGCGCTCAGCAGAAGGTGATGGATGCGACGCGGTCGTACGCATCGCGGGGTTTCACGAAGCCGCCCGGCGCGTTGAGCATCGAGATTGACCGCGCATTGCAGGACGCCCAAAGCGCGGTGTCGACCGCGTCGCGCGACGTGATGATCAAGCAGGCCGATCTGGAGCAGAGCAATCGCCGGTTCGCGTTCGACACCGCGTGGAAGGTCGAGGAAGGGCTCATCACCTACAACAGCCAGATCGCGCAGCGCGCGTTCGAGACGGCGAAGTACGCGCAGCAGGCCGGTATCGACATTTTCCACGAAGTCGTTGCGCGATATAGCGCGGACATCCAGGCGTACGTCGCGAACGTCGAGGTCTACAAGGCCGCCCTGCAGGCCGAGCTGACGAAGCTCGACGTCTACAAGGCCGAGCTGGAGGGCCAGCGGCTGATCGGCGAGATCAACCAGCAGGCGATCGACGTGTACAAGGCGCGCGTGGACGCGGCGCACATGGTCGTCGACATTTTCCGTGCTCAGGTCGAGGCAGCGAACACGGCCGCCATGGTGAACAAGACCCAGATCGAAGCGTATGCCGCGCAGGTCGGCGCGTACGCCGAGACAGTGCGCGCCAAGGCGTCCGAGTACGACGCGTACGCCACGCAGGTCAAGGCCGAGGCGACGAAGGTGGACATCTTCGCCGCGCAGACCGGCGCGTACAGCAGCCAGGTGCAGGCATTCAAGTCGACGGTCGACGCGTTGGTCGCGGCGAAGAACATCGAGATCGATGTGAGCCAGCGCTTGCCGCTCGACGTGTTCAAGTCGCTGACCGACGCGTACCGCGTGCAGGTCGGCGCGGAGACGGAGCGCGTCGGCGCGCTGGCGAAGGTCTACGAGACGTCCGGCCAGGTGTACACCGCCGAGGTGCAGGGCGAGTCGGCGCGGGTGAACAGCCAGGTGGAAGTGCTCAAGGCACAGACCGACGTGTCGGTGGCGACGGGCAACCTGCGCATCGAGGCGGCGAAGGCCAATATTCAGTTGATTACCGAGCAGGTGACGCTGCTGGTCGAGGCGATCAAGGGCGGCGCGCAGGTGGCGGCGCAGCTCGCCGCGTCGGCGCTTTCGTCAATCAACCTGTCGGGCCAGATCGGCGACCACGTCAGCTACGGCGTCGGGTACAACGTCAGCAACAGCGCGAGCGCGAGCACCAGCACGTCGAACAGCACGAGCAAGTCGACGTCGGACAGCACCGCGACTACGACGTCGGAAAGCACCATCACGAGCACCGGTACCAACACGAACACGAACTACAACTACACCCCGTAATTCGACAGTTACGGCTTGCGGAGTGCTGTAAGTGCATTCCAGCACGCATTCGACGACTGCGTCACGAGATTAAAACCCTCTGTGTACTCGGTATCCGTGATGCCGTAGGCGGTTGGGATAACGGGGACATTAGAGTTTTCCATTTCGAGCATGGCAGCCATGACCTCGCGCCGCCGGGATTTTTCTGGCGCGGAAGCCGACATGCTCAGGACGCATTCGTGGAACTTCTGTCGAGCCTCGATTTTGTGGTTGTAGTAATAGTCTACTGAATCGTTCGGCCAAGCTAACACTGTGATTACAATCGCTGCAGCCCCGATAATCATTACGGTTGGAACCGTCTTCATGGCTAGTCTCCTGCGCCGATGGCGCATAAATAATATACACATGCCAGGGATACCACCAGCAACAGTGCGGGCCGCCGACGCCGACGCCGCACCCCTATAATTTGGATCAGATATTTAGGAGTGCGAATCATGGCCGGTGGACCGCTGAATCAGGATCTCATCAACTCGATGCCGAATTTCGCGGTACCGGGGCTCGCAACGCCGCGCAACATCGCGGTCGGACAGCCGTCACCTGCACCTGCGCCCGCGCCTCAGGTCGGCAATCTGATCGACCAGATGCGGCTCGCGGGGCAACTGCCGCAGATGGCGGGGTACGGCGCGCAGCCGACTGCGCCCGCGCCCGTGCGCCCGGTGGTTACTGCTCCGGCACCGAAGCAGAGCGCCCAAGATTTCGTGAACAGCTTGCCGACGTACAACCCGACGCCGAGCACGGCCGCCGCGGCGCCGAACCCGCGCGTGTGGAACGTACCGCCGCTACCGCCTGGCCTGCCGGGTGGAGCAAGCGTGGCGCCGTCGATCTCGGATACAGCAGGGCAAGGAACGTGGGCTAACGGTACGAATACGGCGTCGGGAGCCGGCGGCAGTGGCAGCACAGTCGCTGGCAAATTCATTGATCCTGCGGCAGCGATTCAGGCCGGGTTTGATCAGCAGGTTGCATATCGGCAACAAGCGATTCAGGACATCATGGCCGCCGCGCGCCAGGGCAATCCCGGCAATTACAGTTTCCGCCTCGCACATCTCATCGGTGCGATCGGCGGAAACAATTTCGCTGGCATTCAAGGTCAGGGCGTTGATGCACTTAACCAGTCGATTGCCGGGGTTTCCAGCGCTGGGATCGGTGCGGGCGCGGCGATGTATGGCGCAGACCAGGCGACAGCGCGCACCGGTATGGAACTGGGTGAACGGGCAGCTGAATTCGCGCAGACTCCCCGCGAAGTAGAAAATGCAGTGACATATAACCAATTCGGGTTGCCTGCCGGCAGCCGTACGTCGTTTGCATTGCCTGGCGGAATGGTTGACGGCCGAGCGCAATCGCCTAGCCCGGCCACGCCTGTCCCCACGCGCCAGCAATTTTTGCAGCGGGCGCGTTCGGCGAATCCCGGCGCGTCGGATGCCGATCTGACCAAGTATTACAACCAGAAATACGGTGGGTAACGATGGCGGTTATTGTCGATCCGTTTGATTCTGCTGCGCCGGCCGCACCAGCTGGCAATTCGTCACCCATTGTTGACCCATTTGACCTTGCTCCCGCGGCGCCGGCTGCCCCGCCGACGCCGCCGCGCGGCGCGATCGGTGAAATCGGCGCGGGCCTCGCGCGCGGCGCGCTGGTCGACCTGCCGACGCTTGGCGGCCAAGCGGTCAAATTCGTGGGCGGCATGGTGCAGAGCCCGACGATGCAGGCGGCTGGTGGCGCTGCGACGCAATGGGCCAGTGGGATGGCGCAGAAGAGCTGGTTGCAGTTGCACCCGGAAGAGCACGGCAAGGTCGTCAACGCGCTGGCTGAAGGCGCAGAGCAGGTGGCTCCGATGGCGGCTGTCCCCCTTGCTCTTGCCGGGGCGGCCGCAGCGGCCCCGGTAGAAATTCCTGCCGCCGCTATCGCGCTCGGCGGCGCGGCGGCGGGGGGCGCCATGTTCGGCGCGGCATCCGGGCAGGGCACCCTGGAGAAGGCGCAAGCAAAAGGCGTCGCGCCCGATGTCGCGCGCTCGGCGGCGAACCTGAATGCCGCACAGACGTTCGCCACCCAGACCGCGCTCGGCATGGTTGGCGGCAAGATGCTCGGCGCGGTGGGCACCGCAGCTGGGAAGGTGCTCGGCAGCGAAGGCGGCTCGCTGGCGGAAGGGATTCTGGGCAATCTCACCGGCACCGGCGGCACGCTGATGCCGTTCCTCAAGCAACTGCCAAAAACCGCGCTGGAAGCCGCCGGTGTAGGCGCCACCCAGGCCGGCCTGCAGGGTGCGATTGAGCAGCAGGCGGGGATTGACGACACCGGGCCGTGGAAGGCTGCGGTCGACTCGATCGTGCCGATGCTCGGGCTGACGGCCGTGATGTCACCGCTTGGGCTCGCGTCGCGTGCGCTTGGCGTGCGTTCTGCCAAGCTTCGTACCGATACACTGAGCAGCGCAGACACGGCGCCCGAGATCCGCACGCAGCTCGCCGACCAGTACACTGCCGCGCTGGCGAAAGCCGACCCCCAGGCGGCGGCCGCGTTCCGCGCGAATGCCGAAGTGGCGATCGCCAATAAGCAGGGGCTGCCGGTCGATTCGCGCTTGTTCGAGCCGGGCGTCGTACAGCCGCCGGAACCAGAAGCGCCCACGCTCGCGCTGCCCGCGCCGACTATGCGGTTGCCGGGCGGAGGGTTCACGGACGAGAACGGCCAGTATCACGCGGCGCCCACCCAGACGTTATTCGATTTTCCGGACGGTTCGCGCGGCACGATGGCCGACGTCGAGTCGTACCTGAATGGCCTGCCGGCCGAACAGCAGGACGCCGCGCGCGCCCAGATTTTCGGGTTCGAGCCGAACACCACCGCGCGCCCGAGCGAGACGCCGGAAGCCGCGCAGCAGGTGGCCGACAGCGTCGACACCATCCACCAACAGCTTGTTGGAGAACTGGAATCGGCCGGCGTCGCGCGGGCGCAGCCGATGACGCGGCAGGAGTTTGCCGAAGCGAACGGGATCGGCGGCCAGCGCGCGGTGCAGGAATACCGCGCGTATCTGGCGGACCCGGCGACCCAGGAAGCCGTGATGCGCGAGAACATCGCGCGGTACGAGCAGATGCAGGAGCAGCGCGCGGCCGCGCCGGAAGCGGCCACGGGAGCCGCGGCCGGCGCCGAGCGGCCGGCTGGCGAGCCGAGCACCGAGAGCGGCGCGCCGGAGCGCACCAACACCCAGCTGGGGGACGCGCTGCAGTCGGCGCTACGCCAGCAGCAGGTCGACCGGGCCTATTCGGATCTGGCCGCGCAGCGCGAGAGCGAGACGGCGGCGATCGCCAACCGGACGAAGGGCGAAGAACTGGCGACGGCCGCCGAGCGCGGCGAGATCCAGCCGGACGCGAACGCGCCGAAGGCGCGCACCGATATCGTGGACGACTGGACGCAGGCGGTACAGGCCGGCGGGCTCGACGCGAACGCGCAGTCGCGTGTGCCGTTCGAGAAGCGCATGGACTCGCTCGGGATCGACAAGATGGCCAGCCATCAAGAGCAGATCGACGCGCTTCAGACCGCGCTCGACGACCCGAAGGCGAAGATGTCCGATGGCGTGCGCGACCGCATGACCATGCTGCTGGACAAGTGGAAGGCCGACGCCGCCGAGAACGCGCCGATCGAAGCCACGCGTGAAGCCGCGGCGGCAGAGCCGACAGCGGGGCGCATGTCAGCCGCGCCGCCCGCGCAGGCAGAAGCGCTCGGCGAAAACATTCCGGTGCCGGCGCCCGATAACGCCGAGCCGCCTGCGCATGTGGAAGCCCTGGGGGACAACATCCCCACACCGGCACCGGACAACGCACCGCCGCCGGCGCACGTCGAGGCACTGGGCGAGAACATCGCCCCGTCGGTGCGCGAGCAGGCGCAGTCCGCGGCTGACAAGCTGGACGCCACGCTCGCCGGTTTAAACGCCCGCATCCGCGGCGGCGAGCAGCTGTCGCCGCTCGAACAGGAGCGCTACGAGGACGTGCAGGGGCTGCGGCGGACGCTGGCGGCCATCAACGCGCCGACGGGCGGCAAGCACACCGAGGATTACATCCGCGACGTGGTGGGCTTCGCGCGCGAGACGGAAGCGCCGTACACGAAGTCGCAGCGCGTCGCGCGCGCGGCTACCCCTACTGCTGTCGACCCGGCACTGCTCGCGCCGGCGGCGCAGTCGGGCAAGCTGTCGGACGTGCTCGCGCATCTGGCCCAGAACGGCTCGGAGCCGTGGGTCAAGACGCTGGCTGACCGGCTCGGCGCGCTCGGCCTGAACACGCAGATCGCGTCGAACTTCCTGGAAGCGCGCATGGCCGGGCGCTACAGCCCGGTGCTCGATCGGATCGAGATCAACGGTGGCCACGAGTCGGAGTCGACGATCCTGCACGAAGCCGTGCACGCGGCGACGCTGACGAACCTGCAGCGCGCCGCATCGTTCGACACGCCGCGCACCCAGTCCGAGGCTCAGATGAAGCAGGCGCTTCGCGAGCTTGAATACGTGCGGCAGGCGGCGCTGCGCGCGCCGGGCGCCGAGCGCCAGTATGGACTGACCGACGCGAACGAGTTCGTCGCCGAGCTGCACTCGAACCCCGAGTTCCAGCAATTCCTGCGCGACCAGGGCACGCAGAAGTCGCTGTGGCAACGCGCGGTGGACGGTGTGCGCCGGCTGCTCGGCATGTCGGTGGACGATCGTACCGCGCTCGAAAAGGCGATGCAGGCAAGCGACCCGTTCTTCGGCTCCCCCGCCAAGGTGCAGGCGTTCGATCAGTCGCCCGCGGAGGCGGCCAAGGTGACGGACGACACGTTCCACGCCAAGATTGCCGCGTACGACCAGGTGAAGGACAAGCTCGACATGGGGCGGGTCGGCATCGGCCTGCTGCGCGCCACGCTCGGCGGCCGCACCGTGGAGAACATCGCGGACGGCGTGCGCGCGATCCCCGAGCTGGTGAAGTCGGGGTTCTCGAAGGGCGTGGACGCGTACGAGGCCGCGATGACGAGCCGGCGCCTCGCGGCCGAGCACATCGAAGGTCAGAACGGGAAGTTCGCAACCGGCGTGCAGCATCTGCTCAACAAGCTGGGCGACGCCGACAAGGCGCGCGAGCTGAGCATGCAGATGATGAAGCTGGGTGGCGAGAGCAGCATCGGCCAGTTCGACTACAAGCTGAACTACGCCGACAACCTGAAGCAGCATCCGGATCTCGACCCGCAGAACAAGGCGTTCATCGACGGCATCCACCGCGAATTCACGCAGCTGCAGCGGACCAACCCGGACGCCGCCCGCGCGCTTGTCGACGGCGAGAAGCTGAACCGCAAGATGCTGGTGACGAAGACGGCCACGATCATCGCGAACCTGATGGACGCGCGCGCCGGCGTGACCCGCCGGCTTGAAGCGGAGCTGGCTCGCATGTCGCCGGACGACGCCGCGCGCGCGGCGCTCGAAGCCCGTGTGGCAAACGCGCGGCAGGAGGGCCAGCTCGCGGCGATCCACTCGCGCGGCCTGGACTTCATGAGCAAGGATCTGCAGTCGGCGCGCAACGGTGACACCGCGACGCACTACGACGGCGCGTCCTCCGCGCTGGCCGCGCGCATCGACGCCGCGTTCAAGGCCGCGCAGGCTCTGCCGGAAGGCACGCCGCTGCGCGCGCACATGGCCGAGCTGGAGCAGATGTACCGGCCGCAGTATCGCAACCCGTATTTCAGTCTGGGCCGCGACGGCGACTACTTCGTCAGCATCGGTTTCAAGCCGGGGGTGGATGCCGCGACGATGAGCAAGCTGCAGACCGCGCTGACCGGAACCAACAAGGTGCTCGGCAACCTGCAGGGCGGCCAAAACCACGCGTTCTTCCGCGTGGATACCGCCGACCAGGCCGCCGGCCTGCGCCGCAAACTGGAAGCGGCTGCCGGCAACTTCCTCGACACGGAGCGCACGGCGTCCGGCATGGTGGCCGATCGCAGCATGGTTCACGCGGCGGGCGTCACGCCGGCGCTGCGCCAGATGCTCGCGAGCCTGCATGACGAAGTGGACACGAACCCGGCGCTGACGTCCGAGCAGGGCGATGCGATGAAGGCCGCGGTCACGCGGCAGCTGCTGTCCATGCTGCCGGAGACGTCGTCCCGCTCCGCGCAGATGCAGCGCCGCGGCGTGCCGGGCTATGACGGCGATTTCGTGGGCAACTTCGCGCGCCGCGCGTCCGGCGCCGTGCAGGACATTTCGAACGTCTACACCGCGCCGGCGTTCGGCGCCGCGCTCAAGCAGATGTCGGACTCGATCACCGGCCTGAACCGTACCGGCACCGAGGACGGCAAGCTGCGCGCGCAGTCGATCGCCGACGAGATCAACACGCGTTACCAAAACGGCATGAACCCGGTGCGCGGCGGCGCGGTGAACCTGATCAACTCGCTGGGCCGCAGCTTCTACCTGACGCTGAACCCGGCGTTCCTGATCCGCACGATGGCGCAGCCGTACCATCGCGGCCTGCCGTACCTCGGAAGCCGCTACGGCATGGTGTCGACGGCCAAGGAGATCGGCGGCGCGACGGCCACGGCCATCCAGGTCGTGGCGAACACGATCCGCACCGGCTGGGCCGACAACGGCATGCGCGGCGTGCTGGCCGCGGAGATGAACCTCGACGGGGTCAAGCTGACGCCGGCCGAGCGCGCGTTTCTCCA
Source organism: Burkholderia sp. BE12 (assembly GCF_002959955.1). Taxonomy (NCBI): domain Bacteria; kingdom Pseudomonadati; phylum Pseudomonadota; class Betaproteobacteria; order Burkholderiales; family Burkholderiaceae; genus Burkholderia; species Burkholderia sp. BE12. The sequence goes on along the minus strand of NZ_PREY01000043.1, from coordinate 30,449 downwards.
GGAAGCCCACGATCGTGGCGTGCTGAAGCTGGGCGAAAGCCAGCAGCTGCAGCGCCTGGCCGTGGGCGGCGGCAGCCAGCTCAAACAGGACGTGGTGCGGTTCGCTGCGATGAACGCGCAGTATGCGGAGACGGTCAACCGGATCGTCACGGGGCTCGCGGCATACCGGCTCGCCGAGAAGGGCGCGGCGGGCGTGAAGCAGGCCGGTGTGGAAGCCAACACCGAGTACGCGATCAAGGCGATCAGCCGCGTGATGGACAACTTCGATCCGGACAACACCGCGCGGTGGCTCAGCAAGCAGGGGCCGCTCGGCAAGGTGACGCCGCTGATGCTGTCGTTCATGAACTACAACTTCCAGACCATGCAGCAGCTGGTGCGCACGGTCAACGACGGCATGTTCAACCGCGACATGAGCGAGGCGGGGCAGCAGCGCGCGCGGGAGGCGCGGCGCGAGTTCGCCGGGCTGATGGCCACCACCGTGATGATCTCCGGCGCGATGGGGCTGCCGTTCGCCAACGCGTTCGCCGGCGTGTACAACATGTTGACGGAAGATCAGGATCACCCGACCGATATCCGGTCCAGCGCGCGCAACTTCCTTGCCGACACGTTCGGTCAGGAAGGCGGCGCGGTCGCAGCGCACGGCCTTGGCCAGCTGCTCGGCGCCGATACGTCGACCTTCGGTTTGCAGGATCTGCTGCCGTTCAGCGAGTTCATCGCGAGCCGCCAGCTGCTGAAGGACCGGTTCGAGTCGCTGTCGCAGCAACTGCTCGGGCCGGCGCTGAACGCCGGCATCGACGTGGCGCTCGGGCTGCAGAAGATCAGCGATGGGTATGTGGCGAAGGGCGTCGAGCAGATGCTGCCGTCCGGCATGAAGGCGCCGTACAAGGCGATCGAGCTGGGGACTAGGGGATATACGGACTCGAAAGGCAACCCGATCCCGCTCCAGGCGAATGGCTGGGATGTCGCGCTGCAGGGTCTGGGGTTCCGCTCGGCGAAGAAGGCAGAGCAAAGCGAGGCGTCGGAGGACTTCAGCTCCACGCAGAACCGCCTGCAGTACCGCCGCCAGATCATCACGGACCAGCTCTACAAGGCCGTGACGGCGGGCGATGCCGGAGATCGCCAGGACGCGATCGAGGCGATGCAGGCGTTCAACCAGAAGAACCCGTTCCAGCCGATCCGCGGCGTGGGCGAAGCTGTCCGATCGCACCTGCAGGGATACGCGGTCGGCGCGGTGACGGGCACGGGCGTGCAGGCCGGCCCGCGCAAGATCCCGGTGCTGCAGCAACAGCTGCGGTACGCGGCTATGCCGGAGAAGCCGTGATCGCTATAATTCGTCAGGATTCCGAACAGGTGGAGTGTCCATGAGCTGCGATTGCCAGAACCAGCAAGACTTCTGCGTGAGCGCCGGCGCGACGTTCCACCCGACCGTGCGCTGGGCGACGGACGTGCTGACCAGCGTGCCGATCACGGGCATCACGCAGGCGACGCCTCCGGTGATCACCGCTGCGGCGCACGGCGTGCCGAACGGCTGGCCGGTGGCTGTGGTTGCCGCGGGCGGCATGACGCAGATCAACGCGTCGCGCTATCCGCCGCAGGGGCCGGACTGGGAGAAATCCACCGTGCTGTCGGCGAACACGGTGGCGCTGAACAACGAGAACGCAGCGACTTACTCGCCGTACACGTCAGGCGGGTTCCTCGTCTACAACACGCCGGCGGTGCTCACGGGCGTGACCGCGACGATGACGATCTGGGATAACCCGAACCATACCGGCACGCCGTTGGCGACGCTCACGAGCACGGGCGGCGCGATCGCGATCGACACGACGGCGATGACAATCACGCCGAAGCTCCAGACCGCGGGGCTCACGTGGACGCAGGGGTACTACACGTTCGACGTGACGGACGCGTTGGGCACCGTGACCGAGCTGATGCGCGGCACGATCACGATCCAGTAAGGAGCACACCATGCCACTCGTTCGAGGCAGTTCCCGCGGGGCGATCAGCAAAAACATCGCCACCGAGGTGAAGGCAGGCCGGCCGCAAAAGCAGGCCGAGGCGATCGCCTTCAGCGAAGCGCGAAAGGGCGGCAAGCGTGCTGGCATGGGCATGGTGAAGCCGCCCAAGAAAACGAAGTGATACGGAGACGGAAATGGCGATGATCCCGGTGGAAATCGACGGCCAGATCACAGAGATGGATGAGGCTGATCTGCTGAAGCTGGAAGGGCATTTCGAAGACGAAAACGAGATCGTGTGGTGGGTGCAGTATCACCTGCCGAAGAATGGGGATCGCGTGCATCGTAGTGCGCACGTGCACATGAAGAAGAACCCTTTCAGCGAGCTGGCCGCCGCGGCGATCGGCTGATTTTTTAAGGCAAGATATTTAGGAGTGCGAAATGGCTAACTCTCAGGCAATGTGCACGTCGTTCAAGGCCGAGCTACTGTCGGGCATCCACGCGCTCGGCACGACCGTGGCGCGCGGCGGCACGGGCGCCGACACGATCAAGGCTGCGTTGTACCTCACCACGGCGTCGATCGGCGCGGCGACGACCGCGTACTCGGCGACCGGTGAAGTGTCCGGCACGAACTACACGGCCGGCGGCGTCACGGTGACGAACGCCAACGCGCCCACAACTGGCGGTACGACGGGTTACTGGACGCCGTCCGCCTCGATCGTGTTTTCGAGCGTGACGCTGTCGACCGCGTTCGACACGGTGCTGCTGTACAACAGCACGCAGAGCAACCGCGCGATCTCGGCACACACGTTCGGCGCGCAGACCATCACGGCCGGCACGCTGACGCTCACGATGCCGACGAACGACCAGAACAACGCACTGCTGCGCCTGGCGTAAGCGGGGTAGGCCATGACCTTCCAGATCGTAGACCGCATCAAGGAGACGACCACCACGACAGGGACTGGTGCCTTGTCGCTCGGTGGGGCGATGACCGGGTTCAATGCGTTCAGCTCGGCGTGTTCGGACCAGGATACGTGCCATTACGCGCTCCAGGCGGTCGACGGCTCAGGCAACCCGACGGGTGACTGGGAGGTCGGACTCGGCACCTACAACTCGACGGGCAACACGCTGAGCCGCACGACGATCTACTCGTCGTCGAACAGCAACTCGGCCGTGAGCCTGGCGAGCGGCACCAAGCAGGTGTGGATCGGCATGCCGGCCGAGCTGCTGCGGCTTGGGTCGTTTCTCGCGCTGTCCGGCACGCCGGCCAACATCCCGAAGACGAGCAACTTCGCATGGACGAACCAGGGGTCGTGCACGGCGACGCAGCAGGCCAACGGGATCGCAATCTACGCACCCTCGCAAGGTGGGGAAGGGGTTCGTGTATATGACCAGGCTAAACCGGCTGGCAGCAGCTGGGCTTTGATCGCGCAGTACGAGGTGGTCGGACAGAAGGCGAACTACGCGCGCGCCGGCCTATCGTTCCGCGACAACGCAAGTGGCAAGATCGTGCCGTTCTGGGTCGGGCTGTGGGAGCAGAGCTACGATTACGAGCCGTACACCAACACGACGCTGTTCGGGTCACGTACGCAAGTAACGTCGTTGGTAGGTGCAATCGCCCGGTGGCAAAAGATCACCTACGACAGCACCAACTTCAAGTGGTATCTCAGTAATGACGGCGTCACGTGGGCGCTGATCTACACGATCTCGGTGTCGAACTTCTTCACGTCGGGGGCGTTCACTCACGTCGGTGTGGCATTGAACCCGTACAACAGCGATCTCGCGCTAAACCTGTATCAGTTCTCGGCGGGGTAAGCCATGACGTTCGGGTTCAACTCGTTCGGGTCGGCCCCATACGCTGCGCAGGTTCCTGCCGGGGCGGCGTCCGGCGTCACCATCGCGATCACGGGTGTCAGCTCGACGGCTGCCGTCGGCTCGGTCGTGCCCACGCGGGGATTGACCGGCAATGCCGCCACGGGCTCCGTAGGCACGATTACCCCCACGCAGGGCATCACTGGCGTCCCGGCCACCGGATCGGCCGGGACGATCGCGCTGACCACATCGGTTGCCCTGACAGGCGTTGCATCGACTGGGTCGGCGGGCACCGCGACGCCCTCGCAAGGGCTGACGGGCGCGACCGCGACTGGCGCGACAGGGAATCTCGGGCAAGGCATTTCGGGTGTCAGCAGCGCGGGCGCGGCCGGCACGCCAGCGGCAGAGTTCGACCTGGCGCTGAGCGGTGCGCAGGCCACTGGTGCAGCCGGGGCGATCGCGCCGGCGCAGGGGTTGACGGGCACGGACTCGACGGGCGCGGCAGGCGACATGGCGTCGGCACCCTCGCTGGGGCTGGCCGGCGCGGCGGGTTCCGGCTCGACCGGCAACGTGGCTCCAGCCCAGGGGCTCGGTGGGGATGCTGCTGCGGGGCAGGCCGGCACAGCCGCCGCAGCGATCAGCATCGCGTTGACCGGAGCATCCACCGCGGCCGCGACGGGCACGGTCGCCGCCGAGATCGACGACGCGCTTACTGGCGCCCAGTCGACGGCGGCGACCGGGATTCTCGGTACAGCCATCACTGTCGCCCTAAGTGGCGACGCCGCGTTGAGCGCGACCGGCACCGTGTCGGGCAACGCGAACGACAAGTCCATCGGCATCACCGGCGCGCAAGCGAGAGTGGCGACTGGCAGCTTCGCGAAATTCCTTGCCAACTTGCTAGGTGGATGCACGAGCCTGGGTCAAATCGGCGGCGTCACGCCGGCGCGCGGGCTGACGGGCAGCAGTGCGACCGGACAGGCCGGCGGCCTGACAGCCGCTTCCAGCTTGGCTCTAAGCGGTGCGGTGTCGGTTGGGTTCGTCGGCGCAGTGTTCGCCGAGCATCTTGACACGGGCCACGGGCAGGTTTTCGTCATCTCGTATACCAGCGAATACGCAGCTAGAATTCGGTTAGCAGAACGAAGCATTTTTCAACAGACCATCGACGCGAATTGCCTAGCACGCAGCAGCGCCGTACTTGCCACGGGGTCCACGGACGGGCGGCAAGTCGTAGAGCCTGCAGGCGACGTTTTCGTCGAAGCGTGAGGCCGACATGGACGAAGAACGAAAACTCACCGATGCCGACATCGTGGCAATTATCGACGGCCTGGAACAGCGCGTTGTCGAGCGGTTGCAGACGAACGTGGGCAAGGGCGTCATCTCCATCCTGACGACCTGGGCAGTCCGGGCGCTCGTGCTGCTCGCCGCGTACGGCGCCGGCTCGGGGTGGATCAAGAAGTTCATGGGAGGCTGAAATGCGCAAGTCCGACAAGTTCCGAATGATCGAGTGGCTGCTGATCGCGGCCGCTCTGTACGCCGGCTGCATCGCGCTGCGCACACTCGGCATCGAGCCACAAGTGCAGGTGGTGCTGTGGAAGCTGGCCAACCTGACGGTCGCCGCGCACGTCGGATACTGGATGGACCGCCGCGCATTTACGCGCATCCTCGTCACGTCCTCCCCGCATGAGCAGATCCGCCGCGCGATCGTCATGTCGGCTGCGATGCTGACGGTGGGCATGGGGCTGTGATGAAGCTGTGGGCCAAGGCGCTCGTGTGGACGGCCGTGATCGGCGGGTGCTCGCTCGTCGCGGCGCGCCACGCCCATGCCGCTGACCCGGCGCTGCAGTACCGCTCGACGCTGATCCGCGAGGCGCAGTTCGTGTACGGCATCGGCGCGCCCGTGCCGATGTTCGCCGGCCAGATCCGCCAGGAGTCCAACTGGCGCGCCGACGTGACCGCGTGGGACAACGGCCGCGGCCTGGCCCAGTTCATGGACGCCACCGCCGCGATGATCTCGCGCGTGTTCCCCGAGCTGGGCGCTCCCGATCCGTACAACCCCGTGTGGGCCATCCGTGCGCTGGTGCGCTACGACCAGTGGCTCTTTGCCCGCGTCAAGGGGGACACGCCATGCGACAGGTGGGCGGCCGCCCTGAAAGGTTACAACGCGGGAGTCGGTTACGTGCAGCGCGCGCAGAAGCGGTCGTCGACGCCTGGGCGCTGGTTCGGCACTACCGAGTACGTCAACGCGGGGCAGAGCGCCAAGAACTTCGAGTACAGCCGCCTGTACCCCCGGTGGATTCTCTTCAAACACCAGCCGCTGTATCTCGCCTGGGGCCAGCGCGTCTGCGGGAGCTGACCATGCTGATCGTCATCTATGCCGCCAACCTCGCGCTCGCAGCCTGGGACTTACAACTCGCGGTGCTCGGGCTGTACCGGCCGAACGGAGATGGCTACGTCCACAGCTGCTTCTACTCGTTGGACTGCCTGGGCAACGCGATCGCCGGCGGCGACCCGCGCGAGACGATCAGCAGCCGGGCCGGCAAGGCGATGAACAACGGCCGCGTGTGGGGCTGCGTGCTCTGCCGCTTCCTCAACATCTTCCAGAAAGACCACTGCCTGAAGTCGATCGAAGTGAACGAAGGGCAGCGCGCCATTATCCCCGACGGAGACTGACATGGGCCTGATCACCAAATTGCTTGCCCCCTTTGCCGGGGGCTTCTGGCTGTATGCCGCGGTGTTCGCGCTCGGCGCGGCCACGGGCGGCGTGGCCACCCACAAGGTCGACGCGGCGCACTACGGCGCCCAGATCCAGGAGGGCAAGATCCGCCTGGCTAACGAGCAGGCCGCGCACGCCGCCGACCTGAAAGCGGTATCGGACGCCGCGGCGAAGGCCGCCAACGACGCGCTGATCGCCCAGCAGAACATGCAACACCGGCTCGCCGCGCTCGACGCGACCCACTCCCAGGAGATGAAAAATGCGCAATCTGAAAACGATCGGCTGCGCCGCGCTGTTGACGATGGCCGTGTGCGGCTGCGCATCGCCGTCCAAGCCGCCCGTGCAGCCGGTGGCAACGCAGTGCCCGGTGGTGCCGGCGCCGCCGGCGTGGACGATGGAACCCCCGCCGAACTTGCGCCAAGCGCTCGACGCGCTTATTTCACCCTCCGCGACGCCCTGACGAAGGCTCAGGGACAGATCGAGGCGCTGCAGGACTACGTCCGAAACGTCTGCCTTGCACAGCGATAGTGCGGCGTCACTATAGGCGTCGCTTTTTGGGCTAAAGCCTTACGTGGCATGACTTCGCGTTTCGTGGACGAAAACGCGCAGCGTAGCAGGTTTCGTTGCCGCGTCAAACGAGACCGACTGCCGCACGATGCGTGCGGCGCGGCCGAAAGACGGGAAGCGGGGGGAGCGGAACCGCGTTCAGAACTGCAGCCGGCCGTCGCCGTACAGCCGGCCCGGCACGTGCGACGCGACGACTTCGGCGATCTCTTCGTCGGTCGATTCGGCCGGCACGATCTGGCGCCGCGCGGGGGCGTCGAGATGCATCGTCCATTCGACGAGGCGATACGGGCGGCCCCAGGGGCGCTGCATTTCAACCGAGACGCGGCAGCTCTGGACCGGCAGCGAGTGTTGGCACGTCAGAATCGCGTGCAGATGGCTGAAAACGGTATCTTCGATCATCATGGCCTCCGATCCTGTCTTGTGGGCAATCGATGGCGGCGCCGTCGGCGTTTAAAAAAAAAGCCGCCGATGCTCAGGCGGCCAACAGGGGGGGTGAGAGCATCCTCTCAGCCCAGAATTAAGCGAAACTTAAAAGCCCATAAAAAAGCGCCCCGCGTGGAGCGGGGCGCTTCTCGCCGTCGTGATCCGCGCGTTGAGCGGACCGTCAAGCGGATGCTTTAGAACTTGTGACGGATACCGACGCGAGCGGCCAGCTGGTTCGACGAACCGTTGCCCGACGTGTTGAAGTAGCTCGTGCTCGAACCGATCTGCGCCTGCACGTTGTTGCCCGATGCCTTCTGGTAGACGACGAGGCCGTACACGTCCGTACGCTTGCTGAGCGCGTAGTCGAGGCCCAGGTCGCCCTGGTTCCAGTGCGCCGAGCTGCCGCTTTGCGTGGCGTTCGTGTACGTGTAGCCGGCTGCTGCCGACAGGGCCGGCGTGATCGCGTACTTCAGGCCTGCTTCGTATGCGTTGTAGAACGTGCCCGATGCGCCGCTCGCGAGCGGGGTGAACTGCGTGCGCGTCCACAGCAGCCATGCGGTCGCCGGGCCGAAGATGTAGCGGCCGCCGACGCCATACGTGCGCAGGTCGCGGATGTTGCCCGTGCTGATGTTCGCGATCGTCGTCGAGAACGCCGGCGTCGACTGGCTCGGGAAGCGGATGTCCGTGTACGCGGCGCCGATGGCGAACGGGCCGTTCGCGTAGTTCAGGCCGAAGCTGTATGCGCGCGACGAGCCTGCCGTCGTCGTCGTGCCCGACGTCGTGGCCGGTGCGCCGGCGAAGTCGGTCGAGTTCGAGAAGCCGTACAACGCGCCGAACGTGAAGCCGGCGTAGTTCGCGCTCTGGAACTTCACCGAGTTGTTGATGCGGCTCGACGTGAGCTGGTCGACGTCGTTCACGTGGTACGCGTAGTTACCGCCGATCGTGTTGCCGCCCGTCGAGTAGTTCGAGCCGAGGATGTCGGTCGAGAACGAGTACTGGCGGCCGAACGTGACCGTGCCGTATTGCGACTGGCTCAGGCCGACGTAAGCCTGACGGCCGAAGATCGCGCCGCCCTGGCCGATCGTGCCGTTGCCGCTGTTGAAGCCGTTTTCGAGCACGAAGATCGCCTTCAGGCCGCCACCGAGGTCTTCGGTGCCGCGCAGGCCCCAACGGCTGCCCTGGGCAACGCCGTCGTCATACTTGAACAGCTTGCTGCTGCCGCCCGCAGCGTTCTTGCTGTGGTTCACATAGCTGATACCGGCGTCGATCACGCCGTACAGGGTCACGCTGCTTTGCGCGTGCGCCGCGCCGGCCGTTGCTGCGAGGATGGCGATGGTCAACAGTTTCTTGTTCAAAGGATTCTCCGAGCGAATAAATGGCGTGTCCAGTTGCGGTTCCGGCGCACTCTGTGGGCGCGTTCACGGACCGGCGCAACTTTATCGGCGGGCCACGTAATGAATATGACAGCGTCTGTCATATGAAGAATGTGTGGTGCCGATGCGACACTGGATTCTGCCCGGTTGCCTAGCCCGGAGTTATACCGATTTCGGCAGTTGTTTGATCCAGCGCCGTAATATGCACATGAAATAAGCTTGGTTGATGGCGTTCGGGCTCCGTGCCACGATCCGTGCTCCAACAAACGACACGGGACAAGAGGACACCCCATGCGACATTCGATCCTGACCGGCCTCGGCGCACTTGCCGCCGCGCTGGCATTCGCCGCGCCCGGCGCGCACGCCGACCCGCAAACGCTGAAGATCGGCACGATGAGCGGCCCCGACGCGCAGATCTGGACCGAAGTGACGAAGGTCGCCGCGCGCGAAGGCCTCGCGATCAAGGTCATCGAATTCAACGACTACGTGCAGCCGAACGCGGCGCTCGATGCCGGCGATCTCGATGCGAACGGCTTCCAGCACCAGCCGTTCCTCGACAGCCAGATCAAGCAGCGCGGCTACAGGATCGTCAACGTCGGGCTCACCTATACCGCCCCGATGGGCTTCTATTCGAAGAAGCTCAAGTCGCTGAAGGATTTGCCGGTCGGCGCGAAGGTCGGGATCCAGAACGATCCGTCGAACGGCAACCGCGCGCTGTTGCTGCTGCAGAAGTACGGGGTGATCAAGCTGAAGGCCGGCGCCGGCACGAACGGCGTGAACGCGACGCCGCTCGACGTCGCCGAGAATCCGAAGAAGATCAGGATCGTCGAACTCGACGCCGCGCAACTGCCGCGCGCGCTGCCCGACGTCGATGCCGCGTCGATCAACACCGACTACGCGGTCAAGGCCGGGCTCACGCCGGTGAAGGATGCGATCGCGATCGAGGATCTGCGCGGGCCGTACGCGAACCTGATCGCGGTGCGCGCGCAGGACAAGGACAAGCCGTGGGTGAAGAAGCTCGTCGCGGCCTATGAATCGGACGACGTGCGCAAGTTCATCGACCAGAAGTTCGGTGGTGCGATCGTGCCCGCGTTCTGAACGGTTTTCGCGCGCGTCGGCCGGCCGCCGATCGCCGGCCGCCGGCGCGCGTTCCGGAAAGCAAATCGCCCGCGCAAGCGGGCGATTTCGTTGGTGCATGCGACCGCATGCGAACCGCGGTAGGTCCGGCGCGCGGGCCGCGCGCGGGCTCAGGCGGACAGCAGCGAACCGGTGCGGATCGCGGTCGCGCCGGCGATGCGCGCGACTTCCATGCCGGCCGTCGCGAAGCGCACGATCTGGCGCGCGTACAGCACGCCCGACACGCTGCTCTTCAGCGTGACGACGCGATCGGTCAACGGATCGACGATGTCGGCCACGGCCTGGCCTGCCTCGATCATCACGCCGACCGGCGTACGGAACACGATCACGCCCGATACGGGCGCGACGAGCGGATCGGTGCCCGCGAGCGGCGTGGCAGGGTGCGCGAGCGGCGGCAGCGGCGCCGGCGTGCCTTCGACGACGCCGCGCTCGGTCAGGTATTCGACGATCGCCTGCGCATCCTTTTCGGCGAACTCGTACGACACGTCGCGTTCGCTGCGCAGTTCCACCGTGACGGAAATCGCGCCGTTCGGGATCGGGAAGCGGTCGCCGAAGCGGTTGCGCAGATCCGACCAGCAGAAACTGTGGATTTCGTCGAACGGGTTGCCGACCGAATTCAGCGCGAGCAGCGACGCTTGGGCATCGAGATAGCGCGCCAGCGGCTCGACGTCCGGCCACAGATCGGGATTCGTGTAGAGATGCATCACCGCATCGCTGTCGCAGTGCAGGTCGAGCACGATATCGGCGTCGAACGACAGCTTCTGCAGCGCGAGGCGCTGCGAGTCGAGTTCGGTGCGCGGCTTCTGTTCGTCGAGCGCTTCGCGCATCGCGGTGCGCACGACGGCGAGATTGCGCTGCGCGTCGCTCGTGAGGCGGTCTTCGACGCGCGGCAGCACGAGCGCCGCGAGATCGTAGAAATTGCGGTTGAAGTTCTGCATCGAGCCGAGCTCGAAGCGGCCGAGATGATCGCCGAACACGTGTTGCGACAGGCCGATCGGATTGGGCACGGGCACGACGACGACTTCGCCCAGCAGCTTGCCGGCGGCCTCGAGCGCGGCGATCTTGCGGCGCAGCAGCGTGGCGACCAGCATGCCGGGCAGCTCGTCCGCGTGCAGCGACGACTGGATGTAGACTTTCTTGCCGCCGCGCGGGCCGTAATGGAAGCTGGTGATCCGGCGTTCGGTGCCGACGGCGGGGGAAATCAGCGGATGGGTCTGCGTTTGCATGATGAGGGAAGTGCGGCGCAGCCGCGAATGATCCGTGTGCGAGGAAGATCGATTGTACGTTGCCTTTCTCGCCGCCATCAAACCGGCGCCAGAACGCGCGGTTTTCCGTTGAGAATCATCAGGTTGGCGCGGAAAAAAAACGTCGCCCGCGCCGCGCGCAAAAAAAACGGGCTCCTCGCGGAGCCCGTTCCCATCGCGCCGAATCGCGCGTCTGTCGGCCGGATTACTTGCCGTAGACGTCGAAATCGAAGTACTTCTTCGCGAGCTTGTCGTACGTGCCGTCCTTGCGCATGCCGGCAATCGCGCCGTCGATCTTCGCCTTCAGGTCGGTGTCTTCCTTGCGCAGGCCGATACCGGCGCCGTTGCCGAGCGTCTTCGGATCGTCGATGTCCTTGCCGGCGAAGTCGAAGTTCGCGCCGCGCGGCGTCTTCAGGAAGCCGATCTCGGCTTGCACCGCGTCCTGCAGCGCGCCGTCCAGACGGCCGGAGATCAGGTCGGCGTAGACCTGGTCCTGGTTCTGGTAAGGCACGACGTTCACGCCCTTCGATGCCCAATACGTCTTCGCGTAGGTTTCCTGGATCGTGCCCTGCTCGACGCCGACGGTCTTGCCCTTCAGCGATTCGGCCGTCGGCATCAGGCCGGCACCCTTCTTCGTGACGAGGCGCGTCGGCGTGTTGAACAGCTTCGCCGAGAACGCGATCTGTTCCTGACGCGCCGGCGTCATCGACATCGACGACAGCACGCCGTCGAACTTGCGGGCCTTCAGCGCCGGGATCATCCCGTCGAAGTCGTTTTCGATCCACACGCACTTGGCGTTCATGCGGCGGCAGATTTCGTTGCCCAGATCGACGTCGAAGCCGACCACCTTGCCGTCAGCGCCTTTCGATTCGAAAGGCGGGTAGCTTGCGTCGACGCCGAACCGCACGGTCGTCCAGTCTTTCGCGTACGCGCTGCCGGCCGATACGGCGAGCAGGGCCACGGTCACAGCCGCAAGAATCTTTTTCACTCGGTGACTCCTCGTTTTGTTCGATGGGTGCGCGGTTGTGCCGCGCCGTAAGCCTTCGGCCCGCCGCGGCTTCGCGTCGGACAGTCCGTTTCGCCCGCCCGATGGGGGCGCGCGACGTGCGCAAGATTATCAAGACAAAATACCGGCAGGGCGCCTAGGACAAGCCCCGATACCGGGCCCGGCGGCGGCGCGTCGGGTGCGCCGCCGTTTCACACACAGGAACGGTTCAGCCGAGCGTTTCGTTGACCGCGCGCTGCAGGCACGTGACGAAGTGCGAGACGGCCGGCGTGGGCAGCAGGTCGCGCCGCGCGATGATCGACAGGTCGAAGCGCGGCATGCTTTCGTCGAGTTCGGCCGTGCGGATGCCGAGCGGCGCGACCATCGCGGCGAGCGGGCGCGTGAAGCAGCCGATCACGTCCGAGCGCGCGACGAGCCCCAGCGTCACCGCGAACGACATCGGCGAGCGCAGCAAACGCTTCGGCAGCGGCAGCCCGTGCGCCTCGAACATCCCGACCATCACGCTGTGCGGAAATTGCTCGGCGCCGACGGTGACGATCCACTCGGCGTCGAGCAGTTCCTCTAACCGGCGCGCATGGGCGAGCGGGTGGCCGTCGCGCATCACGATCGTGAATTCGGTCGACAGCAGCGGCAATTGCGTGAAATCGCGGTCGAGCGCCGGCACATGGTGCATCGCAGCGATGTCGAGCGTGCCGTTGCGCAACTGCGCGAGCGCGTCGGGCACCGTCACTTCCACGAGATGCAGGCTGACGTTCGGCATCGACCCGCGGAACGCCGTCACCGCGCGCGGCAACGCGGTCAGCGCGATCGACGGCATCGTGCCGACCGCGACGCGCCCCGACATCTCGCCTTTCACCTGCTCGACCGCCTCGACCGTGCGGCGGATGTCGCCGAGCAACTGCTCGGCGCGCGGCAGCAGCGCCTCGCCGCAGGCGGTCAGCTCGACGCCGCGCACGCTGCGTGCGAGCAGCTCCGCGTTGAGCGCGGTTTCGAGCTCGCGGATCGTGTGCGTGATCGCCGGCTGCGTGACGCCGAGCTCGCGGGCGGCGGCGCGCAGGCTCTTGAGGTGCGCGGCGGAGACGAACGCCTGGAGCTGCGCCATGTTCAACGGGTTGCGGATGCGGGTCATCGATAGGGTCCGGGTGGCGCGAAAAGGGGGGCGGCGGATTGATGCTTCAGGGGTGATCCCGACGAACGTCACGCATCGGCGCGCGCGCGGAACGCCTGCCGATAACGCTGCGGCGATGTGCCGACGATGCGTGCGAAGCGTTCGCGAAACGCGGTGACCGAACCGAAGCCGGCTTCCGTCGCCACATGTTCGATCGACAGCTCGGTCACCTCCAGCAACTGCTGCGCATGCCTGACGCGTACGGTCTGCAGCCATTGCCCCGGCGACGTGCCCGTCTGCTCCCGGAAGCGCCGCGTCAGCGTGCGCACGCTGGTCGACGCCTTGCGCGCGATCGCGTCGAGCGTCAGCGGCTTGCGCAGGTTGGCCTGCAGCCAGTCCATGAGGTCGTGCAGTCCGTCGCCGCCGGCCGGCCATTCGGGTGCGATGAACTGCGCCTGCCCGCCTTCGCGCACGCGCGGCGCCACCGCGCTGCGGGCGGCGTCGACGGCGACCGCCGCGCCATAGTCGGCCTGGATCATGTGCAGGCATAGATCGAGGCCGGCCGCCGCGCCGGCCGACGTCAGGATCCGGCCGTTGTCGACGAACAGCACGTTCGGGTCGACGTCGACGTTCGGGTAGCGGCGCGCGAGTTCGGCGGCCGCGAGCCAGTGCGTCGTCGCGCGCAGGCCGTCGAGCAGCCCGGCTTCCGCGAGCACGAACGCGCCACTGCAGATCGACGCGATCCGGCACCCGCGCGCGGCCGCCGCGCGCAGCGCGTCGAGCACGCGGCGCGACGTGGGCGCGAGCGGCACCGACGTGCCGGGCACCATGATCGTATCGGCGTCGGCCAGCGCATCGAGACGAAAAGGCGGGCGCAGCTCGAACAGGTCGCCGCCGACGCGCGGCTGCTCGCTGCACACGCGCACGCGGTACGCGGGCGCGACGTCGGGCGCCCGCACGCGCGCGAACGTGTCGCATGCGACGCCCAGATCGAACGGGACGACATCGGGCAACACAAGAACGGCGACCGTATGCATGGCGGGTGCGGCCGTGGCCGGAATCCGTTGAAAGATGTCATTCTAGCCAATGGCTGGAACCTGCACCACACGCGACAATCGCGGCGGACCCACCTGGAGCCCTGCCGATGAAACAAGACGATCGCAACGCGTTGCGGAACCTGCAATACCTGTCGTTGATGGAGGCCACCACGCTCGTCGTGCTGGTGTGCGTGGCCGTGCCGCTCAAGCATCTGGCCGGGTATCCGGTCGCGGTATCGATCATGGGCCCGGTGCACGGCATCGCGTTCGTCATGTACGTATGGGCCGTGGTCGGCACCGCATCGAGCGGGCTGTGGAGCAGGGGCGAGGTCGCACGGCTCGTGCTGTCGGCCGTCGTGCCGTTCGCGGGGCTGGCGAGCGCCGGCTGGATCGCGCGCAGGCGGCACGCGCGATGATCTACCTGGTGCTGAAGGCCGTGCACCTGGTCGCCGTCGTCACGTTCGTCGGCGGGTTGCTGTTGTCGTCCGTCGCGGTCCGTATTGCGAACCTCGCCGTGCATCGCGCGGTGCGGCGCTGGGATCGTACGGTGACGTCGCCCGCGCTCGCGATCGTCTGGATCGCCGGCATCGCGCTCGCGCTGAGCGGTCACTGGTTCGGCGCCGCGTGGCTGTCGGTGAAGCTCGCGCTCGTCGCCGCGCTGTCGGTGCTGCACGGAATCCTGGCCGGTACGCTGCGGCGCATGGAGCGCGACGATCTCGTCGTCATGCCGGCGCCATGGCTCGGGCAGGCGGCGAGCGCGGTGATCGTCGCGACCGCGCTCGTCGTCGGGCTGGCCGTGATCAAGCCGTTCTGACGGTCAACTCCGCGATCGCGGCACCGGGCGCGAGTGGCATCGCGCCGTTTTCGCGAAGCATGTCACGGGGCGCCGCTCGGACAAAAAAAGCCTGGAAACTTGCGTTCCCAGGCCTGGAGACCATCAACGACGATGGTGGAGGAGACGATCTCGTCTCGATGCGCGTCGCCCTTGTGCCGGCGACGTCGCGCATGTCTCGCGATCAGATGGCCCAGCCGCCGAGGTAGAACGTGACGAGCACGGCCGCGATGAGCACGGTGCCGACGTTGAGCTTGCGGAATTCGCCGCTGGCGATGCGGCCGATCACGAGCGTCGAGAAGCCGAGCATGATGCCCGTCACGATGTTCGCGGTCAGCACGATGAACACCGCGCACACGAGGCCCGACATCGCGTCGACCATGTCGTCCATGTGCAGCTTGCTCACGCTGCCGAGCATCAGCAGGCCGACGTACATCAGCGCCGGTGCGGTGGCGTACGACGGCACGAGGCCCGCGAGCGGCGAGAAGAACATCACGACGAGGAACAGCAGGCCGACCACGGCTGCCGCGAGGCCCGTCTTCGCGCCCGCGGCCACGCCGACGCTCGACTCGATGTAGGCCGCCGCCGGCGCGCCGCCGAGGAAGCCGGAGAAGATCGAGCTGATCGAATCGGCGGTCAGCGCGCGGCCGCCGTTGATGATGCGGCCGTTCTCGTCGAGTTGGCCCGCCTGCCCGGCGACCGCGCGGATCGTGCCGGTCGCGTCGAACACGGCGGTCATCACCAGCGCCAGCACGCTCGGCAGCACGGCCATCGACAGCGCGCCCTTGATGTCCATCGCGCCGATCAGCGACGCATGGCCCGGTGCGCTCAGCGACGGCAGCGCGAAGATGCCGTGGTACTTCACGGCCGGATCGAACACGAGGCCGAACAGCGAGATCGCGATCACGACGAGCAGGATGCCGCCCGGTACGCGACGTTTTTCGAGGCCGAAGATCGCGGCGAGACCGACGACCGACATGATGACCGGGAACGCGGTGACCTGGCCGAGCGAGACCGGCAGGCCGGCGCCCGGGTTCTTGATCACGAGGCCGACGTCGTTCGATGCGATCAGCAGCAGGAACAGGCCGATGCCGATCCCCGTGCCGTGCGCGACGCCCGCGGGCAGGTTGCGCAGGATCCACGAACGCACGCCGGTGACCGAGATGCCGGTAAACACGAGGCCCATCAGGAACACGGCGCCGAGCGCGACCGTCGGAGACAGCCCCTTGCCGAGCACGAGGCCGAACGCGGTGAACGCGGTCAGCGAGATCGCGCAGCCGATCGCGATCGGCAGCTTCGCCCACAGGCCCATCAGCAGCGAGCCGAACGCGGTGGTGAGACACACCGCGACGAACACGGCGCTCGTGTCGAAACCGGCCTTGCCGAACATGCCGGGCACGACGAACACGGAATAGACCATCGCGAGGAAGGTGGTCACGCCGGCAATGATTTCGCGACGCTGCGTGCTGCCGCGCGACGAAATGCCGAAGTACCGGTCGATGACTCCCTGGGTGCCAAAGTCAGTTTCTTGCGCGCCGACGCCGACCGTCGGCTGCACCGGGGTATCACTCATGAGCTTGCTCCTTTATCAGCATGCTGAAACGGTCCGTAGCGAACCGTCGTCAGGGTGTCTCGTATCTGGTTGGGATTGTTCGGCAACGTCGTGGAGACGAATGACGCGCGATGCGTGTCGTTACGTGCGAATCGAAACGAGCGCGAGGGTGTCGCGTCGGACGACGCGTGGTGTGGTCGACCCCGTCACGTGTGCTTTGCCGTAGCGAAGGTTAGGCGAGCCGCCCATCACGTCCCATCGGGGGAAGAGCATGCAGCGCATGTCGCAGCGCTTATATCGGCGTGCAACGGGGCTCCGTCGCGCCGACACGCGTGTATACGCCTAGTTCGAATCCGTTAAGGCGACTATTTGAAGGCAGGGTCGGCGGGCGGGGAAGCGGGCGACGCATGGAATATTACGAACGGCTTTCGAGGCGACCGGGACGGCCGGTGCGAACGGCGGCGGGTGACGGGATTCGCGGCCGCGCGCCTCTGCCATCTGCATCCGGACGATACGGCTGGCGCGCGTGCGCGGTTTCCGTACGGGCGCGGGCCTCAATCGTGTGCGAGATGCGCGAGATACGCGCAGAACATGTCGGCCATCGCGGCCGAGTAGGCGTCGATTTCCGCCGGCGTGCGCGCTGTCTCGGAGAACGCCTTGCCGCCCGTCGTGAGCGTCGTCAAGATCAGCTCACACGCGAGCGCATGCGTGGCGTCCGATACGTCGGGCAGCGCTTCGCGAATGAACGCGTTGAACACCCGGTTGCCCTCGGCCTTCACTTCGTGCGCCTCCGGGGCGTCCCGATAGAGCGGCGCGGCATCGTCGAGGGCGATGCGCATCGGCGCCTCGTCGCATTCCGAACGGATGAACGCGTGGACGGCGGTGCGCAGCCGCTCGGGCGGCGTCTTCCGCGTGTCCTGCAGCATCCCGCACAGCATGGCGTGCGTCTGCCGCCACTCGTCGTGCTGGAGCCGGAACAGCACGGACGCCTTGTTCGGGAAGTACTGGTACAGCGAGCCCACGCTCACGCCGGCCCGCTCGGCGACGCGCGCCATCGTGAAGCGCTGCGCGCCTTCGCTCGCCAAAACCTGAATAGCCGCCTGGAGGACGTCCTCGACGAGACGGTTCGAGCGCGCCTGCCGAGGCTGCTTGCGCGTGGCAATCGGGGTGTTTCGGCGGTCGGTCATGAGCGGTTTGCCAATGCGAATAGTAAAACCTGAATAGTTCGTCATATTCTAGTTGTGTGCAACGACGCACTCAAACCCGATACTGGAGATTCGCATGACCACCCTGATGCTCGACCCGCTGGCTTCGCTGCTGGCGCGCCTGTTCGACGAAGCCGACGCGTCGTCGCCCGCGACGAGCCCCGACTTCGCCAACGTGTCGCGCGACGAGCAAGCGCGGCTGATGCGCAGCAAGACGGACTACGCCGATCTGTATGCGCGCCTGAAGGACTATCCGCTCGCCGTGTCGCGCGAGACGGGCACGCTGCTGTACATGCTCGCGCGCAGCAGCGGCGCCAACGCAATCGTCGAATTCGGCACGTCGTTCGGCATTTCGACGCTGCATCTCGCGGCCGCGCTGCGCGACAACGGAGGCGGGCGGCTGATCACGAGCGAGTTCGAGCCGTCGAAGGTCGTGCGCGCGCACGCGAACCTGGCGGCGGCCGGATTGGCCGATCTCGTGGAGATTCGCGAAGGCGATGCGCTGCGCACGCTGGCCGCCGGCCTTCCGGATTCGGTCGACCTGCTGCTGCTCGACGGGGCGAAGGCGCTGTACCCGGAGATTCTCGCGCTGGTCGAGCCGCGGCTCAGGGCGGGGGCGTTCGTCGTGGCAGACAACGCGGAATACAGCCCCGACTATCTTGCTTACGTGCGTGCGCCGGAAAACGGCTATCTGTCGGTGCCGTTCGGCGGCGACGTCGAATTGTCGATGCGGACGGGCCGAACGGCTTGAACGAGCGTGTCGGCGGTTTTACGCTCCCGTGCCTGAAATATAGGAAAGCTGAATAACAGACGAGTTGCCATGATGACGCTCGATGCTTACGGCGCCGCGCGTGTCACTTCAGGAACACATATCGCGCGAAGTACGGAAAGCGGCCGACCGCATGCTCGGTCGCGCACGTCGCCGCCGGCGGCATGCCGCCCGCTGTATCGAGCCGCTGCACGAAGCGCACGCCAGCCAGCGTACCGGTTGCGGCCGGCGTCGCGGCGAGCAGCAGTTGCGCAATGCTGCCCGGCCGTGTGCCAGGCGCTTCCGCAAGCTTCTTGCCGGTGATACGGCTGCCGTCGAGTGCTTCCCACGACGGTCCCGCGCCGTGCCGGACGACGAGTGTGCCGCCGGCGTCGAACAGCATTGCCTCCGGGCGCTGGAATGTCCACGCGAGCCGGTGTTCGTGGTCGTACTCGCATGCGTAGATCTGCACGCCAGTCGCGGTCGTCGACAGCACGGGCGTCGCAGGCTCGGGCGGCACGAGACCGGCCGCATCGTCGGCATGAGCCGGCAACGTGAAGGCCGCGAAGGAAAGGCCTGCCGCGAGAGCCGGCAGCATGTCGCGTTTCGGAGAGCGGCTTGGCATGGCGGGGCGTCCTTTCAGGTCGGGTGGGTCGGGCGGAGTCGATCCGGTAAACCCTAGACGCCGATTGCGCAGGCTGCAATTCGGAAATGGCAATCGCGGCGATAGTCGCCGCGATTGCGACCGAATGGTTATGCGCGCCGCTCGTCGCGGCGCTCGCCTGGAAGCGCGTCAGGCCGCGCCGGCCGGCGTCGGCGCGTGTTCCGCGATCAGGCGCTCGGCCTTCAGTACTTGCCACAGTTCGGACGGAATCGGCACCGCGGCCAGCCGCAGGTTCTCGTCGATGCGATCGGGCCGGCTCGCGCCGGGGATCACGGCCGCGACGGCCGGATGCGCGAGCGAGAACTGCAGCGCCACCGCGCGGACGTCCACGCCGAAGCGTTCGCCGATCTGCCGGATGCGCGCGACGCGATCGAGCATTTCCTGCGTCGCCGGCTGATACTCGAAGTGGGTGCCGCCGGCGAGCACGCCGGAATTGTACGGACCGCCGACGATGATGCCGAGCCCGCGCGCGACGCTTTCCGGCATCAGCCGTTGGAGCGCGCCCGCATGATCGAGCAGCGTGTAGCGGCCTGCGAGCAGGAAGCCGTCGGGATCGGAGCGCTCGAGTGCGAGCTCGCACGCCTCGACGCGGTTCACGCCGAGGCCCCAGCCCTTGATGACCTTCTCGTCGCGCAGCCGCGTGAGTGCCCTGGCCGCGCCCGACATCGCGACGTCGAACACGTCGAGCCAGCGCTCGCCGTGGAAGTCGATGGCCGGATCGTGGATCCACACGGTGTCGAGCCGGTCGGTGCGCAGCCGCTCGAGGCTCGCTTCGATCGAGCGCAGCGTGCCGTCCTCGGTGTAGTCGTAGACGATCTTGTTCGGCAGACCATGGCGGAACAGGCCGCCCTTTTCGCCGAGATCGCGTTGCGACGCGTCCTCGTGTTCGTCGAGGACCAGCCGGCCGACCTTCGTGCCGAGCGCATAGTCGTCGCGCGGACGGCCCGCGAGCGCTTCGCCGAGGCGCAGCTCGGCGAGGCCAGCGCCATATAGCGGCGCGGCGTCGAAGTAGCGGATACCGCTTTCCCAGGCCGCGTCGACCGTGGCCAGTGCTTCTTCGTGGGGAATGTCGCGATACATGTTGCCCAGCGGCGCCGTGCCGAAACCCAGGCGGGAAGGAAGCGTGATTCTCATGTCGGATTCCTGGGGATCGTTCACGCGGCAGCTTGCGCGAGCATCGGGTAGTCGGTCAGGCCGTGGGCGCCGCCGCCGAACAGCGTGTCGCGATCGTGCGTCGCGAGCGCGGCGCCGATGCGCAGGCGCTCGGGCAGGTCGGGGTTCGCGACGAACGGGCGGCCGAATGCGACGAGGTCGGCCCAGCCGGCGGCGATCGCTTCGCGTGCGCGCTCGGCGGTGTACGCGCCGGCATAGATCAGCACGCCCGGGTACGCGGCGCGCAATTGCTGCTTGAAGGCGACCGGCATCAGCGGCGCGTCGTCCCAGTCGGCTTCCGCGATGTGCAGGTAGCCGACGCCGAGTTCGCCGAGCAGCTTCGCGGCGGCGAGGTAGGTCGTTTCCGGATCGTCGTCGACGCAGCCGTTCAGCGTGGTCAGCGGTGCGAGACGGATGCCGACGCGCGATGCGTCGCCGGTGCCGTCGATCAGCGCCTGCGTGACTTCGCGCAGGAAGCGCAGCCGGTTTTCCAGCGAGCCGCCGTACGCGTCGGTGCGCGTGTTCGCGTTCGAGTCGATGAACTGGTTCACGAGATAGCCGTTCGCGCCGTGCAGCTCGACGCCGTCGAAGCCGGCTTCGATCGCATGGCGCGCGGCGGCGCGGTACTGATCGACGATCTCGCGGATTTCGTCGATCGACAGCGCGCGCGGCTCGGATGCCTGCACGAAGCCCGGCGTGCTGCCGTCTTCGCCGGCGATGAACACGTTCACGCCCTTCGCCTGGAGCGGCGACGACGACACCGGTTGCGCGCCGCCGAGCAGGCTCGTGTGGCTCAGCCGGCCGACGTGCCACAGCTGCGCGAAGATGCGGCCGTGCGCGGCATGCACGGCGTCCGTCACCTTGCGCCAGCCGGCGATTTGCGACGGCGTATGAATGCCGGGCGTCCAGGCGTAGCCCTTGCCGAGCGGCGCGATGTAGGTGCCTTCGCTGACGATCAGGCCCGCACTCGCGCGCTGCGCGTAGTACGCGGCCATCAGTTCGTTGGCTTCGTCGCCGGGCTGGGTCGCGCGCGAGCGCGTCATCGGCGGCATCACGATGCGGTTCGGCAGCGTCAGCGCGCCGAGTCGCAGCGGTTGGAAAAGCGGGTCACGGGTCATGCTGGTGTCCTGTCGGTGCCGCGGCCGGCGGGCCGCGGGCGGGTCATATCGAATAAGGGCGCGGCGCGCTCAGTCCCACTTCGGCGCGAGGCCGGCCGGGTCGACTTCGCGGCCATTGCGTTCGAGCGCGGCGATCTGCGCCATGTCTTCGTCGGTCAGGCGCAGCGTCTGCGCGAGCAGGTTGCTCGCTAGGTTCTCGCGCTTGGTCGACGACGGAATCACCGAGTAACCGAGTTGCAGCGCCCATACGAGTGCGACTTGCGCCGGCGTCGCGTCGCGACGCCGCGCGATCGCGCCGATCACCGGGTCGCCGAGCACCTTGCCGTACGCGAGCGTCATGTACGACGTCACGTGGATGCCTTCGGCATTCAGGAACTCGACCAGCTTGCGGTTCTGCAGGTACGGGCTCAGCTCGATCTGGTTCGTCGCGATCGCGTCCTTGCCGACGGCCGCGATCGCTTCCTTCGTCAGTTCGATGTTGAAGTTCGAGATGCCGATCTGGCGCGTGAGTCCCTTCGCCTTCGCATCGGCCAGCGCGGTCATGAACGCGTCGATCGACACGCCGTTGCCCGGGGCCGGCCAGTGGATCAGCGTCAGGTCGACATGGTCGGTGCGCAGCTTGCGCAGGCTTTCCTCGAGGCTGGCCGCCAGCTTGTCCGGTGCGTAGTTGTCGACCCAGATCTTCGTCGTGAGGAACAGCTCTTCGCGGCGTACGCCCGATGCGGCGATCGCTTCGCCGACTTCGGCTTCGTTGCCGTAGATCTGCGCGGTGTCGATCGCGCGGTAGCCGACTTCGAGGCCGTTGCGGACCGAGTCGATGACGACCTGGCCTTGCAGGCGGAACGTACCGAGGCCGAATGCGGGAATCTTGCTCATCATGTGCTCCTGGGAGAGGGGAACGGTTGCGGTATGCGAGTCATTCTGGCGCGTGATACTGATGAAATAAACGCCTTTAGATGCCAAAGATATTTGATTTGAAGTCAAATATTGAACGTATCGCGGGCGCGTGCGGGCCGTGGCCGGTCTTATGCGGCGTGCGCCTGCGGATTCTTTTTCGGATGGAACGCGGGCAGCACGTCCGCCGCGATCTCGGCCATCGTCTCGTCGAGCGGCCGCCGGTTGCGGCGGAAATGCAGGCCGATGTGCCGCACGCCCGCGTCGCGCATCGCCGCGAGTTCCTCCGTCAGCGCGACGCGTCCCGCCCGGGCGCCGAAGCGGTGCCGCTGCAGCGGTTCGTGCGGATCTTCCGCGAGGTCGAGGTGGATGAAGCTCACGTACGGCTTGTCGCCGGCCACCGCACGCCAGTTCGCGGCGCGCTGCAGGTGATCGGCCGGCGTGCCCGGATACGCGAGGCAGCCGTCCATGTGTTCGCCGATCCACGCGGCGTCTGCTGCGCGAGGCCCGCGACGAGCAGCGGCACCGGCGAACGGGCGGCGGGCAGCACTTCCAGGCCGGGCGGCAGATGTCCGCGCGCGCCGTCGCGCAGCAGCGCGATCTGGTCGCGGAAGTTCGCGCCGCGCGTGGCGAAGTCGCGGCCGAACAGCGGATATTCGACCGGCCGGTCGCCGCTCGCGACGCCGAGCAGCAGGCGCCCGCCGCTCAATTCCTGGATCGTCGCGGCCGATTTCAGCGTGAGCAGCGGTTCGCGCAGCGGCAGCACGACGGCCGCGGTGCCGAGCAGGATGTCGCGCGTGACACCGGCGAGGTAGCCGAGATACGAGAACGTTTCGAACACCTGCGCGGCGTCGCCGAACGACGGGTCGTACACCGGCACGTCGCGCACCCAGAGCGCGCGGAAACCGAGCGTGTCGGCCAGTTGCGCGAGTTCCGCGTGAATTTCCAGATCGGGCACGCCGGGGTGGCGGCCGTCATGCCGGCGTTTCGCGTTGCCGGACGCGGTCCAGTCGTTGTCGAGCGGCAGTTCGATGCCGATGCTGAAGCCGCCGTCGGCGAGCGTGTCGAGTGAAGTGGACATGGTCGGGCTCCGTTCAGACCGCGCGCAGGCTGCCGTCGAGCCGGTAGAAATCGAGCGACGACGCAGTGAAGAACGAGCGCGACGTGCCGGCGGCGAAATCGTCGATATGCACGACGGTGGCGCGATCGGCTTCCTGCCACGAGATCGCGTACGTCTCGCCGGCGACGGGCTGCCACGTGTATTCGACTTCGCCCTTCGCGCCCGCGTACGGGCCTTCGGTGATCTCGTAGCGCATGTGGCGGCCGTCTTCGTCGTACGCGTTGAGCGCGGTGAGGCCGTCGTAACGGACTTCGAAAGTCTTGCCGGCGAACGGCGGACGTGGGGTCGATGCGTTCATGCTGGTGGCTCCTGCAAAGGTGACGTTCAATGGGCGAGTTCGACGGGTTCGGCCGTGCGTTCGGGCAGCCCGTGGCGGCGGTCGAGACGGCCGCTCAACGCGGTGAGCGCGAATGCGCCGAGCGTGACGGCGGCGGCGATCCACGGCGTGTGGCCGAGGCCGACGTTCGCGACGATCAGGCCGCCGAGCGACGACCCGCCGGCCACGCCGAGGTTGAAGGCGGCGATGTTGAAGCCCGATGCGACGTCGGTGGCGTCCGGCGCGAAGTGGCGCGCCTGCTTGACGACGTACACCTGCAGCCCCGGCACGTTGCCGAACGCCACGGCGCCCCACGCGAGCATCGTCAGCACCGCGAGCCATTTCACGTGGATCGTGAAGGTCAGCGCGAGCAGCACGATCGCGAGCAGCAGGAAGATCCGCTTGAGCGCCTTCACGGGGCCGACGGCGTCCGCGAGCTTGCCGCCCCACACGTTGCCGACCGCGACCGATACGCCGTAGCCGACGAGCACGAGGCTGACCTGCGACGGCGTGAAGCCGGCGATCTGTTCGAGCAGCGGCGCCATGTACGTGAATGCGATCAGCGAACCGCCGTAACCGACCGCGGTCATCGCATAGACGAGCAGCAGGCGCGGCTGGGCCAGCACGCGCAACTGGCGGGCGAGCGGCGCCGGCGGCGTTTGCGGCAGCCCGCGCGGCACGAATGCGACCGCGCCGAGGAACGCGACGAGGCCGAACAGCGCGACGATCAGGAACGTCGCGCGCCAGCCGAAGTGCTGGCCGATGAAGGTGCCGAGCGGAATGCCGGCGACGAACGCGACGGTCATGCCGCTGAACATCGTCGCGATCGCGCTCGCGGCCTTGTCCTTCGGCACGAGCGTGGTCGCGATGATCGAGCCGACCGAGAAGAACACGCCGTGCGCGAGGCCGGTGAGGACGCGCGCGACGATCAGCGATTCGTAGCCCGGCGCCTGCCACGCGACGAGGTTGCCGACGGTGAAGAGCGCCATCAGCCCGGCGAGCAGCGCCTTGCGTGGCACGCGGCCGGTGAGCGCGGTGAGGAGCGGCGCGCCGATGGCGACGCTCAGTGCATACAGGCTGACGAGCAGGCCGGCGGACGGCAGGCTGACGCCGAGGTCGGCACCGATCGTCGGAATCAGCCCGACGATCACGAATTCGGTGGTGCCGATGGCAAAGGCGCTGATGGTCAGCGCAAGCAACGCGAGTGGCATGACGGGATCCGGGTTTTCAGTGGGAACGGATCGCAGTGTGCCGGCTTTACTTTTGCTGAAAAACTGGTCTATAAACCAAATTGTTTTGATTTCAAATCAATAATGAAGATCACCCTCGACGAACTCCAGGCCTTTGCCGCCGTGGTGGACACCGGTTCGATCACGGCCGCCGCCCAGCAACTCGACCTCACCGTGTCGGCGACGAGCCGCACGCTCGCACGGCTCGAGGAGAAGCTGAAGACCACGCTGCTGCGCCGGACCACGCGCCGGCTCGAGTTGACCGAGGAAGGGCGCGCATTCCTGCAGAACGCGCGCGCGATCATCGAATCGGTCGAGAACGCGGAAGAGCAGATGCTCGCGCGGCGCGAGATGCCGTCCGGGCGCCTGCGCGTCGACGCCGCGACGCCGTTCATGCTGCACGTGATCGTGCCGCTCGTGCGCGGCTACCGCGAACGCTTTCCGAAGGTCGACCTGGAACTGAACAGCAACGAGGGCATCATCGACCTGCTGGAGCGGCGCACCGACGTCGCGATCCGGATCGGCCGGCTGAAGGATTCGACGCTGCACAGCCGGCGCATCGGCAGCAGCCGGGTGCGGATCCTTGCGAGCCCCGCCTACATCGAAGCGCACGGCCAGCCGCGCAAGGTCGAGGATCTCGCGAAGCACACGCTGCTCGGCTTCACGCAGCCCGAATCGCTGAACGTATGGCCGATCCTCGGCACGGACGGCGAGCCCTACCGCATCGAGCCCGGCGTCTGGTCGTCGAGCGGCGAGACGCTGCGGCAGCTCGCGCTGGAGGGCACCGGCGTCGTGTGCCTGTCGGATTTCGTGACCGCGCAGGATCGCGAGGCCGGGCGGCTCGTGCAGGTGCTCGCGCGGCAGACGCTCGAGGTCGAGCAGCCGATCAACGCGGTGTATTACCGGAACACCGCGATCTCGTCGCGGATCGCATCGTTCGTCGATTACCTGATCAAGGTGCTCGGCGCCGGAAGCGCCGGCGATGCGCCGGCGCGGCGCAAGCCGACGTGGCTGCTGTCGCAGTAGCGGCGTAGCGCAGGCGGCGCTGCCCTTCGGGAACGGGCGTGCCGCGCGGCGGCACGCCGTCGGGTTGCGATTACGCCTCTTCGGCCCACGACATCCCGTCGCGCGCGAGCAGCGCCGACGAAGCCGCCGGCCCGAACGTACCGGCCGTGTACAGCCGCGGCCGGTCGCCGAGCTGCTTCCAGCCGTCGAGGATCGGCTCGACCCACGACCATGCGGCTTCGAGCTCGTCGCGGCGCATGAAGTGCGTGAGGCGGCCGCGGATCACGTCGATCAGCAGCCGTTCGTACGCTTCCGCGCGCCGCTCCGGAATCGCCTGCTGCAGGTCGAGGTTCAGGCTCACGGGCACCATGTTCATCCCGCTGCCCGGCTCCTTCGCGAGCATCTGCAGCTGGATCGACTCTTCCGGCTGAAGCTGGATCACGAGGCGGTTGCTGTAATGGCGCGGGCCGGTCGGGATGATCGAGAACGGCATGTCCGCGAACTCGATCACGATTTCCGACTGGCGGCGCTGCAGCCGCTTGCCGGTGCGCAGGAAGAACGGCACGTTCGCCCAGCGCCAGTTGTTGATGTGCGCGCGCAGCGCGACGAAGGTTTCCGCGCGGCTGTCCGCCGGTACGTTGTCTTCCTCGAGATAGCCCTTGACCGGCTGGCCGTCGACCGCGCCGGCCGTGTACTGGCCGCGCACCGTGTCGCGCGCGACGTCCGACAGCGCCATCGGCCGCAGCGAGCGCAGCACCTTCAGCTTCTCGTCGCGCACCGCGTCCGGGTCGAGCGACACGGGCGGCTCCATCGCGACGATGCACAGCAGTTGCAGCAGGTGGTTCTGCACCATGTCGCGCAGCGCGCCGGTGTGGTCGTAGAAGCCCGCGCGGCTGCCGACGCCGACCGTTTCCGCGACCGTGATCTGCACGCTGCGGATGCTCGGCGCCTGCCACAGCGGCCCGAAGATCGGGTTGCCGAAGCGCAGCACCATCAGGTTCTGCACGGTTTCCTTGCCGAGATAGTGGTCGATCCGGTAGATCTGCGATTCCTCGAAGTGCTTGCCGACCGCATCGTTGATCGCCTTCGCGGACGCGAGATCGTGGCCCAGCGGCTTTTCGAGGACGACGCGCGAGTGCGCGTCGACGAGGTGCGCGGCCGACAGATTGTCGCAGATCGTCGTGAACAGCTCCGGCGACGTCGACAGGTAGAACACGCGGATCGCGTCGCCGCGCGCCGCTTCGGCGAGCCGCAGGTAGTCGTCCGGCGCGTTCACGTCGATCAGCACGTACTTGAACAGGTCGAGGAAGCGGCTCCACGCGTCGGCATCGAACGCCTTCTCGTCGATGAACGGGCGCGACTGCTCGTCCATGAACTTGCGATAGCCGTCGATGCCCCAGTCGCGGCGGCCGACGGCGATGATGCGCGTCTCGGGCGGAAGATTGCAGTGCAGGTGCGCCATGTACAGCGCGGGCAACAGCTTGCGGGCGGCCAGGTCGCCGCCGCCGCCGAAGATGATCATGTCGACAGGCCGGTCGGCCGCGGTCTGGGAAGGCTGATTCGTCATGGGAGGTTCGCGGTTTGAAACGATGAACGTGAAACGAACGTCGAGGCATCGGGCACCGGATGGCCGGCGCCGGTACGGCAAAACGCAATAGTGCACCGTTTTGATGGATTGCGTATGCGTTCCCCCGGATGTAACAGGGCTTGCATTCCTCCTTTTCGCTCCATTATGATTGAGCGCTCACTCATTAAAGGAATCAACGTGGCCCGACCGCGCAGTCCCGACAAGCACGAAGCCATCCTCGCCGCGGCCGCGCGTGCGCTCGCCGAGGACGGCCCGAGCGCGACGACCGCGCGCATCGCGAGGCTCGCCGGCGTGGCGGAAGGGACGGTGTTCACGTACTTCGAGACCAAGGACGCGTTGCTGAACGCGCTGTACCTGAGCCTGAAGGCCGACATGCGCGACGCGATGATGACCGGGTTTCCGGAACATGCGCCGGCCGAGCGGGCCCTGCGGCATGCGTGGAATGGCTATGTGTCGTGGGGCGTCGCGAATCCGGACGGCCGGCGCGCGTTGCGGCAGTTGGGCGTGAGCGGGCGCATCGACGACGCGCATCGCGCGGCCGGCTCGGAAGGCTTCGGCGGGATCGGCGCGTTGCTGCGCGAGCAGGTCGCCGCGTCGGGCGCGCTGAACCGCGACGAAGCGCATGCGTTCTGCTCGGCGTTGTTTACGTCGATCGCGGAAACCGCGATGGAGTCGATCGCACGCGATCCGGCGCGGGCCGATGCCTACCGGGAAGCGGGGTTTCGCGCGCTGTGGGCCGTGTTGCACGCGGTGTGAGCGTGACGCGAACGATGTGACGGAAGGGTTTGGCCGTCGTGGCGGCATAGGCGGTGCGTGTGCCGCACGACGGAAGGCAGGACGGTTTCAGGCAGGGCGATACAGGTCGGCTAGGATCGATACGTCGCCCATATTAATGAGTGAGTAATCATTCATTTTCATCGTTTTATCGTGATCAAGGAGCGGAAAATGTCGAAAGTCTGGTTGGTAACGGGGGCCGCACGCGGCCTGGGGCGAGCGATTTCGGAAGCGGTGCTGGCAGCGGGCGACCGGCTGGTGGCCGGCGCGCGCGATCCGGCGCGGCTGGCCGATCTGGCCGAGCGTCATGGCGACCGGGTGCTGCCGGTCGAGCTGGACGTCACCGACGAAGCGGCGGCCGCGCAGGCCGTCGCGGCGGCACGCGCCGCGTTCGGCCGCATCGACGTGCTGGTGAACAACGCGGGCTACGGCCATACGGCACCGTTCGAGCAGACGGGCGCCGACGTCTTCCGCGACCAGATCGAAACGAACCTGTTCGGCGTGATCAACCTGACGCGCGCGGTGCTGCCGACGATGCGCACGCAGCGCGCCGGGCACATCTTCCAGGTGTCGTCGGTCGGCGGGCGCTCGGCGACGCCCGGATTGTCGGCGTACCAAGCCGCGAAGTGGGCGGTCGGCGGATTCAGCGACGTGCTCGCGAAGGAAGTCGCGCCGTTCGGCGTGCGCGTGTGCACGCTCGAACCGGGCGGGATGCGTACCGAATGGGCCGCGCAGGCGAAGCGCGGCCTCGACGATCTGCTGCCCGACTATCGGCCGTCGGTCGGGAAGATTCTCGACCTGCTCGGCGCGTACGGTGGCCACGAGGTCGGCGATCCCGCCCGGATCGCGGCGCTGATCGTCGAGTTGTCGCGCCGCGACGACGTGCCGCTGCGCTTGCTGCTCGGCGGCGATGCGCTGTTCGTCTGCGAGCAGGCGGAGCGGCAGCGCGCGGAAGAGGCGGCGCGGTGGCGCGATGCGACGCTGTCCACGCAGTTTCCGGATGCGACGCTGCCGGAAGGGCTGCACGCGTTGAAGCAGGTCGAGTAGGCGCGAGGCCGCGGCGCGCGGCGGCGGTGTGCCGCGTTGATGTTGCGCCGGGGCGCGCGGCGGTCGGTCGAAGAGGGGCGCGTGTACGCCCGGATCGCCGAGCCGTCGCCGCTGCCGTTGCCGTCGCGCGCTCAGCGTCCCAGCGCGTAAAACTCCGCGTTGGGGCGCATGTTCGTCACGTTCGCGATGCGGTTCGACATCCCGAAGAACGCCGAAATCGCCGCGATGTCCCACACGTCCTCCTCGGTGAAGCCGTGCGTTTTCAGCGTGTCGAAATCAGCTTCGCCCACTTGATGCGCGGCCTGCGACACCTTCATCGCGAAGTCCAGCATCGCCTTCTGTCGCGCGGTGATGTCGGCCTTGCGGTAGTTGGTCGCGACCTGGTCGGCGATCAGCGGGTCCTTCGCGCGAATGCGCAGGATCGCACCGTGCGCGATCACGCAGTACTGACACTGGTTCACGGCGCTGGTAGCCACGACGATCATTTCCCGTTCGGCCTTGGTGAGGTTGCCCGGCTTGTCCATCAGCGCGTCGTGGTACGCCATGAATGCGCGAAACTCGTCCGGGCGATGCGCGAGGGTGAGGAACACGTTCGGGATGAAGCCCGACTTTTCCTGGACGGCCGAGATGCGTTCGCGAATGTCGTCGGGCAGGTCTTCGAGCGCCGGCACCGGGAAGCGGCTGACGGGCGCGTTGTCTGAAGCGATCATGAGGTCTATATGAACGCGTCCCGTTTGCAACAGTTTTCTCGTGTTTCGACGGACAGGATGGGCTGCAGCTCTATATCCGGCCTTGATGCAGCTGGTGCAGCCGCTGCGGGCCCCTATGAAATT
>NZ_PREY01000042.1:0-58482 GCF_002959955.1 Burkholderia sp. BE12 | reverse complement strand
CAAGTGGACCGGCTCCCGGCACGATTGGAAGAGCGCGATGACGCAGTTCGCACTGCTTTACCCGGAACGATTCAACATTGGAGTCTGAATCTCAACCCGCCTCACACACGAAATTCCGGATACCTCCGGTGCCCCCTGCCGCCGATACAGCGACGATGCCCACACATCGCCTAACGCGCCGCCCCCGCCCGAACGAAATGATGCTCCACCCGCGCCCGAAGCACCCCCTCCAGCGCGGCAAGCCTTTCACGCAGCCGCACTGCTTGCCCTTCCGTCATTTCGCCGAGCACGATCTTTTGTTCGAGAACGTCGCCACAGCGAGTAATGGCCCACCGATCGACCGTAGCCGTTTCACCTTCGAGGACGGCCTCCGCGGTTGAAACGATGCCCGGAATCCGTCTCGAAACGAGATGAACCGTATGCGTCAACGTGAAACCGGGAAGGAAGTGCGACCAGTCTTCACAGACCGTCGGGCGGGAAGCGGAGGAAACTTGGCTCATGGTTGCTCCGGATGAATGGTTATCGAACCGGTGCCAGCCATGCTGCTCCCGCTTCGTTGCCGTCAATCGGCCGCATCGCCTCGAGGGCGTCCACCTTGCCCGGGAGGGCAGGTTGGCGTCGGATGACCCGACTCTGGATGCTTGAATTCTCGCGTTCGTCATTCCGAACGCAGTTCCATTATAGCGAAAATCTGACGTCGAACAAGGCCCTCAGGAAAAACCACGCTTCGACCGGACGTCTCTCCGATCCGGCCCCTGTACCGAGGGGAACCCGGTCACACACGACCTTCCGCGCCAACTAAAACCAGACACTGAACCGCGCGCCCGTTGCCAGCACATCGACCGTCAGCTTCCATTGATGAGCGTCGGCGATCTCCTTGCAGATCGCCAGCCCGAGACCGGCGCCGTCATACCGCGAATCCGGCGCCCGCCAGTATCGGTCGAAGAGCAGCGGAAGATGCTCCCGCCGAATGCCCGGCCCTTCATCGTCGACATGAATCGCCGTCTCGAGAACGGTCAGCACGACGACACCGCCCGACGGCGACGCGTTGATCGCATTCTCAAGAAAGTTCTTGAGCAGGATGAAAAGCGCCCCGCCATCCGCGCGTATCGGCGACGCGGAATCGCGCGCTTCGATATGGAGCTTCACCTGCTTCGCATCGGCCTTGCCGGCCAGCAAACTCACGGCGTCTCGCGCGACCTCGTCGCCGTTCACGTCGCCGAAGCTGAAGTTCTGCGCTTCGCTGACTTCGGCCAGATGCAGCAGTTGCTTCACTTGCCGGGCCATCAGGTCGATCTCGCGAAGCAACAGCGCTTTCTGACTGATGTCGGGTTGCAGTTCGATCTGCCCTCTGACCAGCGTGAGCGGTGTCTGCAACTCGTGCGCGGCGTCGGCCAGAAACTGCTGCTGAACGGCGAAGCCATTCTCGAGCCGGCTCAGTGCGTCGTTGAACGCATCGATCAGCGGCTTGATCTCGCTGGGAATCCCGGCCGAAGACAGCCGCGTTTTCAGATTGCGCGGCTCGATTTCCCGCGCGGCACGCGATACCTCCCGCAACGGCTTCAGCACGTGACCGATCGTCAACGGCAGCGTCAGTCCAAAAATGATGGTCGCGATGACCAGCACATAAGCGACGGTCTTCGGTATCGGGTCGACCCTCGTCATGACGAGTGCATCGACGAGTTGCCTGCTTTGCGCCACCTGCACGTAATGGACGACGCTACCGTTCGACGCGCGCTGCGTCGCGATCGCATACGCCTTGCCGTCGATCGTGACGGGCAATACCTTGCCGGCCGCCGTCGCGAGATCCTCCGTCAGCCACGGCCGATCCCCGTTCGACGGCGCCGACGCCAGCAACACCTTCCCCGTCGCATCGAGCACGCGGTACATCGCGTCGGTTGGCAAGAGCCGGAACATCGCCGCCGGACGCTCGCCCAATCGCACCGATACCGGCCGCCCGGTCGCGTCGAAGCGCATGCCGGCCTCGATATGACGGATGCTCTCCATCTGCTGGCGCCGCCCGAGGAGTTCCGGATATCGAGCGAGAAAATACATGGAAAGCGCGGACAGCAGCGCCAGGCTGACGGCGAACGCGACGACGTTGGTCACCCATAGACGCGTCGACAGGCGCAGGATCCAATGACGGAACATGGCGGTTTTCTTACGAGGGAGTGGCAACGGGCGACGCGCGGCGAAGCATCGTCACGCGCCCCGCAGCGCGAAGCCGGCGCCGCGGATATTGGTGAGCCGCATCGTGGCGCCGATCGCCGTCAGTTTCTTGCGCAAGCGGTGCACGGTCACCTCGAGCGCGTTCGGCGTGACCGCCTCCGCGAGCCCCCATGCGGCATGCTCGAGTATCGAATGCCGGACGGTCCGCCCCCCGGCTTCGATCAGGCAGAGCATGACCTGCAGTTCGGCCGGCGCCAGCAGTACCGTCCGATCGCCACAGCGCATCGCGCGCTGGGCCGGGTCCACGGTCACGTCCGCGAACGATGCGACGAGGGTCGTGAGCAGCGCCGGGCGCCGCATCAGCGTGCGCACGCGGGCGACGAGTTCGCTCATTTCGAACGGCTTGGTCACATAGTCGTCGGCGCCGCTTTCGAGCCCGTCGATGCGGTCATGCAACGCATCGCGTGCCGTCAGCATCAGGCAAGGCATCATGCGCCCCACCGCACGCAGCGTCCGCAAGAACGCCAGGCCGTCTCCGTCGGGCAATCCGCGGTCGACGATCAGCAGCGCATAGTCGGCCCGCTCGACACCGTAGGCGGCTTCCCGAGCATTACCGAACCGATCGGATTCGATCCCGGCTGCGGCCAGGGCCTGTGCCAACAGGCCGGCCAGGCGCTCGTGATCCTCGACAATCGCCACTCTTGGCATACTCGCACTCACTTGAACCGATACATGTAGCCGATTCTGGCCTCGGGAACGAACCGTCTGCCGACGAGCGGACTGTCGGTGATGCCGTCGCCGAGACGCGACACGCCCACGTCCACGAAAATCGTCTGCTGCTTCGTCAGCCGGTAGTCGACACGGGTGCCGGCCGATACGTTCACGGCGGAACCCGCACTGTATGCGGCACGCCAGGCACGCGCCTCGGATGGTCGCACGCCGTAATAGTAGTCGACGTATTTGTCGCTCAGCCATTCCACGCCGACATGCGGCGCGATCGAGAACGCGCCGAGGGCGAACGCCTTCTCGAAGCCGATCTTCGCGCGCTCGCCCTTGTTGCCGCCGAGCAGGAAACTGCCCGACAAGGTGCCGAAGCGCGTGCTCCATGACAGTGCAGGGCCGTACCATAACGCGCCCTTGCGATTTTCCATGCCGTTCAGGATCGGTGCGTCCGAGCCTTTGTATCCGTCGAACAGCGAGAACTGGCCACGAAGTGCGACACTGACGCCGCTCCAGCTGCCGATTTTCAGATCGACCGTGGTGCCGATGGCCTGCACCCATTTGTTGTCGAAGTAGACCAGCGGAAAAGGCAACACGCGGGTGCCGTCGCCCTTGTAGACCGATGGCTCGATGCCGACGCCGGCGCCGAGCCCCCAATGCGTGACGTTCGTCGCGTGGTCGAGGATGGTCAGCCCCGTATTGTCGGGGTCGGGTGGGTTCGTGCCCTCGTCCGCCCACGCGGAAATAGATGAAAGTGCAAATGAAGCGGCAAGCAACAATAACGGGCGTTCGCGGCGGGAGGCAATTTTCACAATCGTTTTCCTGGAGTCGGCGGTCAAAACGGGGGCTACTGTAGGACCAGTCGACTTACCGCTCACTTACCAGGAAAAATATCGTCCAAGGACAGGACCGACTTTGGTTATCGCATCGCCACCGATGTTGAACAGGCAGCCTCGGAAAGTGGTTCTGCGGCCGGATGGCTTCGCTGATCCAGCCCTTCCCCACCCGCGCGCCGGCATGGCCCGCCCGCCGAAACCCGCTACTTCGACAGCCGCAACTTCTTCGACACCACGACGCCGCTCGACGGACTCACCAGCCAGATGTCGCGGAGATCCATGTGCAACGTGGAGATCCGCGTCGAAATGTCCGTCGGCTCCTCGATACTCGGATCGGCATGTTCGGTTTGTTCGGTCAGGTAAGGCCGAACCAGGCGTCCGGAAAAAACCAGTGCGAAGTCGCCGTGCGTTTGCGCGTATTCGGCGGGCGAAAGCCGCAAGCGGCTCCGAACCGTGGTCTTTTTGCCTTGTCCGGCGTCGAGCTCGATGATGTCGACGTGCTGGACGTACCCTTTCGCCTTCGCTTCCGGTGCGATCACGAGCCCGCGCCCGCGCGGCCCCTTCGTCACCTTGCTGAGCAGGATGCCGTCCCGGCCGTCGCGCTCCGCATCGAACAGGTCGACATCAAGCGTCAGCAGCTGCCGCCGCGACCGGTATCTCAGCCCGTACCGCACCGGCACCACGAAGGTCACGTCACGATCCAGACCGACGGCCGCCAGGTCGGGGTTCGAGCCGTGCCGGCCGGCGGCACCGGCGACCGCGCCGCGAACCCGGTCGCGCAACGAAGGTGGGAGCGTGCTGGCGTGCACCTTCCGCAGCGCCTCCCGGATGGCAACCGGATCGTCGCCGACAATCGGTCGTGCCGGCGACATGTCGTGATCGACAGCCGACGCGACGTGCGTCGGGGCGTCGCCGGCCGCTCCCTCTGCATGTGCCGCGACGGGCGCCAGCATCGTCGTCACGGCGACGATGCACGCGAAGCGCGAACAACCCAATTTGAATTTCCGGTGAAACACGACGAACTCCCGATTGCGTCCAGATCGAACAACGACGAGCACTATAGGGTGGAATGATCGGCAACGCACCCGCCGTTCGAAATCCGTCGATGCCGGTACGCGTCGTCGTAGATTCCTTGTCGGCCCGGCGGCACGTCAACGGCCAAGGCAACACTACCGTGTTGCCTTGGCGACAACAACCGACGGAAAGCGAGCAGCGGCACCCATCGGCCATCCGCAAAGGCGTCCCGCGCCATCGCCCGACTCGCGGAATTCATCCGAATCCAGCCCGCCATTCACCTGGGCAACCGAACCATCCGGCCGCGAATTCGTACGTTGAAAGATGCCTTTTCCGGCATCCGATCGGCGGGCGTACACACCGCGCGCCGGTGCACAAGCCCCGTTCGCACCGATTTCAATGGCGTGACGTGTCGTTGCTCATTTCGATTCGGGACAATTCCGAATCTTCAACTTCCAATTCAATCATGTCCTGACAAAAAATCACCCATTTAGACGATATTGGAAAACGAGGTACGACAAATACCAATCCAGAACAATCGACTCGACATATTCCCATCCGAACAAAAAACACCACTCAAACCCACCAAACATTAACCATTGCTTCAAAAGAAATTATTTCCCATCTCAAAATAAAAAATATTAGTTAAAGATAAAAATAGCTTGATATTCTTCGCACCGAAATTCCAAGTGCCGTCGCATTACCACCCTGCGAGGCGGATGCGAACCCATCCGAATTAGAAACAAAAAATAACGAGATTGTCGTTATGTCGATAGCAGCAACTTTGAGAAACTTTGCGTCGGGTCTGGTCGACCTGAACAAGCGTCCAGTCTCCCTGCATTTCGGGCAGGCGCAACGTGCGGTCGGCCATCTGCTGGCGCTCCATCACGCCGACATCCGCGAGGGACTGATGTCCGGCATCGAAGGGCAACTGACCTGCGTGTCGACCTACGATCATCTGCCGCCTGCGCTGTTTCTCGGTTTGCCCGTATCGGTCCGGCTGACGACCGATCGCGGCAACATCCAGGCGATCAACGCGATTGTGCGCGACGTGCGAGCCGGTCAATCCGACGGCGAACTGACCGTCTATCAGCTGCACGTTTGCGACGCCCTTTCACTGATGGACCGTCGCACGAACGCCCGCCTGTTCCGCTCGCGCAGCGTGCCGGACATTCTCGCGACGCTGATGAACGAGTGGAAACAGCGTAGCCCCGCACTCGCGCGAGCGTTCGATTTCGACCTGTCGGCATTGCGGGCCGATCGGTATCCCGCACGCGAACTGACGCGGCAGGTCAACGAATCCGACGCACGCTTCATCCGGCGTCTGCTGCGCCGGGAAGGCATCACGGTCTTTGCAAAGGCCGCGCCGGTCGACGGAAGGCGCAGCGTGACCGATGAGCGGCCAATTCACACGCTCGTGTTCTGCGACGATCCGCATCGTCTGCCGGACGCACCGGCCGGCACCGTGCGCCTTCACCCGCGCGACGCCGGCGTCGAGCAACGTGACACCGTCACCCTCTTTGCGTACGACCAGAGCCTGTCGCCCGGCAAGGTCCGCCGCCCGTCGTGGGATTACAAGACCGCTCGTATGGACGACTTCGAGGCCGTCACCGGCCTCGACCAGGGCGAGTCGGGCAACGATCTTGCGCGCCTGCTGACCGACGTCGCGATCGACATCCCGCACGTCGGCGACTCGTGGAACGATCACGCGCGCATCGCGCACGACCGGATGCTGGCCCATCAGTTCGAAGCCGCGCGCTTCGAAGGCATCGGCACCGTGCGCGACATGCTGGTGGGGCACGGATTCACGCTGGCGGGCGACCCCGAGCTGGATATGAAGTCGATCGATCGTCGTCGGTTCGTCGCCACGTCGATTCGACACGCCATCTGGAACAACCTGCCGAAAGACCTGTCGGGCCGCACAAGCGGGCTGTTCGCGGCAAGCCGCAACCTGACGCCGACCGCCCCGCGGCCCGATGCATCGGGATCAACGGACACGCGCTACGAGAACAGTTTCACGTGCGTGCAACGCGGTGTGCCGCTGAAGCCCGCCTACGATCCGGCGATCGACGTGCCGCCGGTTCACCTGCTGACCGGCACGATCGTCGGCACGCAAGGTGAAGAGGTGTTTTGCGACAAGGCCGGCCGCGTGCGTGTGCAGATTCACGGGCTGGATCCGGCGGACCATGCGCACGCGCAAGGCGCCGGCACGAACGGTCTGGCCGGCGACAGCGCGCCGATTCGCGTCGCGGCGAGTCTCGCGGGCGAATGCTTCGGAGCGCTGTTCCTGCCGCGTGTCGGGATGGAGGTCCTGCTGGGGAGCCTGTCGGGCGATCCGGACCGTCTGGTGATCATCGGCGTGTTGAGCAACGGCGCGAATCCACCCGCGACTTTCAGCGATACCGGCGCGCTGCCGGGCAATCGCTACGTGTCCGGGATCAAGACGCGGGAGATCAAGGGCCGCCGGCACAACCAGCTTCGCCTGGACGATACGCCATCGCAAATCTCCGCGCAGTTGGCAAGCGAACATGCGCATACCCAATTGAATCTCGGCTACCTGACGCAGCCGCGCGTGGACGGACACGGGGACGATCGAGGCGAAGGCGCGGAGCTGCGCACCGACGCCGCCGCGGCGTTGCGCGCCGCCCAGGGCATGCTGCTGACGACCTATGCGCGGTCGCATGCAACCGGTGGTCAGCTCGATCGCGATGAGCTGATCCATTTGCTCGATCAATGCACAGCGCTGTTCAAGTCGCTCGGCGATCACGCCGGCCAGCACGGTGGGCAATCCGCCGACACGGCCGGCCAGGACAACATCGCCAACGCATTCCGTCACTGGAAACCCGGCCGGTCGGAATCCGGAGCCACCGACGACGCATCCGCGTTCATGGCGTTCGGTGCACAAGCGGGGTCGCTGAACGTCACGCCGAAAACGCACGTCATGTATGCGGGCGAGAACATCGATCAGATCGCGCAGCAACACATGCAAATCACGAGCGGCGAGCGAATCAATCTGCATGCCGGGCATGGCG
Source organism: Burkholderia sp. BE12 (assembly GCF_002959955.1). Taxonomy (NCBI): domain Bacteria; kingdom Pseudomonadati; phylum Pseudomonadota; class Betaproteobacteria; order Burkholderiales; family Burkholderiaceae; genus Burkholderia; species Burkholderia sp. BE12. Next base: position 50,711 of record NZ_PREY01000042.1, on the reverse strand, counting down.
TCGCAATGTTCGCGCACGGCGACGGTGTCTCGGCGATCGCGCATCGGGGGAAAGTGGCCCTTCAATCGCAGCACGACGACACGCAAATCGAGTCTGGCAAAAACATCCAGTTGACCGCGGCCGACGGCAAGCTTGCCGGCACGGCGAGCGACGAAGTCGTATTCGTCACATCCGGCGGCGCGTATCTCAAGCTGCGTGGCAGCGATATCGAACTGGGTTGCCCCGGCAAGTTCACCGTGAAATCCAATGGTCATGCGTGGGACGGCCCCGCCAGCATGAGCGTCGACCTGCCGACATTCGATCAAAGTCCGCTCGGCCGCATCCCGAAGCTGATCCGGCCGACGGACGGTAACGCGGCGCCGGGATTCGAAGGACAGATCCGAAAGGCATCGGGAACGCTGTCGAATATGACGACCGACACGGCCGGGGAACTGCCGGCGGTCTATACCGACCGGTTCGAGAGGCTGGCGGTGCAGTTCACCAAGAAGAATGTTTAACGCAAGCGCAGGAGTCCCGATGATTGATTCATCTCTCGGTCCTCGGCCGGAAGAGGACGCACGCACCGACGAGCACGCCGCGACGGGCGACGTGCCCGACGCGGCTGCGCCGCGCCCGGAGCCACCTCAGATCGTCGTCGGTCGGAGCGACGGGGTCTCGATGTGGACGAAAGACACCCGGCTGATCTGCATCAAGAAAATGCCGTTGCCTGGTGTCGTCATCTTCGTCCATGGTGTGAATTCCGAGGGCGAATGGTTCGAAGCCGCCGAGCAAGGGCTGTGCGATGGCCTGAATCGCCGGCTCGGGCGGCTGGACGATCAATTGATGTATCACGGCATCGACGCCGGGCAGCTGGTGCCGGCGAAGTACACGGAAAGCGTGACGCCAGATGGGTTTCTGAATCCGAAGTTTTGGTCCGGCAACTACATCAAATCTGACCCGTCGTTCTCGCCCGTCATTCATTTCCGATGGGGCTATCGGGCAACCGCCGCAGAACTGAAAGAGTACGGCGACAAGATTTTCCTGAACGAGAAGGACTATTGGGGCGGCGGTCCGTTCACGAACGGCTGCGCGAGCCTGCCCGATCTCTGGCACGGCGGCCTCGACGACCGCGCAGCCGGGTGGTTGACCGTCCAGGGGATCAACCCGACCAACCGGCCGCTGTATCGCGCGCCGCCCCGCGCATATGGCGTACTCGCGGCGTTGCGCCTTGCGAGGCTGATCGAGTCGATTCGCCGCATGCAGGCCGACGTGCCGATTACCGTCGTATGCCATAGCCAGGGCAACATCGTGGGCCTGACGGCGGCATTCTTCGGCGATGCACTGCCCGATGTCGAAGATCCGTGGGGACGTAGCGGGCATTGCGTGGCGGATGCCTACGTACTGGCGAATGCGCCGTACAGCCTTGCGCGCGCAGACGGCCCGAATCCATCCGATACGTTCATGGATACCTGGTCGCAACGCGCGACCAGGGACGGCAGCGGTCGTCGCGGACGGCAGACCTACGCCGCGCGCACGAAAACGTTCGGCAAGTTTCTGTCGATCACCGGCACGCGCAAAGCCTACGAAGTGCCCGCCGGCAAGATCGATGAAGACATGGCCAACGAGCGGGTATCGCCGACCAGCAAGCGGTCTTATACGGCACAAGAGGATCGGGCTCGCCACGGCCTGAACGGATCGACATATGGTCGCGTCACCGCGTATTGCTGTCCACACGACCAGGTGATTTCGGCGGTCACGGTTCAAGGCATCGGCTGGCGCGGCATCGACCAGAACGAGCTGAACGATATCAGCGTCCCCGGCGTGCTGACGCAGCGCGTCTTTGCCTCCGGCTTCCAGGTTGGCGTGCAGGAGCGCTATCAGTATTGGGAAGACGACTGGCGGCATCGGCAAAAGGGAAAGACGTCGGGATTCTGGTATCCGCCTTCGCCACCTGCCAAGTTCAATCTCATCGGTGCGCTCAAGGGAAACGAGTCCGTGTTCGGGGTGGCGGCCACGCTTGCATCCGCGCCGATCATGTTTTTCGTGACCCAGATCAGCTCGGCATTGAATATGTTCCGCGTGAACGCCCTTCCGCCGAAGGGCTGGACCGTGGTAGCGGACGCGCCGGCACTCGACGAACCGTTCCCGCCGCAAGCGTTGCGGTTCGGCAAACCCATCGAAACGAAGGACGGCAATGCAAAAAGCGACTTCAACGAAGGCAACGATCCGCCAGCCGCATGGCGTGACGCAAGCAAGAGCGAGGCAGACAAGCGCGCGGACGATCCTTACGATCAGTACGAGGCGAAGAACGCGGACAGCGTCGCGCAAGGTACGGCAGAGAGCGAAGCCGGACAGCGTTACGAGGACCGCGCGCTGATGCGGATGGAGGCACGGCGCACGCTGAATACGGAATGGCTCGATGGCGACGGCCACGTGATCGGCGAGGACGGCAAGAGCGAAATGCCGGAGGGCTACAAGGAATGGCGCGACAAGCAGATTGTCGATTGGCTCGATCGTGGCTCGACCAACAGCCCGACAAATCACTCCACGACGATGACCAATCCGGATCATGCCAAAAAGGCACTTGCGTACGATGTGGCGATCGGGGTTTGCTATCTGACGCCCAAGCAATTGAATGCGTTGCGGATTGAAGCCGATTGGCGGATGGAAGACGGTATTCCCGACGACAACCCGAACAAGAAATACACAGAGTACTTTGTGCGCGGAAAACTTGACGAACTTCCGATGCATGAATGGGTACATGCGGAGAGCAGCGAAGGCAAGATGCCGGATGCCATCACGAATGAACGAGAAGGTCAGTTCTATCTGAAGGTCGGGGGCACGATATGAAGGCACTAATCGCGACATGGCCGCGACGTGCCGCTGTTGCGCTCGCAGCATGGATGATCACGGCCGTACTCATGGCGTCGTTAATGGCGCACGTAGAACAGCCAGACCCGACACAACTGGAAATAGGAGATTGGATGAAACGATTTTTAGTCGTGCCCAGCCTGGCTGCGCTCATGGTGCTTCTGTTCACCACGGCCACGGTACGGCCGGCGCACGCGGCACCTTCGACGGAACCTGTAACGCATGCGGAACCCTCTGCGGAAGAAGCAGCGAAGCCATTCGTCGCGCAGGTCGTAGGTTTGATCTGGTTGAATCCGTTGCAACGCATGGACTACCCGACCGAATGGCAACTGCTGTGGACGCAAGGACTCGCGTCTCCGAACAAGAACGACGACATGGTGCGGACCGATCCGAAGTCCTTTACGACGCTCCAGTCGGTAGCGGGTATCGCATACGGCAACGAAGGCGCAGAAACATTCAGGGGGTTCTATCGCAAGTACATGACCAAATTTCCGCTACTGCTTCACTCACGCTACGCGAGCAACGCGAAATACTTCTACACGGTCAAACCTGACGATAAAAGGGACTGGCGTGAGTTGGCTGGCATCCGTGTCGAGCTTGCGATTCCGGAACGACTCGACGCGGCCGAATCGCAAAGCTACTTGCAGGACTCGATTCGAAGGACGTTTTCGATCGGGAATCGGTATTTTCCAACGATGTGGAGCCGCAACACGCTCCCCGACGTACAAGTCACACAGGGCGGCCCCAACACCGGATTCACATCCCTGAACAACGCACTGGACTACTTGCAGGCGAACCCCGACAAGAGCGTCTGGGTAGTGAACTGGGACGCACCCAACTTCCCGCCCACGGATGCACAGATCAATGAGAACCTTGTCGCGCTGTTCCTCGCCGGTCCGACGTTCAACACCGAGCGCGAACCGCTCGCCTGGATCGGCAAAGCCGCAACCGGCAACACGCATGATTTTCCGAAGAAGGTCGGCACGACCCGCGCCGTGCAGGCGTGGAAAGCGACCATCGATCAAGCGGCACGCAACGCCGGCATCTCAGTCCCTGACCTCAACTACATCGTCCACGACGCAGGTAAGGGCAGCGACGCATCGTCGGCACGTCTTGCCGTGCTCGCGCAGACCTTGACCGAAACCCTTTCCGAATACGACTACCGCAAGCAGACATTCAACACGGCCGCGCTACTCGGCGACATGGGAACAGGCAGCGCATTGACCGACGTCGCGCTCGCCATCGGCCGGATCAATCACTTCGGTGGCAACGCACTCGTCGCCGGTACGACCGATCCGGAGCACCCGGTCGCGGTCGTCGTCCTGCCACCGTCGAAGCTCACGCCGATCGATCCCGACAAGGACTGGTTCCGCGCACGCGGCGGAAACAACGCCTACCTGCCGTGGTGGGGGCGCCGACACGACACAAACTACGGCATGCAAGGCTATTCATGGTGATGCACACCGGTGCGGCAGATTGCTTCATCCGACCGTGATCGCCGCGTCAGACCTCAAACCATTTGGAGGACGGAATCCCATGCGGGGAATTATCCGGGTAGAAGATACGCACACCCACGGCGGCCGGGTCGAATCCGGCGCCCGAAAAAGCACGGTGATGGGACGCGCGGTCGCTCGTATCGGCGACGCGTGCTCGTGTCCGATTCATGGCGCCTGCACGATTGCCGAAGGCGACCCGGCCTTCGACATCGAAGGCGGGGCCGCCGCATTCGACGGCCACAAGACTTCGTGCGGCGCGGAATTGATCTCGTCGCTTCAACATTCGGGGCGAATCTGAATGCCGACGACCCGACGCATGACCGCCGAACAGTTCCTGCTGTTGCGGATGCAGGATACGCGGATCAAGCCGCTGAACCAGTGGGCCTTGCACGAGATTTTCGTGAAGGGCAGATCACAGCGGGCGCTGGCCACCGAACTCGGCATGACGCACTCCGCGATGTCGCAACTTGTGCGAAAAGCCTGGCGACGCTATCTCGATCTGCCATGTAACGCCGCCCGCCTCACAACGCTCACGGTCACGATTCCGTCGAAGTACGAGCAGGCGCTGCTGGCATGGGTGCGGGATGCGCACCGGCTATCGACCCAACCCGGCCCCGACGCGGCGACGTAATCGCGACGATTCCGGCCAGCGAAGCCACGGAGAAACGAATTCCCCTATTTCCAACATAGAGAAAACATAATTCCACTTTGAGCCGCATCGTCAGCCAACTTTGGATCCTTTTTCCCTTCCGCCCCCCGTATCATTTCCGTCACCATGCAATGAGCAAGAGACGGACATGACCGAACCCACCCCGCTGCACTACCTCGACTACGCAGCCACGACCCCCGCCGATCCCCGCGTGATCGAGGCGATGACGGCCTGCCTCGGCTTCGACGGCATCTTCGGCAACCCCGCATCCAGTTCGCACGCCGCCGGTCGGCTCGCGAAAGACAAGGTCGAACACGCTCGGGCGCAGGTCGCCGCGCTCATCGGCGCCCACGCCGACGAGATCGTCTGGACGTCGGGCGCCACCGAATCGAACAACCTCGCTCTGAAGGGCTATGCGGAAAACGCGACCGGCAAGCGCCATCTGATCACGAGCCGCCTCGAACACAAGGCCGTTCTCGACACGATGGCGAACCTGTCGAGGCACGGCATGCAGGTCACCTTCCTGAAGCCCGACGCCGACGGCGAAATCACCGCCGACGCGGTAGCGGCCGCGATCGGCCCCGACACCGGCCTCGTGTCGCTGATGCTCGTGAACAACGAGATCGGCACGCTGACCGACATCGGTGCGATCGCCCGCATCGTGCACGCCGCCGGCGCGCTGCTCCACGTCGACGCCGCGCAGGCGCTCGGCAAGACGCCGATCGACGTGCGCGCGCTCGGCATCGACATGATGTCGATGTCCGCCCACAAGGTGTACGGCCCCAAGGGCATCGGCGCGCTGTTCGTCCGCCGCGAGATCGCGAGCCGGATCGCGCCACAGATTCACGGCGGCGGCCACGAGCGCGGGCTGCGTTCGGGCACGCTCGCGACGCATCAGATCGTCGGCATGGGCCTCGCGTGCGAACTCGCCGCCGAAAAACTCGACGGCGAAGCCGCGCGGATCGCCGCGCTCGGCGCGCGGCTCACCGAGGCGCTGTTCGCGCTCGGCGACGTCACGCAGAACGCGGCCGCCGCCCGCCGCATCCCGCACACGCTGAGCCTGACGGTCAATGCGCCGGGCTTCTTCCCGTTCATGCTCGGCGAAGCGCTCGCCGTGTCGTCCACTTCAGCCTGCAATTCGACCAGCGGCGCGCCGTCCCACGTGCTGACCGCGATCGGCCTCGACGCGGAAACGGCCGGGCGTACCGTGCGCATCAGTTTCGGGCGTTTCACGACGGAGCAGGACGTCGACTTCGCGATCGGCTGTTTCGCGCGGGCGATCGAGCAATGCCGGGCGGCCGCGGCGACCGGCTTCACCGCATCGCGGCAGATCACGCCGGCCGACCTGAAGGCGATCCGCAATGCGGGCTTTCGTGCGGTGATCTGCAACCGGCCGGATGGCGAAGGCGCGGATCAGCCGCCGTTCGAGGAGATCGCCGCTGCCGCGCGCGAACTGGGGATGGACGCGCGCTACCTGCCGGTCGAGCGCGACCGCATCGGCGACGCGGAAGTCGACGCGTTCGGCGCACTGGTCGACACGCTGCCGAAGCCGGTGCTCGCGTATTGCCGCAGCGGCAGCCGCTCCGGCATGCTGTGGAATCGACTGTCCGCTCGACGGGCGGCCTGAGCCGCTCCCCACCATTACGCCTGACCATCCGCGGTCGCGCATGAAGCCGATGCTTCGCTGCGTGGCCGCCTGGTGGCGCCGGCCGCAGCCGCATCAGGTTTCTTCATCGCCATTCACCGGCGTATAGATCGCCAGCTTCAGCGCGGGATCGTCGTTCGCCTGGAACGTCGCGTACTCGTAGCGCTGCGTGCCGCGTTGCGCATGCACGAGCACCTTCTCGCCCGACACGCCGCTGCGCACGTCATGCGCATCCCACCATTGCGCGAACTCGCCGCTGCCGGCGCGCAATCGCGCGACCAGTGCGACGAACGCCGGATCGCCCGCGTAGAGATCGTGGCTCGTGCGAAACAGCGCAATCATCCGCCGCGCCTCGTCGGCCCAGCTCGCGGCGAACAGCGCACGCGCGTGCGGCGTCTCGAACATGTAGACGAGGATGTTGCGATCGGCTTGCGCGAGCCGGTCGAAGCCGAGCACGTCGGCCGCGGCGGCATTCCACGCGAGGATGTCCCAGCGCCGGCCGGTCACGTACGCAGGCTGCTGAAGATGCGCGACGAGCCGCGCCAGAGTCGGCGGCACGCGTTCCGGCACGAACGCACGGGCCCCATCGCGCCGTGCGAGCGTGCGCAGATGGACAGCTTCGGCCTTGTCGAGCCGCAACGCGCGCGCCAGTGCGTCGAGCGTCGCATCCGACGGGTTGACGTCGCGCCCCTGCTCGAGCCGTACGTACCAGTCGACGCCGATGCCGGCCAGTTCCGCGACTTCCTCGCGCCGCAGGCCGGGCGTGCGGCGGCGCGGACCGTCGTGCAGGCCGACGGCCTCCGGGCGCAGCCTCTTGCGCCGCGAGCGCAGGAAATCGCCGAACGGGGTTCGCGTGGTGACGGTCATCGGGTTCGCTCCGAGCAGGGTGGTATCGGCCGATCCTGGGCTCGCGCCGGGCCTTGTTGCAGATTCTAAGCCTGCCAGAATCGACGCATCCCCACCGTCAGGAAGCGTCATGAAAGCTGCGATTCTGAAGTCGTTCGGCAGGCCGCTCGCGATCGAAACGATGCCGGACCCCGTGCTCGGCACCGGCGAAGTCATCGTGGACGTCGTCGCGACACCGGTTCTGTCCTATGCGCGGGAAGTGTTCAGCGGCGAGCGCCGCTATCCGATCGAGCTGCCGATCGTGCCCGGCTGCGGCGCGATCGGCCGAGTCCGGCAAACCGGCCCCGACGCGACGCAGTTGCAGCCGGGCGACTGGGTGTTCTGCGACCCGACCGTACGCTCGCGCGACGACGCACGGATGCCCGACATCGTGCTGCAGGGCTGGAGCACGCGTGGCGAAGGCGGCAAGCAGTTGCAGCGCTACTTTCACGACGGTCCGTTCGCCGAGCGGCTGCGCGTGCCGACCGAGAACGCGGTGCGCATCGGCGCGATCGCGTCGGCCGACGCCGCACGCTGGTGCGCGCTCAATACGTTGCTCGTGCCTTACGGCGGACTGCTGGCGTCCGACCTGCGCGCCGGCGAAATCCTGCTCATCAGCGGCGCGACCGGCAATTTCGGCAGCGCCTGCGTCGCGGTGGCGCTGGCGATGGGCGCGCGCTGCGTGGTCGCGCCCGGCCGCAACGTGCGCGTGCTTGCGGATCTCGAACGCCGCTTCGGCGACCGCGTGCGCACGGTCGAACTGAGCGGCGACGAAACCGGAGACCGTATCCGCATGCAGCAGGCGGCGCCGGGGCCGATCGACTGCGTGATCGACCTGATGCCGCCGTCGGTGCCCGCGACGACGGTGCGGGCGGCCGTGATGGCGGTTCGCCCGTACGGGCGCGTGGTGCTGATGGGCGGCGTCGGCATGCTCGGCGGCGCCGGGCTCGAGCTGCCGTATCCGTGGATCATGCGCAACGACATCACGCTGCGCGGCAAATGGATGTACCCAACGCAAGCCGTGACGCTGATGACCGGGCTCGTCCGCGGCGGGCTGCTCGACCTCGGACAATTCGACGTGACGGCCTTCGCGCTCGACGACGCGAACGACGCGGTCGCGCATGCGGCGGAGCATGGCGGGCCGTTCAGGATGACGGTGATCGCGCCTTAGCCCGCGCCCGCCGACGATTTCGGCGGCCGGTACGCTGGAAAGCCGCACCGGCCGCCGTCCTGCCTGCTACGTCACTCGTCCTGCTGTTCCTGCTGCGCCTGCACCTGCCGCTGCCGGATGAACTGCCGTACGTCGCTCATCGTCACGCGGCCGGTGTGCTTCGCATCGATCTCGTCGAAGTGCTTCGACACGAAGCCGAGCCCGCTGCTCTGCGCCTGCGCCTTCGTCACGGCTGCACCGTTGCTCAGCACGGTATTGCCGCCGAGCCTCGCGTCGACGCGCTGCTGCGCCTGCTGCTGCAACGCCGCGCCGGTCGACGGCAACACCGGTGCCGCCCGCGTGGCCGGAAAGAACGGACCGTCGACACCGCGCCCGCCGTGCGGCAGCTTCACCGGCGCCACCGCCTGCGGCGGCAACGCGTAGGCACTGCTCATCACGGCACCGAGCACGATCAACGGGGACATACGCCGCATCAATTGGATTAGGGACATGATCGCTCGCATTCAATGGATGAATAGAGGGTTCCGATGACCAGGCATCCGTCGCTCACGGGGCTGCCGCCAGCGTCGTCGCGGCCGCCGCGCCCGGGACGCTGCCGGTCGGTACGCTGGGCGGATTTTCATCCGGCCACGGCGGCGGCAGCGTGTGCAGCGTCAGCGCCGTCGGAATCCGCGCGCCCTTGTAGAACGTCTGCAGGTCCCGCTTCATCAGCGGACGGGCGACGTCGTCCAGGTAAGTCATGTGACCGCCCTGGAAGAAGTTCACCTGCAGCTTCGGATTCAGGCCCTTCACCGTCTGCAGCCGCGCGAGTTGCTTCTCCGTGTTGAAGAACGGCGTCGCGAGATCGGGGTAGCCGTTCTCCGCGAGCACGCGAAGCTTCGGGTTGAGCTGCAGCGCACCGAGCAGATCGGGGATCGTGTCGGGCATCGGCTGGCCGTCGTGCGAGAAGTCCCAGACGCCGATGATGTTGTCGTTCAGCGGCAGGTACGTCGCGTTCGGGGCCGTGTAGCCGAGGTAGTCCGGCATCTGCGTCGCGAGCGCGTTCGTGAACGGCTGCGAGATCAGGATGTCGGACGGATCGCCGTCGGTCTGCAGCCGCGGGTCGGAATTCGGCAACGACACGCGCCCGTCATACCGGCCGATCGTCGTGCCGGGCAGCAGGCTCGTGCCGAACGGATTCGCGTTGAAGTAGCCGCGCAGCGCCTGCTGCGTGAGGCTCGACGGGATCGACCACAGCCTGAGCGTCGCATCGCTCGGGAACACCGGCGTGCCGAGCGCATCCGGAATGCCGAGCTGGCTCAACACCCACGACTGCGAGTACTTCTGCAGCTGGTTGTAGATCAGCGTCGTGAACAGCTCCGTCTGAAATGCGTACAGATCCTGGTTCACCGGTGCGGGCGACACCTGGTTGAAGTACGCCGCGACCGCCGCGTAGCCGGGCAGATAGCCGGCCACCGTATCGGTATCGAGCAGCAGCCCTTCGGTCGACTGCGTGATCGCCACCGCTTCCACCGCATCCGCGAAGTAGTTCAGGATCGACGACTGCAGCACGATGCCCGTCAGGTGCACGCCGGCCGATTCGAGCGCGAGCGCGAGCATGTCGGTACGCGGCGTGCCGTACGATTCGCCGTACAGGTAGATCGGCGACGTGCCGCGGCTGTTGACGTTCAGGTAGCGCTGGATGAAGTCGCGCATGATGTTCACGTCGACGTCGGAGCCCCAGTACTTCTGGTTGGTGTTCGGCAACACGGCTTCCGACAGCCCGGTGCCGGGCGGGTCGATGAACACGAGGTCGGTGGTGTCGATCAGGCTCTCCGCATTATCGACGAGCGGATAGTTCGGCCAGTTGTTGCCGAACAGCGGATCGGGCGTGGCCACGCGGGTCGGCGCGAACGAGCCGAGCCGCAGCCAGATCGACGACGAGCCCGGGCCGCCGTTATAGACGAACGTGACCGGGCGCGGCTTGCCGTTCGTGCTGGGCGCGGTGTACGCGACATACGACATCGACGCTTCCGCATTGCCGTTCGCGTCCTGCGCGGTCAGGTGGCCGGTAGTCGTCGTGTAGTCGATCGTCTTGCCGCCGCCTTTCCACTGGTAATGCATGACGGCCGCTTTCTCGGACACCTGCGACGGCGCGAGGCCGTCGGTCGCGTTCATCGAGTACGCGACCGGGTCGACGTACGGCTGGTTGGCCGTCGGCGCCGGATTGCCGGCCGCCTGCGCGCTGGCCTGCTGGCTCGCCGTGGCCTGCGCGAGGCTCGATGCGCCGACGGACGACGAATCGTCGCCGCCGCATGCCGCGAGCGCCAGTGTCATGGCGGTCAATGCGCCTAGCCCGGCCAGCCGGCCGCGACGAACACGGCGGCTGCCGATACTGCTCCTGTCTGGTTTCATCTCTGCCCTTTGATTTCGGATACCGCGTCACAAAGGCCGCCAACGCCCGCGAAACGCGCAGGCCTACCCGCCACTCGCGTTGCACGGTCGGCAGTCGGCGGTTGGGGATCGGACTTCCAAGAGACTGAACGTGATACAGACACAGCAAACTGCTTGGCGAGAATGATGCCGGACGCGCCCCCTGCAGTTTGGACAACTTTTGTATAACTGAAACTTAAGCCATGACAAAAATAGGCGGTGCTGCGCCGCGTTGTCAAAGATCATTCGGATATTAAAAATCCCGCAATGATGCGAAGGGCGGATAGTGTCTGGAATTTGAAAGAAAACGGGATTATTCGTGAAAGGGGTGCCTTATCGGCAATGCCGCGTCGAATATTTTACTTTTTCCGCATAACGCAGAAGCCTTTCCTGCATCGGCGCAGCGCATTCAAAGCCTTCGGATCGACAGAATTATTCTTTCATTTTTATTATCGACAATCGATTAGGACGACGCAGCGGCATACGCACGTCATTCGGCAATTCGATTCACTTCCATCATTCTTCAATTACAGAATCGATGTGCACTGCGTCATCCATAAAATACCGGTTCGATTAATTCTTCGCGGCATTATTTACCCGATATTCGAACGGATTTCCCGGACAGGCGCGACGTACGGCATTGCCGTGCGCCACGCCTGTCGCAAAAACTCAAACCCTCGTCACTTCCCGCCGCCCGGCAGCGCGATATCGATCAGCACCGGATCGTGATCCGACGAACGATACGCATCGGCCGCATAGAACGTCTTCTGCTGCTCGGCCGACTTGTACGCGAGCGTGTACTGCAGCGCGAGCGGCTCGTCCGCGTTGATGTGCCATTCGTGCACGGCCTTCACGTGCGACGCGAGCGGCAGCGTCGCGAGCGCATGGTCGAGATAGCCGGCTTCGCCGTTGTACACGTAGCTGTACGCGTTCGCGCCGATCCAGCGCGCGACGAGGTTGCGGTAGCCGCGCGATTCGAGCGTGCGGATCGGGTCTTCGTACGTGTAGCTGTTGAAGTCGCCGATCAGCAGCACGCCCTGGCTCTTGATGCCCGTCGGATTGCCGGCCAGCCAGTCGGCCACCTTCGCCGCCGCGCGCGTGCGTGTCGGGTTCCAGCAGCCCTGGCCATCGCCCTGGTCGAGATCGTCGTTCGCGGCGTCCGGGCAGTTCTTCGACTTCAGGTGGTTCACGGCCACCGTCAGCGCCTGCTTGTTGCCGCCGGCCAGCCGGAACGACTGCGCGAGCGGCTGGCGGTTCTTGTCGTCGATCGCGAGCGTCGCCGCGCGACCGACCGGTTCGACCTTGCGGCTGTCGTAGATCAGCGCGACCGCGATCGCGTCGCCGCCGAGCCGCGACGTGCCCGGATCGACCACGCGCCACTGGTTGCCGAGCTTCGCCGCGAGCTGGCGCACCGCGCTCAGTTCGCCGTAACCGTTGTTCTGGATTTCCATCAGGCCGATCACGTCGGCGTCGATCGCCTTCAGCGCGCTGACGATCTTCGCTTCCTGGCGCTGGAATTCCTGGAACGTCTTCGCGCCGCGGTTGTTCGGATCGTCGAAGCCGCCGCCGAGACCGTTGCCGTTGAAATAGTTCAGCACGTTGAAGGAGGCTACGCGCAGGTTCGATTTCGGATCGCGCGCCGGTGCGTTGGTGCGCGGGTTCGCACGCGCGTCGAATGCCGGCACGGCCGCGCCGGGCAGCGGCTGCACGCGCCATGCGCCGTAACGCACTTCGAGCACGCCTTCGACGTCGCGCACGGTGTAGCCCGCGCGCAGCGTGTTCGCGGCCGACAGGCCCGGCGCCGGATACGGTACGGTCGCGGGGTTCTGCTTGTTCGAGCCGTCGTCGAGGATCAGGCGGTTGCGCGCGTTCGCGTCGATCTGCGTCTGCGCCTGTGCGGGCGGCACGACGCTCGTCGGCGTGCGCAGGCGGCCGTTGCTGAGCATCACGCTGCCGTAACGGCCGAGCTCGTAGTTGTCGGTGACGCTCAGCGTCTGCGGCAGGCGCACGAGCATCCCTTCGTATGCGGCGAACGCGTTCGGGCTGTCGACCGGCAGCGTGAGCGTCGCGGGCGTGACCGTCTGGCCGTTCGCGCACACCGCGATCGCGCCCGACAGCGTGAGCTGCGTCTGCCCGTATTTCTCCTCGACCTTGCCCGTCACGTGCACCAGATCGCCGGCCTTCGCGCGCGCTTTCGGTGCATAGACGAACAGGCCTTCGGACACGCCCGGCTGGTTGCGGCGCTGCGCGTCGGCCTGCTGGACGAAGAAGCCGCCGAAGCCGTCCGTGCCGCCGAAATCGGCGGTGACGACGGCTTCGATCGACGCGTTCTGGCCGGCGAGCGGCGACGGCGCGCCCGGCCCCTGGATCTCGGCGATCGGCGTCGTGCTGCCGCCGCAGTTCGGGCTGACGGGCGCGGCAGTGGCGGCGAATGCCGGCGCGGCGAGCGTCGGAAGCAGCAATAGCGGGGCAAACAGGCGGATTGTGGAGCGCATGGCGGGAATCCCGGTTGTGAGGGTGGCGAAAGCTTAGCGGCGCTCAATGACAGTTTTTGGTAATCGGCAGACAGGCCGATGTAATTGTCGTCATCACGCCGCGATCGCCATGCGCCGTACGATCGAGCCGATAAAACGCAGCGAATCTTCCGACGAAAACCGCCGCGCCAGACCATCCCCCGCAGCGCGCTCGGGACGAGTACGGCCGCCACTCGCGATCGTGAAGTCGATCAGGGAACGGCATCGCGGCAAGGTGGAGGTCGCAAGCCGCGACGGGCGCACGACGTTCGCGCTGTACTTTCCGAGCGGCACGGGCAGTCAGGTCATGCGCCACCGCGTGCGGCGCTAGCGATCCCGCACCGTACCGAACGACGTGCGAACGCACACGAGCAGCGCGATGGTCGCCGCGCTGAATACGGCTCCCGCGTAGAACGTCGCGGCAGCACCGGCCCGGTCCCACAGGGCGCCCGCGACGACGCTCGAGACGAGCGTCACGATGCCGCTGATCAGGTTGAATACGCCGAACGCCGTCCCTCTCAATTCGGCCGGCGCGGCATGCGCGACCATCGTCGCGAGCAGCCCTTGCGTCATCCCCATATGGAGCCCCCATAGCGCGACGCCGACGAGCACGGTCGGCCAGTACGCGCCGTGCGCCAACACGATATCGGCGGCGATCAGCAGGACGAGCCCGACCACCATCAGCTTCGTGTGGCTCGTCGTATCGGCGAGCTTGCCGAATGGGTAAGCGGACAACGCATACACGACGTTCATCGCGACCATCACGAGCGGCACGAGCGCGACGGGCACGCCGCTGCCCATCGCGCGCAGCACCAGAAACGCCTCGCTGAAACGCGCCAGCGCGAACACGCCGCCGACGGCCACCACCCACCAGTAGCGGGCGCCGAGTTGCGCGACGACCTCGCAGCGGATCGGGTTCACGCGCTTCTCGCCCGGCGCACGTGCCGGCTCGTCGATGCCGAACGCGAGCAGCGCCACGGCCAGCACGCCGGGAATCACGGCCAGCCAGAACGCGAGGCGGAAATTGTCGCGCCACGCCAGCATGATGACGACGGCCAGCAGCGGCCCGAGGAACGCGCCCACCGTGTCGAGCGACTGGCGCAACCCGTACGCGGCGCCGCGCAGGTGAACGGGCGTGACGTCGGCGACGAGCGCATCGCGCGGCGCACCGCGAATCCCCTTGCCGACGCGGTCGAGGATCCGCGCGGTCACCACGACGCCGATCGTCGGCGCGATCGCGAACAGCGGCTTGCTGAGCGCGCCGAGCGCGTAGCCGGTCACCGCGAGCCATTTGCGATTGCGCAGGTAGTCGCTCAGCGTGCCGGAGAACACCTTGACGACCGGCGACGTCGCTTCGGCGATTCCCTCGATCAGGCCGATCGTCGTCGCACTCGCGCCAAGACCCGCCATGAGGAACATCGGCAACAGGCTGTGGATGATTTCGGACGACACGTCCATCAGCAGGCTGACGCAGCCGAGCACCCATACGCTGCGCGGAATCTGGCGAAGAATGCCGGTCGATGAGTCGGTCTGCATGGGGCGCTCCCGGTTCAGGAATCCTGGCACTGGATGCCAGCGATACTACCGCAGGCCCGTGACACCGATCGCAGGCTTCGGGAGCGCGGGCGCCCTTGCTATTGCGCGTCGTCGCGCCGGAGTTTCGCTTGCCGGCGCGTACGGTCGTTGAGTATCTGGTGGCGGCGATGGTCGGTCAGCTTCTTCCAGTCGCGCGCCTCGTCGCGCGTGCGCAGGCAGCCGACACAAAAACCCGTGCGGCCGTCGAATGCGCACAGGTCGATACACGGCGATTTCACGGCCACGATCAGGCCGCCTTCGCAGGTGTCATCACTTCGACGGTCACGTGCGACACGCCGTCGAAGCCCGCGAGCAGCGCATGATAGAAACGCGCATCGCGTGCGGTGTCACCCGATTCGACCGACACGATCGCGCTCATGTGCCCGGGGCCCACGCGCCACACATGGAGATCGTTGACCTTGTCGCCGAGCGCCTCGATCGCGCGGCGGACGTTGTCCGTCAGCTTGCGATCGACGTTGACGTCGAGCAGGACACCGCCCGTATCGCGTATCAGCCCGTACGCCCAGTTGGCGATCACCAGCGCGCCGACGATGCCCGCGAGCGGGTCCATCCAGACCCATCCGAACGCGCGCGCGAGCAGCAGGCCGACGATCGCCAGCACCGACACGGCCGCGTCGGCGATCACGTGAACGTAGGCCGACCGGATGTTGTGGTCGCGATGCGCCGCCGAGTGCGAACCGTGACCATGATCCGCGTGGTGCGCGTGGTGCGCGTGGTGCGCGTGGTGCGCGTGGTGGTCGTGGTCGTGGTCGTGGTCGTGGTCGTGGTCGTGCGGATGATCGTGCCCATGACCATGGCGATGCCCGTGATGGTGATCGCCACTCAGCAGCCACACGCTGGCGAGGTTTACGGCGAGCCCCAGCACGGCGATCGGAATCGCTTCGTCGAAGTGAATCGGCACCGGCGCCAGCAGCCGCGCGATCGCCTCGTAGCCGATCAGCAACGCAATCATCGCCAGCACGATCGCGCTCGTGAAGCCGGCCAGGTCGCCGAGCTTGCCGGTGCCGAACACGAAACGCGGATCGTCGGCGTACCGGCGCGCATAGGTATAGGCCAGCGCCGCGATCAGCATCGCGCCCGCGTGCGTCGACATGTGCAGCCCGTCGGCGACCAGCGCGAGCGAGCCGAACAGCGTGCCGCCGACGATCTCGGCGATCATCATCGCCGTGCACAGGCCGATGACCATCCACGTCTTCCGCTCGTTCTGCGCGTGTGCGGCGCCCAGAAACGCGTGGCTGTGCATGCCGCCTGTTGCCGGGCCCTTGAATTCGTTCATGTTCGATCCGCTTACTTGAAATAGCTGTGCACGACGTCGATGAGCTGCTCGGTCGCGCTGCCTTCGTGTGCGTCGGGCGTGTCCGCATCGACGAGATGCGACCGGATGTGGTCTTCCAGCACGACGGCCAGCAGGCCGTTCATCGCGCCGCGACAACTCGTGATGAGTTGCAGCACGTCGTTGCAGCCGCGCTCGTCTTCCAGTGCCCGCTCGATCGCTTCGACCTGTCCCTTGATACGGCGCACGCGGTTCAGCAGCTTCTGTTTTTCGCGAACGGTATGGCTCATCGATAGCTCCTGTATAGGGTAGGGGAGTATATATCCTGACGACTACCCTCACCGGGCAAAGGGATATATTTTTTCGAGACGAAGGCTTGTCGAAAGAAAACCGCTCGGCTAGACTGCTTTCCGTCTTTGGGGAGTAGCCTGCTTTCCGTCCCCGGAAAGCGAACGCGTCAACACACTCGGCCTGCGGCCGTGGCGCGTTCGGCCTGATCGGCTTGGCGAGACCATGGGCACATCGCGTCGTTCCTGGTCGGACGGCGGCGGATGTGTCATGGTTCGTCAGCGTCCGACCACGGAGTCCCCATGTTCCTTCCCGCTCGCTTCCCTCACGCCCCCGCTGCCCGCGGAGGTGCCGCATGACCTTCATGTTTGTCGAACTGGCGTTCATGCTGATCGTCATCCTCGTCGCGGCCGAGGTCTTCACCAATGCGCTCGAACATCTCGGCGAACGCCTGAAGATTTCCGAAGGCGTGACCGGCTCGCTGTTCGCGGCCGTCGGCACCGCGCTGCCCGAAACGATGGTGCCGCTGCTCGCGCTGGCCGGCGGCACGTCGAACCAGGCCGTGAACGAAGAGATCGGCGTCGGCGCGATTCTCGGCGCGCCGCTGATGCTCGCGACGCTCACCACGTTCCTGATGACGCTCGCCGTGATCCGCTCGCGCGGGCCGCGCGGCACGATCGCCCCCGAACGCACGGGCTTCGTGCGCGACATGAACACCTTCCTCGCCGCATTCTCGCTGGCGACCGTCGCGATGTTCGTCCCGCATCACAACTGGGCCGTGCGCGCGCTGCTCGCCGCGATGCTGGTCGGCCTCTACGTGATGTACGTCGTGATGACGTTCCGCGCGTCGACCGGGCTCGTCGATGCCGGGCACGGCACCGAGGCGCCGCACGCGATGTTCCTGTCGCGCGTCGGCCTGCCGATCAACCTGGCGACGATCGTGCTGCAACTGCTGATCGGCGTCGCGCTGCTGGTCGGTGGGGCGAAGGGCTTCATTCACGGCGTGGAAGGCGTATCGCACGTGCTCGGCGTGTCGGCGCTGCTGCTGTCGCTGATCATCGTGCCGATCGCGACGGAACTGCCCGAGAAGGTCAACAGCGTGCTGTGGATCCGCCGCGGGAAGGACACCCTCGCGTTCGGCAACATCACCGGCGCGATGGTGTTCCAGGGCACGCTGCTGCCGGCGATCGGCATCATGCTGACGCCGTGGGAGCCGCGCCCCGAAGTGCTGACCGGCGTGATCATCACGCTCGCGGCGGCGGCCTGGCTGCGCGTCAATGCGCGCACGCGCGGGCTCGCGCTCTGGGCGTTGCTCGCGAACGGCGCGGGTTATGCGGGGTATCTGGCGTTGACGTTGACGCGCTGAATGCGTCAGGACGCGTTCGGCCGTGCATCGGCCTGCAACACCTGCTGCACGGCTGGCCGCTCGCGCACCCGCTCGTACCACGCACGCAGATGCGCATGCCGGCCCAGGTCGATATCCGCGTTGTACACCGAGCGCATCCAGTCGGCCTTGCCCCAGCCGGTCAGCGCGAACAGGTATGCATCGGCGACCGTGAACGTGTCGCCGGTGACGAACGTCCTGCCGTCGAGCTGGCGGTCGATCCACGCGAAGCGGCTGTCGAGCTTCTGCCGCACGGGCTCCACGTACTTCCCCGCCTGCACCGCATACAGCAGCGGGATGAAGCCCTTGTGGATCTCGGTGCCGAGAAAGTTGAGCCACTCCATCAGCCGGTAGCGCGCGAGCGTGCCGTAAGCGGGCGCGAGCGCGGCCTGCGGGCGCTGGTCCGCGAGATACTGGGCGATCACCGGCCCTTCGCCCAGCATCGTGCCGTCGTCGAGTTCGAGCAGCGGCACGTAGCCGAGTTCGGTCACGTCGTAGTAGTCGCGGCCGCCTTCGACGACATGCTTGCGCGCGTCGACCTTGACGATCTCCGCGTCGAACCCGCCTTCGCGCAGCACGATGCAGATCGCCTGCGAACAGCTGCCGGGAGCGTGATAGAGCTTCATGCGTTTCCTTCGTGAGTTGTCCATGTATCGATTCGCCGCGACGCGGGCGCTAATATCTCGCATCGGCGCAGCGCTGAGAAGACGGCAGTCGTTTGTGCCGTAGTCACAAAAAATTTACCGACCAGGATTCGGCACGATGAAAACGAGTGCGACAGGATGTTCCGTTGAAGAAGCGATGCGCCTGCTCGGCGGCCGCTGGCGGCTGCTGCTGGTGTCGTATCTGCTCGACGGGCCGCGCCGCTTCAGCGACCTGCGGCGCGACATGCCGGGCATCTCGCAGCGCATGCTGACGCTCGACCTGCGCGCGCTGGAAGACGCGGGGCTCGTGCAGCGGACCGTCTATCCGGAAGTGCCGGTGCGCGTCGAGTACGATCTCACCGCGGACGGCGACCGGCTGCGGCCGGTGGTCGACGTCATGCGAGAATTCGGGCTCTGGTTGAAGGCATGCGACGTGCGGACCGACACGATGCCCGACAGCGCGGCTGCGATCGACACGACGATGCACGCCCACGAATAACCCTTCAGCAGGAACCTCATTCATGGAACTTCACGCTACCGTCGGCGCGGCTACGTCCGACCTCGACGACGACGAAAGCTTCGCCAACATCTACTGTCACGATGCGGAGCAGGACTATTGCTTCGCGCTGTCGCGCTTTCCGGACGACACGCTGATCGAAGTGATGGTGCGCGACCAGCTCAACCTGCGCGTCAAGGATCTGTCGGTGCGGCTGACCGACGACACGATCGACGTCGAGATCGAGCCGGGCATCGCAGCGCGTCTCGACGGCCAGACGCGTTACGTGATTCATCTCGCGCCCGGTCAGTACGATCCGGTCACGCTGCGCGCCGCGTTGAAGGAAATCTTCATCGGCAAGAACGGCTATCGCGACGACAGCACGCGCGGCTGAACGCCCGCCTGCGCCCTCTCCTTCGTGACGACGCCGACACACACCGATCGGCATTCATTCCCACATATTGAGCGTCGAACGTCCCATTAATAGGGATGCCTGCCCAAATGTTGACGCACGCCGCGCCACGGCTCTAACGTTCGCTCCAACGCCATTCGATTCGGCCGCCTCGCTCGCGAGCGCCGGCCGGCGCATAGAACACAGGAGACGACCGTGGCCCAATCCGCGTCACGCACCCATGCCAACCCGCCGGAGCGGCCGTCCGCCCACACCGGTACCTCGTCCGAATCCGCCGCCCGCGCAACCGTGGCCGCGGCCCCCGCCACGCCGCCGAGCCGCAAGCGGCTGCTGATCCTCGTGCTGCTGTTCGTCACCGTCGTGATCAACTATCTCGACCGCAGCAACCTGTCGATCGCGGCGCCCGAGCTGTTCAAGGAACTGAACATCGATCCGGTCCGCGCGGGCCTCGTGTTCTCCGCGTTCGGCTGGACCTATGCGCTGATGCAGATTCCGGGCGGCTGGCTCGTCGACAAGGTATCGCCGCGCGTGCTGTATGCGGGTGCGCTCGCATTGTGGTCGGCCGCGACGCTGCTGCTCGGTTTCGCCGGCTCGTTCGTCGGGCTGATCGTGCTGCGCCTCGCGGTCGGCGCGCTCGAGGCGCCGGCCTACCCGATCAACAACCGCGTGGTGACGACGTGGTTCCCGACCCGCGAGCGCGCCAGCGCGATCGGCGGCTACACGTCGGGCCAGTTCGTCGGCCTCGCGTTCCTCACGCCGGTGCTCGCGTGGCTACAGGTGCATCTCGGCTGGCACATGGTGTTCGTCGCGACCGGCCTCGCCGGCATCGCATGGGCCGCGATCTGGTATGCGGTGTATCGCGAGCCGCGCGCGTTTCGCGGCGTCAACGCGGCCGAAATCGCGCTGATCCGCGACGGCGGCGGGCTCGTCGATCTCGAGGATCGCGTCGCGGCGCGCAGCGAACGCGCACCGTCGACGTGGCGCGACCTCGGCGTCGTGCTCGGCCGGCGCAAGCTGTGGGGCATCTACCTCGGCCAGTTCGCGCTGAACTCGACGCTGTGGTTCTTCCTCACGTGGTTCCCGACCTACCTCGTCAAGTATCGCGGGATGGACTTCATCAAGTCGGGCTTCCTCGCGTCGCTGCCGTTCCTCGCCGCGTTCGTCGGCGTGCTGTGCTCGGGCGTGCTGTCGGACTGGCTGATGCGGCGCGGCGCGTCGCAAGGCTTCGCGCGCAAGCTGCCGATCATCTCGGGGCTGCTGATCTCGACCTGCATCATCGGCGCGAACTACGTCAGCTCCACCGGCTGGGTGATCGCGTTCATGACGATCGCGTTCTTCGGCAACGGCTTCGCGTCGATCACGTGGTCGCTCGTGTCGGGGCTCGCGCCCGCGCGGCTGCTCGGCCTCACGGGCGGCGTATTCAACCTGATCGGCAACCTGTCCGCGATCGCGACGCCGATCGTGATCGGGCTGCTCGTCGACGGCGCGGACTTCTCGCGCGCGATCACCTACATCGCCGCGATGGCGCTCGCGGGCAGCCTGTCGTACGGGCTGCTCGTCGGCAAGGTGGAGCGCATCGACGCATGAACGCACAAGGGCGGCACGTTTGCGCCGCCCTGCTCGATCGCTGCTCCCTTGCGGTGTCACGACCGCCGCAACCCGTCACGCGCGAGGTCGTGAGGATGGCCGGCCGCGCAATCGGGCGCACATGTATCGGTATCGATTCCGACGGTGCGCAGGTCGGCCGCCAGTCGCTTTCGTCTCTCGCGATGTCGAGCGTCTTGAATTCGCCCATGCGTGCGCGTGGCGGCAGGATGTCCGTGATCACGGTAGTCATCGGAATCGTTTGCCGTTCGATTGAAAAAGGCCCAGACGCGGCGACTCGTCTACACTGCCCCGGTATGCCCTCTTCGGAATGACACGCGACGTTTTACGGGGCGAACGGATCGGCGGGACGCCTGCCGGTATTTCCCCCTGATGACGTCCCGCGCGGCAAGCGCTAGAATTCAACCGCTTCAAGGGCCTGCTCCCGCTGACGATGGACTTGCGGTCGGTCGCTCCGATGGCCAGCCTCACACATGCTTTTTTCGTATCGGCGGAACGCGCGTGATGGGCGAAACAGCCCCCTGGTAACCGCATGCTGCTCAACGTGAATTCCTTGCACCGCGACAACGATCGCTTCGACGTATCGTTCAAGGCATTGGGCGAGCTGATCGAGACGGTCGGCACGCCGCACTTCGTGCCGCGCCTCACGCAACTGCTGAACCACATCGTGCCGCTCGACGTCGCGCACGTCGAACGTTCGCGCGTCGACGGCACGATGCCCACCGGCTACCGTTGCGAATGGATCGGCAGCAGCGGCATCGGCGCCGCATCGGCCGAAATCTCCGACGTGATGACGCTCTACTACGAGCGCTTTCTCGACAGCGACCCGCTGTTCGCGGGGCTGCGCGGCAAGACGGGCACGATGCTGGTGGTGCGCGACATCGCGGCGATCCCGCCCGGCGAATTCCGCCAGCGGCTATTCGACGACGTGCATATCGGGCATGAATGCGTGCTCGCGCGGGGCACGCGCTATTCGCAGCATTCGATCGCACTGGAGCGCGGCCGCGGCCGGCCACCGTTCACGCTCGCCGAGATGAACCGCTTCCGCGACATCAGCGACATGCTGTTTCCGCTGCTCGAACTGCATGCGTCGACCACCGCCGCGCGGCGCATCGCGCACGCGACGCCCGACGTCCATCCGCTCGCGCAATTCGATGCGCGGCTCGCGGCCGACGGCGTGAAGCTGTCGAAGCGCGAATACGAAACCTGCAAGCACCTGCTCTCCGGCAAGACCGTGCCGGAAACCGCCGGAATTCTCGGCGTGCGCGTGGCGTCGGCCGAGTCGTACGTGAAGCGCGCATTCGCGAAGCTCGGCGTGCGCACGAAGCGCGAACTCGCCGCGTGGGGCTCGGCCGCGACGTCATTCCCTTCCGCCGGATCGCACGACGGCGCGCTGCGGCCCGGTCAGCCCGCCGTCTCCGGCTGACCTGACCGCGCGGCCGCCTTCGGCTGCGCCGCGTCGGTGCCGCGACGCCACTCGCATCGCTGGCCCCGCCGAAGCAGGCTTCACGTGTCCAGTCTTCCGTCCCCACATGCGTTCCTTTGTGGAGAAGGCTCGGCCATCGATCCCTTCATTGAAACCCGCCGCTCCCCTCCCGGGCGCGACACGGCGGCGACCACGGGTTTCACAGGATCCAACTTTCGCCCGCACCCGCCGATAACCGGAGCAGGAGCGTCCGGTCTCCGGACAATCCGCCGGCCGCCGCCCGC
The DNA here is from genome assembly GCF_002959955.1 of Burkholderia sp. BE12. NCBI lineage: Bacteria > Pseudomonadati > Pseudomonadota > Betaproteobacteria > Burkholderiales > Burkholderiaceae > Burkholderia > Burkholderia sp. BE12. The sequence goes on along the minus strand of NZ_PREY01000042.1, from coordinate 27,682 downwards.
TCGTCCTTTCAATGGCGCTTCACTTGGCAACCCTGCGCGATTTTCATTCGCACGCACGAGGGCTCGGGATGTACAAACTCAGTTTTTCGCAGAAGCTGTGGCTGCCCATGATCGTCAGCCTGATCGCCTTGCTTGCGGTGTCGGTATCGGCCGCGTGGCAGTCGCGCGAAACGCGCATCGACGAGCGCAAGCGCGACCTCGAGAATGTCGCGCATATCGGGCTCGCCATCGTGACCGAGTATGCGGCGCAGGCGCAAAGCGGCGCGGCCTCCGACACGGACGCGCGCAAGCGGGCGCTCGACAGCCTGCGCGGTATCCGCTACGGCGAGGACGGTTACCTTCTCGTGATCAATTCGAAGCCGCAGATGGTGATGCATCCGATCAAGCCTGCGCTCGAAGGCAAGAGTCTCGCCGACAGCGTCGATGCGGACGGCCGCCGCCATTACGTGACGTTCGCATCGGTCGCGCAGGCACCGGACGGCGGCTTCGTCGACTACGTTTTCCCGCATCCTGGCGCGGCGTCGGCGCAGGCGGTCGGCAAGATCGGCTACGTGGTGCGCTATGCGCCGTGGGACTGGATCATCGCGACCGGCGCTTATGTCGACGATATCGACGCCGCGTTCATGAAGTCGCTGTGGCTCATCGGCGCGATATTCGTCGCGGTATCGGCGGTGCTCGTGGTATTCGTCGTGGTGACGAACCGCAGCATCGTGCGCACGATCGGCGGCGATCCGGCCTACGTCGCCAAAGTCGCGAACGCGATCGCATCGGGAGATCTCGCCGTCGAAATCCGCGCACGAACGGGCGAAACGTCGAGCCTGCTGTACGTCATGCAACGGATGCGCGGCGCGCTGGCGCATACGATCCGCGAGATCAAGCATGCATCCGACAACGTGGCGAGCGGGGCGAACGAAATTGCGACCGGCAACGCGGAGCTGTCATCGCGCACCGAAAGCCAGGCGATGTCGCTGCAGGACACGACGTCTAGCATGGAACGAATGACCGCGATGGTCCGCCAGACCGCCGACAACGCGCACACGGCAAGCGACCTGGCGACGAACGCCGCGAATATCGCGGTGCGCGGCGGCGACATGGTCACGCAAGCGATCGCGGCGATGCGCGACATCTCGAGCGAATCGGGCCGGATGGTCGAGATCATCACGACGATCGAGGGCATCGCCTTCCAGACGAACATTCTCGCGCTGAATGCGGCGGTCGAAGCAGCCCGCGCGGGCGAGCAGGGCCGCGGCTTCGCCGTCGTCGCAAGCGAGGTGCGCAGCCTCGCGCAGCGTAGCGCGACCGCGGCGAAGGAAATCCGCGCGCTGATCGGCCATGCCGTTCAAAGCGTCGGCAGCGGCGCGGCCCTGATCGAGCAAACCGGTTCGACGATCGACGAAGCGCGCGACGCGATCATGCGCGTGACGGGCGTCGTGCAGGAAATCGCCGAGGCGGCGGCGGAACAAAGCGCCGGCATCGACCAGGTGAGCGTCGCCGTGACGCGGATGGACGGCATGACGCGGCAGAACACCGCACTCGTCGAGCAGGCGGCGACCGCGGCACAGTCGCTGAAGGATCAAGCCGTGAGCCTGCAGCGCGCGGCGGCGGCGTTCCGGGTGAGCGACGCCGTCGATCGCGACGCCGACGTGCCGATCGTGCACGACCGGCTCTCCGGAAACAGGGAACATCCGCGCTTGCGAACGGGCTACTGACGCGGCGACTCCGGAATGGAAATCCTCGGGGATTCCCGACCACATGCGCGTTCTCCGTGCATCCGCCCCATGCACGAGCAACATGACCAACGCGTGTTACGCGTAATCACTGGTTCAGTTATGCAGAATAATGACGTTATCGCGTCCATACCGTCGGCTGGTGCGGCACGCGATGCTCCGCTGCCGCCGCGGGAATCGAGCGGGGCCGAAGCTGTCCCGCTCGCCTTTCGATAATCGGACACCGCAACACAAGTCTCAAATGAGGTAATCATGTTTGTCGCAATCGGGTGGATCGTCGTGATCGGGTCAGTGATCGGCAGTTTCGTCGGCGTCGGTGGCCATTTGCCGGCGTTGCTGCAACCCTTCGAGCTGCTGTGCATTTTCGGTGCCGCGCTGGGAGCGTTCGTCGTCAGCAATCCGGTCACGACGCTGAAGAAGACGATCAAGAGCCTGCCGACCTGCTTCAAGGGAGGCGGCTATACGAAGCAGCAGTATGTCGAGCTGATCGCACTCCTGTACGAACTGCTTCAGAAAGCCCGCAAGGAAGGCTTGATGGCGCTCGAGGCCGAGGTCGACGCCCCCGAGCAGAGCCCGTTGTTCCAGAAGTATTCGCACGTGCTCGAAGATCACCATCTGCTCGACTTCATCGTCGATTACCTGCGGATGATGTCCAGCGGCAACGTGAACGTGCTCGAGATGCAGGATCTGATGGACGAAGAACTGCACACGCATCATGCGGAAGCATCGATCGCCGCCAACGCGATCCAGAAGATGGCGGACGGCCTGCCGGCGTTCGGCATCGTCGCAGCGGTGATGGGCGTCGTGCATACGATGGGCTCGGTCGGCGCGCCGCCGGCCGTGCTCGGAAAGATGATCGCCGGCGCGCTCGTCGGCACCTTCCTCGGCATCCTGCTCGCCTATGGGTTCGTCGGCCCGCTCGCGGACCTGCTCAATGCGAAGGGCCGCGGCGCGGCCAAGCCGTTTCAGTGCGTGAAGGCCGTGCTGCTCGCGTCGATGAGCGGCTACGTGCCGGCGGTCGCCGTGGAATTCGGCCGCAAGGTGCTGTTCACGGCGGATCGCCCGAGTTTCAAGGAACTCGACGAGGCTGTCCGCGCGACCCGGTCGCCGAAGGCAGCGTAACGGAGGCGTCATGGCCGACAATCGCGCCAACCCGTCGAAACAGTCCGCATCGTCGCCGCTCGTCGTCGTGCGCCGCAAGAAAGGCGACGACCACGATGCGCACCACGGCGGCGCCTGGAAAATCGCCTACGCCGATTTCGTCACGGCGATGATGGCGTTCTTCCTGTTGATGTGGCTGCTGGGCTCGGTCTCCAAGTATGACAAGCAGGGCATCGAGGCCTATTTCAACACGCCGCTGTCGACCCTCCTGTCCGGCGGAAAAGACGCGGACGCGCCGCGCCCGAGCGTCGTTCAAGGTGGCGGCCGCGACATGTCGGACCCGGCGCCGGCGATCGACAGAAAAGACCCGTCGCCGGCCGACTCGCCCGCGGCGCTGGCCAGCGCGGTGGATACGCGAAAGCTCGAACGGCTGAAGGCGAAGCTGACCGCGGCGATCGCACAGAGTCCGTCGCTGCGGGCCTACCAGGACCAGATCCGGATCGCGATCACTCAAGAGGGCTTGCGCATCGAGATCGTCGATTCGCTCAAGCGGCCGATGTTCGCGTCGGGAAGTTCGGCACTTGAAAGCTATGCCGCGACGATTCTCGCGCAGATCGGCACGGCCCTCGACGATGTCGAAAACCGTGTGTCGATCGCCGGGCACACCGACTCGACACCCTACCCCGACGGCCGGACCGGCTATTCGAACTGGGAACTCTCCAGCGAGCGCGCGAACGCCGCGCGGCGCGCACTGGTGGCCGGCGGGCTGCGGGAAGAAAAGCTGCTGCAGGTGCGCGGGCTCGCGGATGTGCTGCCGCTCGACAAGAACGTCGCGGACGAGCCGACCAATCGCCGCATCAGCATCCTCGTCATGAACAATGCCGCGGAGCAGGCGTTCTTTCGCGACGGCGGCCGCACGACCGTGGACGAGACGCCCGGCGCCCGGGGCGCCGTCCTGCCGGTGGCGGTCACGCAGCCGCACTAGGCGCGATCCGAGGGCAGTCCGGGCGGCGGCACGCGGGTGGATTGCCTCCGCAGTCGAAACATCGGTTCGGCACCGGCAACGGATCACGGCGTCATCCTGCCCGCCATATCAGCGAACCCATGCGGGCCCGGCCCGCTCGCGACAGGCGATGGCGGCGCCGACATGAGCGCAGCGCCGACCGCGCATCCGCCGATCGACAGGGTCTCGCTTACCGGCAGCACGACGGCCGGCCGCAAGGTCATGCACGCTACGCGCGACGGGCTCGTCGCGACCGTCGGACCGTCGTGATGCGAGACGCGTGACGCGCGATGTGCGCGACCGATCGATCAGTGCGGCCGTTAGGGTCATTGGCGATACGGCGTCTCGCGGCACGGTGTCGCCTTTTTTGCTTTATCGATATATACCGTAAAATATATCGATACCTGCACACCCGGAGAAACGACATGACCCGCATGCCGACGGATCTCGCCCCGCTGCGCGCCGCACGGGAACAGCCGCTTGCGCGCAAGATCAGTGCGCTCAAGCCGTTGTCGAGCGACGCGCGTGCGCAGCAGGTCACGGATGTCGTCGACGCATTCCGGCGCCTGCGCGGCAGCGTCGTGCGCTTTATCCGGATGTTCTCGGCCGCGCGCAACGCAACCGCGCCTGAGGATGCGCTGTCCGCGATGGGTTTTCGCGAGTTGCTGTCGACGCTCGAAGCTGACGCACGCGCCGCACGCTTCACGCACCTGCCCGATCTCGAACGGGCGATCGGACACGCGCACCGTCTTGAACGCACGCGCGACGACGTGTTCTCCGATTCATTCAGCAACGACCCGGCCGCGATGCGCGACGCGGTCGCTGCGCTGGAGCGTGTCGACGTGCTGTTCGTGGGGCTGTGCGTCGAGTCCGTGATGGAACACCACGCGCAGGCACCGCTCCCCGTTTCACCCGCAGCGCCGGTGCCGGCCCCGGCCGCACTGCCGCGCACCGACCGTTCAACCGCACTCTGCTGAGCGCGCCACAGTGCCTTTCTCCGCGATTTCCCTGGAATTTCTCTCGTTATATTCCGTGGTATATTTCGCAAATCTTTCCCGCATCCGTCTCCGGTCCGACCGCGCCGGATAGAGGTCAACATGCATGCTCCGCCCTTTCGCCTTGCCCGCATGGCGGACCTTCCGTCGTCCGGCGCCCATCCGTCCGCGGGAACCGGCGCGCGGATCGACGCATGCTGCGCGCCGTCCCGTGCGCAACAGGCTGAGCTGAAGCGCCGCACGCGCCTGTTCGAACTCGATTCGCATCTGCACTGCTCGATCATCGGCACCTGCCTGACCACGCACGAACTGCGCAAGCTCGTGCCGAAATTCACCGATCTCGACCGCCAGCGCGCGACCGACCTGGAAATTCACCACGCGGCCGTCGAGCTCGCGATCGAAGGCGCGGCCGGCGGCAAGGCGCTGCACAAGGCGCTCGACGAGCGCTATGCAGGCGCGATACGCGCGTTCGACAGCGCGAAGGATGCGGACGAACTCCTCGCGCGCTGGAAGGAAGCCCTCAAGAACGGCGACATTCCGCCCGCGTACTGGGCGCTGATGACGCATCCGCGCACGACGATGAGCGTGCGCCAGGCCGCGTTCGGCGATCTGCACATGCTGTCGCACCTGGTCGGCGCGGCCAATCGCGCCGATATCCGGCGGCTGGTCGCACTGGAGGAAGAGAATGCCGCGCTGCACGCGAAGATCGAACGGCAGCAGGCGCGCCTGCACGAGATGAGCACGCAGCGCGACGCGGCGCAGCAGGAACTGGATGCGATCCACGCGCGCCAGAACGCCCAGCCGCTGGCCAACGACGCCGTGTTGCGCGACGAAGTGCGGGAATTGCGCGAAGCGCTGGCCGCGCGCGACGAACGGCTCGCGCTGCACACGAGCCGCCGCGAGGCGGCCGAGCAGCGGGTTGCCGCGGAACAGGCAAGCGCCCGCGCGATGCGCGCGCGGCTCGACGACCTGATGGCGATGGTGAAAACGCTGCGCGCCGAAGCGAGCGCGCTCGAACAGGCGGTGCTGGCATCGACGGACGATCCGGCCGAACCGGCCATGGACACGCTGTCGATTCTTCGGCGCAAACGCATCGTCTATGTCGGCGGGCGGCCCGGTTCGAACCGCGCGATCCGGCGGATCGTCGAGGCGTCCGGCGGCGACGTGACGATGCACGACGGCGGCATCGAGGATCGCAAGGGCCTGCTGGCCGCCGCGCTACCAGGCGCGCACCTGGTCGTGTTCCCGGTCGACTGCGTCGACCACGATTCGATGAACCTGCTCAAGCGCATCTGCGAACGCCACCGGATCGCGTACTACCCGCTGCGGACCGCCAGTGTCGCCAGCTTCGTCGAACTGATCGGGCGGCTCGATGCGCAAGCGCGTGACGTCATGTCGCCGGATGCGTCCACGGGCGGCACGCCGCGCTTCTGCCTGCGGCACGGGTAGGCAAGAGCCGACCGAACGCATCCTTCAGCGGCGCACCATCTTCGTGAGCGCGGCGATCTCGTCCGCGCAGGCCGCGTATGCGCGCGCCTCGATCCCGCGATAGAGACGAATGATCTCCTCGCCGACCGGCGTGAGCACGCTGCCGCCGCCGCTCTGCCCGCCATGTTCGGAAACCGTGGCCGGCGATTTCAGCGAGCGGTTCAGCTCGTCCATCAGCAGCCACGCGCGCCGGTACGACATCTTCAGGCTGCGCGCCGCCGCCGAAATCGAGCCGTGCTCGCGCACGGCCTCGAGCAGCGCGACCTTGCCCGGACCGAGCGCGATCGTGTCGGCTTGCTGGATGCGCATCCTGAACCGCACCTCTGGCTTGGGGTGTACCGAAGTCTTCATGTTGTCCCGCCGTTTAAACGATGCGGGCAAGCATACACGATGGCCGACGCGGCAAACGCCGCCAGCATGCGCGCCGGCTCAGACCTCGAGCACGCGCGCGACGATGCCGGCCAGCCGCTTTACGTGACGCGGCGCGGGCAGTAAGTCGGCGCCGGAGAATAGCAGTGGCGCGCCGTCGTCGATCGACAGCGGCGCATCGCCGCATTCGAACGCGACGATCACGTGCTCGCCGACCGGCGTATTGAACAATTCATGCCATGAAAACGTGACCGCATAACCGTCGTGCGCATGTGCGATGAACACCGTGCGCTTGAAGTCGCCCGGCTCGTCGTTGCGCAGGCCGGCTGCATCGAGCAAGTCCTTCAGTCGCGCGCCGCGATACGGCGCGACCGAGCGGATGAAGCGGTTCGTCGTGAAGCAACGCAGGTCGAACGGTTCGGCCGTTGCGCTCGCGTGCCGACGCAGATCGTCGAGCGTCACCGTCATCGGCCGCACGAATGCGCCGGTCAGCGCGATCGAGCCCGCCGCCGCCTGATGCGCCGAAGGCGCCGCCGTCCCTGCCATCTCCATCGCCCGCCTCCGTCACGGCCCGCCGGACGGCGCGCCTTCGATGTATCGGCGGATATATTACGCCAGGAAAAAACCGGTGGGCAGAATGCGCGCCGCATGGAGGGCATAACGGCAGCCGATCGTGCCGCGCGCCTTCCGACGCTATGACAGCACGATATTCTTGATGACCTTCCTGATGCTTTTGAAGCCGCTAACCGATTCCGCCTTCTGGTCCGTCACCAGTGTGCCGATCCGCGCCGGCTCGCAGAAGCTGATCCGGCTGTTCGTGCCCAGTTTGCTGAAATCGGCCAGGATCGCCACGTCCGCCGCGTTGCTCACCATCGCGCGCGCCACTTCGGTTTCCATCCGGTCGTAGTTCGTCGCGCCCCTGACGTGATCGACGCCGACCGGCGACAGCAACGCGAGGTCGGCACGATAGCGGAAGATTTCGGCGACCGTGCCGTCGCCGACCGTCGCGGCCGCGCGGCTGCCGATCATCCCGCCGAGCAGGATCGTTTCGTTCTTCGCCTGCCCCGGGTCGCTCGAACGCATCTTCAGCGCGACATCGATCGAGTTCGTGACGATCGTGAGGCCCGACAGTTTCGACAACTCCTCGGCCAGCAGCGTGGTGGTCGTGCCTGCATCGACGAACAGCGTCTGCGAGCCCGTGACCAGCCTGGCCGCCGCGCGGGCGATCGCCAGCTTCGCCTTGACGTGCGTTTGCGCGCGTTCGGCGATCGGCGCTTCGTCGCCCACCTGCACCGCGCCGCCGTGCACGCGCTTCAGTTCCCCCAGCGCCTCGAGATCGACGAGATCACGGCGCACGGTTTCCCGCGACACGTTCAGGTCGGCCATGATCCGGTCGGTGGAGACGCGCTGCATCTTCGATAACAGAAGCCGGATCCTCTGATATCGCTCTTCTTGCCACATGAAATGTCCTCGGAGTGAACGTCAATGTTATTCGAATGGCGATCTATGCTGCGCTCTCCTCCATCTTTTTGATGCCGACGAGGGTCTGCAGGGATTGACGGACGGCCTGGAACTCGGCGTTCGTCATCCGTGAAAAAACCACGTGGATGCGGTCGTCGTCCGGCTCGGCGTCATCCTGTTCGATGATGAACTGGACGATGCGCGCCTGATCGATGCCGGGCATCGCCTGCAGCGACGTCAGCTTCACGGCGCCGCGGCTCGCGAGAATGCGCACGCCCCAACGCTGCCGCGCGGCGAAGAAGCGTTTCTCGATCGGCTTCAGGCCGGCCAGGATCGCCAGCACGATCGCCGTCGCGGCGATCGCGGCCACGTACATGCCGCCGCCGACGGCCAGCCCGACCGCCGCCACGACCCACAGGCTCGCCGCGGTCGTCAGACCGCGGATGATCTCGCCGCGCAGCATGATCGACCCGGCGCCGAGAAAGCCGATGCCCGACACGACCTGCGCGGCGACCCGCGACGGGTCCAGCGATACGTTCTTCGCGTCCTGGATATCGGCGAAGCCGAACGCCGAGACGACCATCACGAGCGCGGCGCCCACCGCCACCAGCATGTGCGTGCGCAAGCCGGCCGCCCACGACAGCCGCTCGCGTTCGATACCGACGATGCTGCCGAGCAATGCCGCCAGCAGCAGGCGGGCAATGATTTCCAGCTGACTGATCATTCGAAATCTCCCTGCTTTGCCTATCCACTTGATGAAGCACGGCCCGTCCGGACCGCCGCCCGACTTTTCCTGCCTTCGCTCACTTGCCGTCGCATCCACGACCGACAAGTTGTATTTTTGTGCGATCTTGCGATTTTGTGCTTTCTAATATACGGTACGAAAATCAACATGGCTAGACCGAAGTTCGTTTGTTTCATCCGATCAATACGATCGATCGTCGGACCCACCAGGCAATCCGATCCGGAACTCTTGCTTAGGAGACCAACATGATGAAAAAGGCATGGATGCTGGCCGCAACGCTGCTGGCAGCGCTTGCGACGGCCCCCGTTCACGCATCCGGCGGCGACGTCTGCAAGAAGGTGACGCTTGGCGATGTCGGCTGGAGCGACATCGCGGCCACCACCGGCGTCGCGATGATGCTGCTGGATGGCCTCGGCTACGAGGCCAGCAAGACGATCGCATCGCCGCCGATCGTGCTGGCCGGCGTGAAGAAGGCGCAGATCGACGCGTTCCTCGGCTACTGGGATCCGAGCATGACGCCGACGGTGAAGCCGTTCGTGGACGCCGGCGCCGTGCACCAGCTGCCGCAACCCAACCTGATCGGCGCGCGCTACACGCTGGCCGTGCCGCAATACGCGTCCGACAAGGGTCTCAAGAACTTCGCCGACATCGCCAAATTCCGCGATCAGCTCGACGGCAAGATCTACGGGATCGGCGCCGGCAACAATGGCAACGCGCTGATCCAGCGAATGATCGACAAGAACGAATTCGGGCTCGGCGGCTTCAAGCTGATCGAATCGAGCGAGGCAGGGATGCTCGTTCAGGTCACGCGCGCCGTGCAGGAGCACCGGATGATCGTGTTCCTCGCGTGGGAGCCGCACCCGATGAACCTCAACTACAAGATTTCGTATCTCGACGGCGGCGATAGCGTGTTCGGCCCGAACTACGGATCGGCGAAGGTTTACACGCTCGTCACGCCCGGCTATCTCGAACGCTGCCCGAACGTCGGGCGGCTGCTGACCAACCTGAAATTCACGACCGACGAAGAGAACCAGCTGATGGTGCCGATCATGAATCACGCGGATCCGGTCGCGGTCGCGAAGGAATGGGCGAAGAAGAACCCCAGCGTGCTGTCGAAGTGGCTCGACGGCGTCACGACCATCGACGGGAAAAACGCCAGGGACGCGATCGAGAAACTCATCGGCGCGTAAGCACGCAATACCAGGAACCCCACATGCACAAGAATCTCGCGCTGTTCGACCTCGACCACACGCTGTTGCCGCTCGACAGCGACCAGGCGTGGAGCCGTTTCATTACCCGGGTCGGCTGGCAGGAAGGCGATGAGCATGCGGCGCTGATCGACGAGCACTACGGCCATTACGCGGCCGGCACGCTCGACATGGACGCGTATCTCGCGGTGACGCTGGCGCCGCTCACGCGTTATCCGCGTGCGCAGCTCGAACGCTGGCATGCGCAGTTCATGGACGAAGTGATCCGGCCGGCGATCACGCCGCAGGCGCGTGCGCTGGTTGACCGGCATCGCGACGACGACGATCTCTGCTGCATCGTCACGGCGACCAACGTCTTCGTGACCGGGCCGATCGCGGCCGAGTTCGGGATCGAGCATCTTCTCGGCATCGAGCTCGATACCGACGACGGCACGCCCGCCGGGCAATTCACCGGGCGCAGCATCGGCGTGCCGAGTTTCCGCGAAGGGAAGATCGTGCGCACGACCGCATGGCTGGATTCGCTCGGCTACGCGCCGTCGGATTTCGAACGGACCTACTTCTACAGCGATTCGATCAACGACGTGCCGCTGCTGGACTACGTCACGCATCCGGTCGCCACCAATCCCGATCTTCAGCTTTCGGATATTGCCGACAGACGCGGGTGGCCTGTCATGAAGTTGTTCTGATTCGGGCGATATTCTCTGCTGTCCATTTCATATCTGGAGGGGTAATGAAATTCGGAGCACACAGCACCAGCCTCGATCAATCAGTAATCCGATTCGAAACGGATAGAAAGCATGTCGTACCGCCTCGCCAGTCGGAAAGCCGCTTTCCGCACTGGCGCGGCATTTTCATGATCGCGCTCCTGTGCACGCTGGCCGGCTGCGGCGACGGCGAATCGAGTGCGGCGGGCAACGTAGCCGCCGCCCGCGCATCGGCACCAGGTTCGGCATCCGCGCCGGTCCTGCACTGCGCGAGCGCGTGCCACTGAGCGACGCAGGCCCCACGGCCGGGTAGCGGAAAACGGGTAACGGCCCGCGCACCGCACGGCGAACGGCCGCATCCGGCGAGTCCGACCGGCAATTCACGACAAAGAGCGATCATGCAAAACAAATCCACGACACGACGCCAGTTCCTGGCCGATGCGCTGAAACTCGCGGGCGCCACCGCAGTCACCGGCATGCTGCCCGAGAGCATCCTGCGCGCGCAGTCGATTCCGGCGGCGACCGTCACCGGCACCCTTCAGGACGTCAAGCACGTCGTGATCCTGATGCAGGAAAACCGGTCGTTCGACCACTATCTCGGCACGCTGCGCGGCGCGCGCGGCTTCGGCGATCCGCGGCCGGTCGTGATTTCGAGCGGCTATCCGGTGTGGCGCCAGCCCTGGATGCTGTCCTACGTGTTCCCGTTCAACCCTGCCCCGCCCGCCGGCGCGGCGAACGGCGACACCTATTACGGCGATCTCGATCACAGCTGGAGCGGTACGCACAGTGCCTGGAACAACGGCCGCTATGACAACTGGGTCGCGGCGAAGACCACCGGCACGATGTACTACTTCACGCAGAACGACATTCCGTTCTACTACGCGCTGGCGAGCGCATTCACCGTGTGCGACGGCTACCACTGCTCGATGCTCGGCCCGACCGACCCGAACCGCCTGTATCTGTGGACCGGATGCTGCGGCAACGTCGCCGGCTATTCGCCGTACACGACGAACACGATGACCGGCACCGGGTGGACCACCATGCCGGAACGATTGAACGCGGCCGGCGTCACGTGGAAGTTCTACCAGGACAAGGGCAACGGGCTGGATTCCGGCCACGGCTACGGCGAATACAACGGCTCCAGCAAGGATCTGTGGTGGAACGGCAACTACGGCGACAACGTCATCCTGAACTTCAAGCAGTACCAGAACCTCGGCGCAAACGATCCGCTCGCGCCGGCGCTCAACGGCACGCAGATCGATCCAGCCGGCGGCGGTAAGGAATACGACACGAATCTTTTCAGCCAGTTACAGGCCGACGTCGCGAACGACACGCTGCCGCAGGTGTCCTGGATCGCCGCGCCTTACGCATATTGCGAGCATCCGTCGTGGGCCGCGAGCGGCGGCGAATGGTACGTGAGCAACGTCCTCAACGCGCTGACGTCGAATCCGAAGGTGTGGGCCAGCACGGTGCTGCTCGTGATGTATGACGAGAACGACGGCCTGTTCGATCACGTGCCGCCGGCCGTCCCGTCGAGCGCCTACGCCGGCACCGGCCAGTCGACCGTATCGACGGCGGCGGAATTCGTCGCCAGCGGCGGTGGCGCATCGGACGGATCGGCCAGCGGCGACCTGCCGATCGGACTCGGCCCGCGTGTGCCGATGTTCGTGATCTCGCCATGGTCGAAGGGCGGCAAGATCAATTCGCAGGTCTTCGACCACACGTCGGTAATCCGCTTTCTGGAAGCGCGCTTCGGACTGCAGGAAGCCAACATCACGCCGTGGCGGCGCGCGGTATGCGGCGATCTCACGTCGGCGTTCGATTTCGCGAATCCCGACCAGACGATTCCGGCGATTCCGGGGCCGGCCAGCAACATGGATCCGAACGGCTCGACGGTCCTGATCCCCTACCCCACCACGACCGCGGTGCCGGCCCAGACGGCCGGCCGCAACAGCGCATGCCGGCTGCCGTACGAGTTCTTCGTCCAGGGCAAGGTCAACCGGTCCGGCAAGACGCTCGCGCTGACGATGACCAACACCGGCGCGGCCGGCGTGCATCTGCAGGCGTGGGTCGACGGTACCGGCACGATCCCGCGTCAATACACGATCGGTGCCGGCACGAGTGCGTGCGCTGCCCTGTCGGATGCGCTCGCACTGAATTCGGGCGGCGGCTACGACTATTCGATCTACGGCCCGAACGGGTTCCTGCAAACGTTCCGCGGCAACATCGGCGCGTCGGGAAACACCGGATCGAGAGCCGAAGTCAGCCTCTGCTACGACGTGCAGAACGGCAACGTGCAGATCACGCTCGACAACTCCGCCGGTTCGAGCGCGACGACGTTCCAGCTCGTCGACAACGCGTACGGAATGAACACGGCACAGTCCGTCAGCGTGCCCGCCGGTGCGACCCAGGCCGTCACGTGGTATGGGGATGCCGGCTGGTACGACGCGAGCATCCGCGACGCGAACGACCCGAATTTCCTGCGCCGCGTGGCCGGCTGCGTGCAAGCGCAATCCGGTGCGTTGCTGACGGATTCGGCCATCGGCAATACGAACGGGAAATTCGTCGCGACGCTGGCGTCGCAGGGGGCGTCGTACGGCACGCTGCGATTCGACTACCTCGTGCCGCCGTGGCGCCACAGCCCGAAGAACTGGGTTGGCATCTATGCGCGCGGCGCGCAGCCGACCAAGGGCAACTACAAGTCGTGGGCGTACCTTCCCAAAAGCACCGGCTCGCTGCTGTTCTCGTCCACCGCGAACAGCACGCTGGCGTCGGGCCAGTACGACGCGTGGTATCTGTTCGACGACGGCTACACGCCGCTCGCGGGCCCCGTCGCGATCAGCATCTGAGCGCGCGGGGGTACCGCCATTGTCCAAGGCCCCCGGCCGGCGCGCGTTCATGGCGCGCGTCGCCGGGCGCCGCGCTTACACGAGCAGGTCTTCGTAAAACGCGCCGAACGGCCGCGTCGGGTGGGCAATCTGGATTTCAAGGATCCACAGGCCGGCGGCCGGCGCGGCATCGAAATCGCCGAGATTGCCGGCCTTGTAGATGTCGCGAACAAACCCGTTGCCCGGAAAACGCGCTCAAAGCACCTTGACCATGAACACGCGCGCCGCGCCTTCCGGCTCGCACGGCACTTCGCCGAACGTCTCGTAACCGTGCTTCCGATAGAAATCCGGCGCCTGGAACGAGATCGTGTACAGCACCGCACGTGCGCAACCGCGCCGCTTCGCTTCCGCTTCGGCCTCGCGCAGGAGCCGGCTGCCGAAGCCGCCGCCGCGCAGCGACTCGGGCAGGTAGAACAGGTCGATGAAGAACAGGCCGAGCGACGTTCGGCCGGCGAGGCCGCCCAATACCTCGCCGGTCGCGCGGTCGGTCACGTAGACGTCGAGCGCGGCCTCATCGGTGCGCCCCGCCATCGCATGGTTGAATTCGCCGAGCTTGCGGCTGATGAAGTCTCGAGCGGCCGGCTGGCCGGTGTCGGTCAGTCGAAGGGTGACGTCGGGATCGGGTGTCATCGGGCGAACGCGTGCGTGAATAGGCCGCCGGGCGTGCAGCACCCGCTGCGGGCGTCGCACGACTATAGCGCGCGTCATGCGCTCACGCCATCGCAAACGCCGCCGTGAGGCCGCGACGACCACGCCGTTTCACTCGAACGAAACGCCCGCGTCACGTCGATACGACGCGAACGGAACGCGCGTCAGTTGTACCCGAGAATCGCCACCGCCGCGACATCCGGCCGATCGAGCGTACCGCCGACGAGCGACGTCGTCGGCTCCTGCAGCACGGCCTGATACGAGGTCACGCGTACGTCTTCCGGTGCGCCGGTTTCGTCCTGGACCGGTTCGTCGAAGGCATCGATGCCGCTGAAGCGTGCGAATCGCGTTTGCATGAAAGTCATCTCCACTCCTTTGCTTTGATATGTCGTTGATGTTCTAGCTTGCCCGCTTCAACGCCACTGCATGCGCGGGCTCACCGTCATGCGCCGTCTCCGACCGCGCAAGCTGCGCACGTGTGCGTCGCGTGACGTGGATCACCGCGAACACGACCGGCGCGATCAGCAGCCCTTCCGCCAGTTCGGGATCGATCGGCAGGTTCATCACGTGCAGCGCCTTGAACGCCGCCGTCGCGAGCGACAGCACGTAGTACGAAATGGCGGCCACCGACAGCCCTTCGACCGCGTGCTGCAAATGAAGCTGGTTGCGCGCGGTGCGCTCCATGCCGGCCAGCAGCCGCGTGACGTCCTTTTCCTGCGCGAGATTCACGCGGGTGCGCA
This sequence comes from Burkholderia sp. BE12, assembly GCF_002959955.1. Classification (NCBI taxonomy): domain Bacteria; kingdom Pseudomonadati; phylum Pseudomonadota; class Betaproteobacteria; order Burkholderiales; family Burkholderiaceae; genus Burkholderia; species Burkholderia sp. BE12. Next base: position 12,605 of record NZ_PREY01000042.1, on the reverse strand, counting down.
GCAGGTCGACCGCACGCGCGATCCGCGCGGCGATCTGTTCGTGGCGCGCCCATACGCTGCGGCACGTTTCCATTGCCGGCGCGAAGCGTCGCTCCATGAATTCGGCGATCGTCGGCATCCCTTCGATACGCTCCTCGCGCAACTCCTGGATGCGCGCCAGCACGAGCTTTTCGTACGCGCGCGACGCGCTGAAGCGCGCCCCCGAGCCCGACAACGATTCGACCCGCACCGCGAGATGCGTGAGCTTGACCAGTAGCGCCGCGTCGTCGCCGTCGGCGCCGCTCGCGTCCATCCGCTGCATCAACGCATGCAGCGCCGCGTGAATTTCGTCGAGCTCGCAACTCATCCGGCGCGCGACCGGCAGCGCAAGCAGCGCCATCATCCGGTACGTTTCGATTTCGTACAGACGCTGCAACAGGCGGCCGCCCTGCTCCTCGCGGAAATCCTCGTCGACGACGAGAAAACGCATGAAGCCGTCGTCGCGCACGTGCCAGTCGCAGAACACCTTGCCGCCGCCGAGCACGCTGCTGCCGACGAGCGCGGGCCCGTCGATCCAACGGCGCAGGTCGCCGCACACGAGCCGCGCGGCGTCGCCCGACAGCAGTTCCATCCGCACCGCGACGAAGCGGATGCCGGCGAGCCGCGCGAACCACGCGGCCGGAATGCCTTCGATCGCGAGATCGTCGAAATAACCGGTGTCGCGGCGCGGCGCGACGAACGTGAAGGTCGAGAATTCGGTGTGGCGCTCCCACTTCAGGTGCCAGCCGGACGGCGACTGCACCGCATGGTGCGTGGCGCCTTCGTGCGGCGCGTCGATGCCCGTGTCACGGCACAGCGCGTGCAGCAGCGTTTCGTGGATGTCGGGCCGGCCGTCCGCATAGATCGCGTAATGCGTGAGCGACACGGCTTCGGCGAGCCGCAGGAACGGCCGCGCATGCAATTCCGCGGCCAGCGCGGCGCGCAACGGATGGTCCATCATCGATTCACCACGCTTTCCTGTTCAGTCCCGCACGCCGGATCATCCGGCCGACCGCCGCGCCACCGTCGGGTGAAGCGCCAGCGTGATCGCACTATGGCAGACACACAGCAACAATAAAAACGCATAATGCTGATCGTTACGTTCAGTTTTCCTGATACCCATGAAGATGCTCGATCACGACGTGCTGGCCACCGTCGTCGCCGTCGCGGAAACCGGCAACATGACCCGCGCGGCCGAAGCCGTGAACCGTTCGCAGTCGGCGGTGAGCATGCAGATCAAGAGCCTGGAAGACGCGATCGGCCGGCCGCTGTTCGTGCGCAAGCCGCGCAGCATCGTGCTGACGCGCGAGGGCGAGGTGCTGCTGGGATTCGCCAGACGAATGCTGGCGCTGCGCGACGAGGCATGGGCGGCCGTGGTGCGGCCGGAAGTGACCGGCAAGGTCGTGATCGGCGTGCCGGACGACTATGCATCGTCGCTGCTGCCGTCGGTGCTGAAGAAATTCTCCGCGACCTACCCGAAGGTCGAGATTCAGGTGATGGGGCTGCCGAGCAGCGCGCTCGCGCCGCTGATCAAGGAGGGCACCGTCGATCTCGTCTGCGGGACGCGCATCAAGGGGCTCACCGGCGACTTCATCCGCCACGAGCCGATGGCGTGGGCCGCGATGACGAACGGGCCGCGCGTCTGGGAAGAACGCCCGTTGCCGATCGCGGTGTTCATGCCGGGCAGCGTCGCGCGCGAGAACGCGATCCGCAGCCTCGAACGTGCGAAAGTGCCGTACCGCACGTCGTATGAAAGCCCGAGCCTGCTCGGGCTGCTCAGCATGGTCGAAGCCGGCCTCGCGGTCGCGCCGCTCGCCCGCTGCGCGATTCCCGCGCAACTGTCGATGCTCGGCCGCTCGCACGGGTTGCCCGACCTGCCGCCGCTCGAGCTGATCCTCGCGCGCAGCACCAAGTCGAAACGGCCGCCGTGCGACTTCCTCGCGGAACAATTGATGGAAGACCTGCAACGGCAGACCGGACAGACCGGCGACGCCTGAGCCCGTCGGCGCCCGCTCGCCGCGGCGTCACCCGTGGCCGCTCGCGCCATGCCCGACCACGCCCAACGCCGCATTGACGATGCCGGCCACCGTATCGACGAGCGCTTCCAGCGTGTCGCCGTGCACGTGCCGCCCTGCCGGCGGAACGCGCTCGCTGCGCCGGCCGCCCCACTGCGAACCTGCCGTGACCGACAGCGTCGCGCTGAATCGTTGGCCGTGCCGTCGGCCGAAGATGCCGATGCGCCGCTCGGCAACGTAAGCCTGTTCGGGCAGAAACAATCTGATTTCGACCGCCACTTGATCGGGGTCGGCCGCGCACGCGTGCGCATCGAACGCCGGCGCGAATACTTTGACGATGCGGAACGTCACGTGGGAATCCCACGCGGCGAGTGGCCCGCCGGCCGCATCGACGCGCTCGGCGTCGACCGACCATTGATGGCGATCGGGCACGCGAATCGCCTGGCGCAGCAGCACGTCCGCCGCGCGAACCGTCACCGTCAACTGCCGGGCAAGCTGCCCGCCCGACGGCAACGCCGCGGCGTGCGCGCGACGGGCAGCCGGGCGCGCGATACGCACTTCTTCCGTAAGGTACATGGGCCCTCCCTGTTCAGGGTCGCGCCGCGTTCGACGCAGCGCACAAACGGCCACCGTCGATGGCCGCCGGACAGCACGGCGGCCGGCGACTCGGCGGCGGATTAGCCGAGCAATCGCCGTTCCCGGCTTGGCGGGCGCCGACCGCGACCCGCAACCGGCACGCACCGGCGACCGGCGACCTCGAAGCGGGAAAGGTATGAATGAAGGTCATGGCGCGGACGGAAACCGTCCCGGCTGCTCGACACATCCCCAGCTTGGAAGAAACCGTATCAACGCCGTGCAAAAAAACGGGGCAGCCGTGCAAAAAACGGCATGCGCGCCGGGATCGCGCCCCGCGCGCCATGCTGGCGGCGTCGCCTGTGCCGCGGGCGCCGCGTTACGCGAACGCCGCGAGCGACGCGCGCCGCCGCTCGTCGACCATCGATTCGATCAGCGAGACGAGATCGTCGGTCAGCGGATCGCAGATGCCGGGCGAGCGATGCAGTTCGAGATCGGCCGCCGGCAGCGGCGGCAGCCCGTCCGCCTCGTCGAGCACGCGCCAGTTCTCGGGCAGCGTGCAGCGATCGATCATCGTCACGGCCGCGCCGTGGTTCACCGCGATCTTGATACCGGTCGGGCTCTGGCTCGTATAGATGACGTGATACGGCCGCTCGGCCGTCGCGAGCGCCTGCAGCCCGCGTTGCCGGTAGCAGCACGTCTCGGGAAACAGCGCGAGCGGCACCGACGCATCCGGGTCGAGCGCGAAATCGCGATGCGCGGCCCACACGACGTCGTGACGGCCGAGCAGCCGCCCACCCGCGTTCGGTCCATGCCGCACGACGAGCGCGACGTCGAGCTCGCCGGCGTGCAGCCGCTCGATCAGTTCGAGCGACGTGCGGCAATGCACGTGCAGGCGTGCGCCCGGCCGCAGCGCATAGAACGACTTCAGCAGGTCGGGCAGCCACAGCTCCGCGTAGTCCTCCGGCAGCCCGAAACGCACGATGCCGCGATCGCTGCTCGCCTGCTTCAGCGCGCGGATCGCGTCGTTCTGCACCTGGATGATCCGCCGCGCGTGGATCAGGAAATTCTCGCCGTCGCGCGACAGTTCGAGCCGCCGGCTGTTGCGCATGAACAGGTGCGTGTCGAGCCGCTCCTCCAGCGTGCGGATGCGCAGGCTGATCGTCGACTGCGTGCGATGCAGTTGCCGGGCCGCCGCGGTGAAGCCGCCGCTTTCGACGACCGCGACGAACGCGCGGATCAGCTCCGGGTCGAGCGACGTCAGCTTGGACCAGTCGGGCTTCGAGAAAACGCCGGGCCGCCCCGGGCTCTCCGCCCTGGACGAGGCCCCCGGGAGCGCGGGCTCCACCTGGGGGGACTGGCGCAGCGCGCCAGATTTCTCAATGGCAGCCATCGGAATTACTCGCTTTCGAAAATGGAAGGGAACACGAAAGATAGGGCTCGGAGTACGCCGATTGTTGTCCGGATGCACGCGGCCCTCCAACCCCTGGCCGGGTATGACAAACCCGGAGCCGGTATGCGAACGCCCCTTCGCCGCCCGCACGCCGCCGCTCGTCGAGATGGCCGCCGCGGGCCGCCCGGCGGGCGGCCGCGCGCCGGGCTCGGGGCTTTCCCGGAGACGACGAAAACTCATACCTCGATCAGGAAACATCGATTCACCGGCCGCATCGCGGCCCACCACAATCGCCTCACACCCAACCTCATCGACGAGACATTGCAATGACCGCATCCCAACCCAGGCAGCTTTACATCGGCGAAGGCTTCGAAGGCCCCGGCGTCAACCTCGCGCACATCAACGTGCTGGTCGGCCCGCGCAACGGCCCGGCGGGCCAGGCGTTCGCGACCGCACTCGCGACGCCGTCGGCCGGCCATGCGCCGTTCGTCGTGATCGCGCAGCCGGGCATACCGACCAAGCCGCTCACGCTGTACGTGAACAAGGCGCAGATCGCCGGCGACTTCCACGGCAATGCCACGTGGGGTGCGTCGCAGGCCGGCATCGCGAAGGCCGTGGCCGAAGCGCTCGAGAACGGCACGCTGCCGCCCGAAGCGGAGAACGACTGGGTCGTCGTGTCGGCGAACTGGGTGAACCCGCAGACCGACGACCTCGACGCCGTGTTCGAGAACAACTACCGCGCGTGCCGCAACGCGATCATCGCGGCAATGGAAGGGTTGCCGCATCGCGACGCGGTGTTCGCCGCCGCACGCGACGTGTCGAACCCGTTCTACACGCCGAAAAAGAACTGACGGAACTGACCGACAACGCGCGGCCGGCCAGGCCGCATCAGGAGGAAGCATGGAATACGTCCGCCTCGGCCAGTCCGGCCTGAAGGTGTCCCGCCTGTGTCTCGGCACGATGAACATGGGCACGCCCGAGTGGAAGCCGTGGATCTTCGACGAAGCGCAGAGCGAGCCGATCGTGCGCCGCGCGCTCGATGCCGGCGTCAACTTCATCGATCTCGCGGATTTCTATTCGACGGGCGTCGGCGAGGAAGTGGTCGGCCGCATCCTGAAGCGCAACGCGCGCCGCGAGGAGCTCGTCGTGACGACCAAGGTCGGCTACGACATGGGCAGCGATCCGAATGCGGGCGGCCATTCGCGCAAGCACGTGCTCGACGGCATCGACGGGTCGCTCAAGCGTCTCGGGATGGATTACGTCGACATCTTCATGCTGCATTTCTTCGACGTGAACACGCCCGTCGAGGAAACGATGAGCACGCTGCACGACATCGTGCGCGCGGGCAAGGCGCGCTACATCGGCGTGTCGACGATGTACACGTGGCAGTTCGCGAAGATCATGCAGGCCTGCGAACGAAACGGCTGGAACAAGCCGATCAACATGCAGCTGCAGCTCAATCTCGCGTATCGCGAGGAAGAGCGCGAGATGGTGCCGTACTGCATCGACCAGGGTGTCGGCGTCTCGGTGTTCAGCCCGCTTGCGCGCGGCCTGCTGACCTGCGAGCCGCAATCGACGCGCAACCAGACCGACTTCTTCACCGCGCAGATGTACGGCGACGCGTCGTCGCTCGCGATCGCCGCGTCGGTCGCGAAGGTCGCGAAGCGGCGCGGCGTGCCACCCGCGCAGATCGCGCAGGCGTGGGTGCTGAGCCGCCCCGGCGTCGCGAGCATGCTGGTCGGCGCGGATTCCGTCGCGCAGTTCGACAGCGCGCTCGGCGCGCTCGAAACGCGGCTCACCGACGAAGAACTGCACGAACTGGAGCGCAACTACACGCCGTGCGACCTGATCAACGATTACACGGCCGGCAAGCGCATCGCGCGCGAGTCGCGACCGGCGCAGGGCAGTTTCGCGGCAGACTGAAACACTGAAGGAACGACATACGATGAACGAATTTTTGAGGACCGGCCATTACATCGGCGGCGAATGGCACGAATCGCATGACGCGAGCGATGCGACCTATCCGGTGCTGAACCCGGCGACCGGCGAGACGATCGCGAAGGTCGCGAAAGGCGGCGCCGACGACACGCAGCGCGCGATCGACGCGGCCGCCCACGCACTTCCCGCATGGCGCGCGCTGACCGCGAAGGAGCGCGGCGCCCGCGTGAAACGCTGGGGCGAGCTGATGCTCGAACACCGCGACGCGCTCGCCGAGCTGCTGACGCGCGAACAGGGCAAGCCGCTCGCGGAGGCGCGCGGCGAAGTGGCCTACGCGGCCAGCTTTCTCGAATGGTTCGCCGAAGAAGCGAAGCGCATGTACGGCGACGTGATCCCGAGCCCGAAGCCGAATGCGCAGATCGTCGTCACGCGCGAGCCGGTCGGCGTCGTCGCGGCGATCACGCCGTGGAATTTCCCGCTCGCGATGATCACGCGCAAGGCCGGCCCCGCACTCGCGGCCGGCTGCACGATGGTGCTCAAGCCGTCCGAGGAAACGCCGCTGTCGGCGTTCGCGCTCGCGGTGCTCGCCGAGCGCGCGGGCGTGCCGGCCGGCGTGTTCAACGTGGTGTCGGGCGACGCGGTCGCGATCGGCGAGACGCTGACGAGCTCACCCGTCGTGCGCAAGCTGTCGTTCACGGGCTCGACGCGGGTCGGCAAGCTGCTCGCGAAGCAGTCGGCCGATACGCTGAAGAAGCTGTCGCTCGAACTCGGCGGCAACGCGCCGTTCATCGTGTTCGACGATGCCGATCTCGATGCGGCGGTCGACGGCGCGATCGCGTCGAAGTTCCGCAACACCGGCCAGACCTGCGTGTGCGTGAACCGCTTCCTCGTGCAGGACGGCGTGTACGACGCGTTCACGCGCAAGCTCGCGGACGCCGTGCGCAAGCTGCGGGTCGGCAACGCGCTCGCGGGTGAAGTCGACCAGGGCCCGCTGATCAACGAAGCGGCGCTCGGCAAGGTCGAGCGACACGTGGCGGACGCCACCTCGAAGGGTGCGCATGCGTTGACCGGCGGCAAGCGTCACGCGCTCGGCGGCACCTTCTACGAACCGACCGTGCTGACCGGCATGACGCCCGACATGCTGATCGCCGAAGAGGAAACCTTCGGCCCCGTCGCCGGCTGCTTCCGCTTCACGACTGAAGAAGAAGCCATCGCCGCGGCGAACGACACGCCGTTCGGGCTGTCCGCGTATTTCTACACGCGCGACCTCGGCCGTGCATGGCGTGTGTCCGGCGCACTGGAAAGCGGGATGGTCGGCGTCAACGACGGGATCATCTCGACCGAAGTCGCGCCGTTCGGCGGCGTCAAGCAATCGGGGCTCGGGCGCGAAGGCTCGAAGTACGGCCTCGACGAGTACGTGGAGCTCAAGTACACGCTGATGGCCGGCCTCGGCCGCTGACCGCTCCCCGCGGTCGATCCGCGCCGCGCGCCGCCCGGCCGCGCGGCGCACGCGCGGCTGTCGCGGCGTCGTCCGACGCCCGCGCGCCGCATGCATAACAATTCCGGAGGCAGCTTGACCCAAGCCAATGTTCAATCCGGCACCGCGCGCGCGTTGCCGCTGTCGCGCGGCGCCGACGCACCGCGCCGCCCCGTCGCGCTCGACGACGTGCCGCTCAACCGTTTCCACGTGAAGATCGCCGGCCTGACGTTCGGCGCGCATTTCACCGAGGGCTACACGCTCGGCACGATCGGCTATGCGCTCGCCGCGCTCGGCAAGCAGATGCCGATCGACGCGTTCTGGATGGGGATGATCGGCAGCTCGGCGCTGATCGGCATCTTCTTCGGCAGCCTCGTGTTCGGCTGGCTGTCCGACCGCATGGGCCGGCAGAAGATCTTCCTGACGAGCTTCGTGATCATCACCGCGGCCGCGTTCGCGCAATTCTTCGTGAGCTCGCCGCTCGAACTGTGCATGCTGCGCGTGCTGATCGGCTTCGGGATGGGCGGCGACTTCACGGTCGGCCACGCGATCCTCGCCGAATTCTCGCCGCGCAAGCATCGCGGCGCGTTGCTCGGCTCGTTCAGCGTGATCTGGACGATCGGCTATGTCGCCGCGAACGTGCTCGGCCTCGCGTACAGCGACGCCGCGCCCGATGCATGGCGCTGGCTGCTCGCGTCGGCCGCGCTGCCGGCGCTGATCGTGCTGGTGCTGCGGATCGGCACGCCCGAGTCGCCGCGCTGGCTACTCGGCAAGGGCCGCGTGCAAGAGGCACGCGCGATCGTCGCGAAGCATTTCGGGCCGCATGTGATGCTCGACGGTTCGGCCGAACCGCATGCCAATACGGGCTTTGCGCGCTTGTTCCGGCGCGACCTGATCCGCCGGACGGTCTTCAATTGCGCGTTCTTCGTGTGTCTCGTGATTCCGTACTTCGCGATCTATACGTTCCTGCCGACGATCCTGAAGACGATCGGCCTCGCAGAAGGCTTCGGCGCCGACCTGCTGCTGAACGGCTTCCTCGTGCTCGGCGCGCTGATCGGCATCTGGCTGACGATCCGGCTGTCGCGGCGCGGCTTCCTGATCGGCTCGTTCGCGGTGACGTGCGCGTCGCTCGTCGCGCTGGCGGTGCTGCCGTCGTCGGCGGCCGTCGCGATGATCGTCGCGTTCGCGATCTTCACGCTGACGATGTCGGCGTTCAGCAATCTCGTCGGCGTGTTTCCGCCCGAGTGCTTCCCGACCGAAGTGCGCGCAAGCGGCGTCGGGCTGGCGATCGCGTGCAGCCGGCTCGGCTCGGCGATCGGCACGTTCCTGCTGCCGGTCGGTATCGCGACGCTCGGGTTTCACGCGACGATGTTCGCGCTGGCGGGCGTGCTGCTCGTGGGGATGATCGTGTCGATCGCGTGGGCGCCGGAGACGAAGCATCTGACGCTGGAGGAGGCGGCGGGGCATTGAAGCGTGCGCGGGCTTCATGCTTGCCTGAGCCGCCACGCGCAAGGCTTTCGCATCGACGCTCCGTACATGCGCCGCGGCGACGTGCGACGCGATTCGAACGAACCCGGCCAGAGCCGGGTTCGTGCATTCCGGCTGGCGGTTGTTCGCATTCCCGATAAGCGGCGATGAGCAAAATCGCTCAGAAGAGAATCGACGCGTAATCCCGCGCGCCGTGCAGGACGATCTCCAGACGGATCGGCGCGAATGCCGGCGCCGATCGAGCGGATGGACGAAACGGGGGCTTGCTTCGGACAGGCCATTCGGCAGACTCTGCGGGCCGGACGCGCGGCGATATGCTGGGTGCTTTCCGTTCCTCGCTCGCCACCATGCCCGCCCGATCCGTCGATCTCAGCCATGTCCTGCCGTACGAGACGGCGTACTTCGACGATCGCTCGACGGTCAGCCGAAACGATCTGGATATCCCGGCATTGCTTGGCATCGCTGGCGACGTTCCCGACGAATTGCTTGTTTCGTTGTGCGGGGCGCCGGCCGGGTCGGATATTCAAGCCTATCTCGATAGCGCGAACAGGTTGACTTTCGGCGTCACGCATCCCACGTTGATCCGATCCGAAAATCGCGTATCCGTTTTTCGAGAGTCAGACGTGTCCGCCCTCGAACTCAGGACAATCGATCTCGTCGATCATGCGATCGCGGGACTCGGCGCAGCAATGCTGTGGCGAATCGTTCGAGCATGCGATACGTTGGGGATCGTCCAGATCAGCACACTTGTAGCGGGTGGCCGCAAGACCGCGCCGAAACCTGGCGGGCGCCGTCTGTTTGGATACTACGCGTGGCCCCGGTTCGGTTTCGATGCACCCATTCCCGACCAGCACGGTGACGAAGCGGCACTGTTCCAGTATTTCCAGGGGTACCCGGTCGGTCTTTCCGATGGGTCGCTACGGTCGCTACACGCGCTCTATGCGACCCGATTCGGACGAGATTTCTGGCGCGTAGCCGGATCACATCGCTGGATGACCTTCAACGTCGCGCCACACGGCAAGTCCGTACAGGCGTTGCAGAAATACTTGATCGAAAAGGGGATTTACGAATGAGCACAAAGCACGCTCCAATCGCCGGATTCCGTATCACGCGACGCGCTGCGAAGCGCGGCCACTCGACCAGCGAGCATCGTCGCGTTCGTCTCTCGGAAGCCCGGCAACTCATTGACGCGTTCGTCGCGAGAGAACTCCATCGCAGCGTGGCGCGCGTCATGCGCAAGTCCGCCGTCGAGCTCGGCGCATGGGCCGCCACCGCCGCCGCATCCCCTCCGCAACGAGCCGTCTTCAACGTGGGGCGCATCGATCTCTCGAAGTGCCAGTTGCCGATCATATCGTCGGCTGAAGCAGAGGCCATGGCGCGCCGCGAAACACTCATGCACTTCGGACTGGACCCCGACTGATAACCGGCAGCGACGGAAAGAAACTGCGTGGTCCCAGTCGACAACGATCCTGCCGATCTCTGTGCTTGGTAACGATCTTTGACAGATACAGAGGCCGGGAGCATGACAGGACAAGCGCGGACTGATCCGATTGTTTCCACGACCGGGTCAGCCGCGTCTCACCGCCCGTCCATGCCCCTACCCCCGCCTCGCCGCCTGCCCCCGCAACCACGCGGCGAACGCGACCACATGCTCGACCGCGACGCTCTCCGGCTCGACGTCGAGCCAATAACCGAACGGCCCGATCGGCTGTACTGGCGACAGCCGCACGAGGCTGCCCTCGCCGATCTCTTCCTCGATCATGTTCAGGTCGACCACCGCGAGCCCCACGCCCTTGCGCGCCGCGCGAATCGCCTGTTCGAGCGTGGAAAACTCGATGCCGTCGCCGATCCGCGCCGCCGGCACGCCCGCCTGCTCGCACCAGTCGGCCCACAGCGCCAGGCGCTTGCCTTCGTGCAACACGTGCAGCGACGGCAGCCGGCCGAGCAGCACGTCGAGCGCGTCGCCGCGATAGCGCGGCGCGCCAACCAGCGCGTGCCGCTCCATCATCAGGAGTTCCGATTGCATCCCGGTGCGTGCCGCGCGCCCGAAGCGGATGTGGCAATGACAATCGTCGGCCGGCTCGGTCCGAATCGATAGCTCGACGTCGGGCAGCGCCTCCGCGAGCGTGCCGAGCCGCGGCGAAAACCACTGCGTGGCGAACGTCGGCGGCAGCGATATCGTCAGGCGCCGCTTCGCGCCTGGCCGCGCAGCGGCGATTTCGCCGACGCCGCGCTCGATCGTGTCGAACGCCTGCCCGATGAACGGCAGCAACCGCTGGCCGGCATCGGTCAGGCGCACGCCCTTGTGATCGCGCTCGAACAGGCGTGCGCCGAGCGCTTCCTCGAGCAGCCGGATCTGCCGGCTCACCGCGCCTTGCGTCACGCACAGCGACACCGCCGCGCGATTGAAGCTCAGGTGACGCGCGGTCTCCTCGAAAAATCGCAGCGCGATCAACGATGGCAGGCGTCGCATGATGTGTGTCCCCTTCGTTCGTATCGTTCGTATGGTTGCGGCCGGCGCCGCCGGCCATTCCGCGGGCAGCTTTATCGCAGAAAAGCGCGCCGCCCGTCATGCCGTGAAAACCCCGAGGCCCGGCGCCGTCCACCCCGTCATTCATCGCCCCGCCGTGCCGGCCTCCCGCCTACAATAAGCATCCCGCACCAAACACGACACTGTCCCGTGAGACGCAAGATGCCGGCGCTGAATGCGCTGAAAGCCTTCGAGATGGCCGGCCGCACCGGCAGCTTCACGCGCGCGGCCGAACTGCTCAACGTGACGCAGAGCGCGGTGAGCCGGCAGGTCCGCCAGCTCGAAGGCCAGCTCGGCGAAACCCTGCTCGAGCGCCGCCATCACCAGCTCGAACTGACGGCGGCCGGCCGCGTGCTGCTGCGCGCGCTGCAGCAATCGTTCGACAAGATCGAGTTGACCGTGCGCAGCCTGCAGGAAAAAACCCACCTGAACCGCCTGCGCGCGAACGTGCCGCCCACCTTCGCCGCGCGCTGGCTGATGCCGCGCCTCGGCAGGCTGCGCGATGCGCATCCCGAATTCGAACTGAGCCTCACGACGCGCATCCACGACAGCCTCGGCGAATCCCGCGTGCTCGACTGCGCGATCCGGTTCGGCGACGGCGAATGGGACGGCTTCGACAACGCACTGCTGATGCAGGAGCAGCATATCGCCGTCTGTGCGCCCGCGCTGTATGCGCGGCTGCGGCAGGACGGCGCGCCGATCGACCTGAACCGCTTCACGCTGCTGCACGTGCTCGCGACCGACGACCAGCGCTACCTGACCTGGCAGCACTGGCTGAAGGCCGCCGGCATCGCCGACGTCGACACGCGCGGCGGCTACGAATTCGACCTGCTCGATCATGCGATCCGCGCGGCGATCGACGGCCTCGGGATCACCATCGCCGACCGCCACATGGTCGCGCGCGAACTCGCGGCCGGGCAGTTGATGCAGGTGCTCAACGTACACGTCGACGGCCATCAGTCGTACTGGTTCGTCACGCGACCCGAGCAGACGAACCTGCCGCACATCGTGCAGTTCCGCGACTGGCTGCAGCAGGAAGTGTGGCTCGCGAAACGCCACCTCGAACCGTCGTCGCCACTTCCGCAAGTGCCGCTGGCCTGAGCTCTGCCCGGCTCGGCCCGCCGTCCGCCGTCCGCCGTCCGCCGTCCGCCGTCCGCCGTCCGCCCTCCGCCC